>NZ_SMUS01000003.1 GCF_004353185.1 Clostridium cuniculi | reverse complement strand
ATTTTGTTGTAAGATTTTTTTTGTTAGCATGAAAAATATTTTACCATAAATCCTAGGCTTATAGAGTCTAGGATTTATTTTTTTAGCAAAAGGGGCTGTCGCACTAATTATTTAGTGCGACAGCCCCCTTATTTTTTCAATTATTAAAATTTATTTCTTTTTCTTAAACATTACAGAACCAATAGTTGCAATAATTGTACCAAATAATCCTACTGCTACTGCTGGAGTTCCTCCTGTCTTTGGTAAATTAGAATTTCCTTTGTTTCCTTTATTTCCGCCATTTCCATTATTACTGTTGTTATTAGAATTTCCGTTATTATTGCTATTAGAGTTACCATTATTATTGCCATTGTTATTATTGTTACTTGAATCTGCCATAACTAATCCATCTATTGCTTCTTTTAATTCCTTTTCTGAATCAGTAACATCTTTATCAGTAGCATCTCCATTTTCCATTACAGATTTAGCCTTAGCTAGCTTATCCTCTAAAACCTTCCAAGACTTTTTAGTATATTTACTTTCATCTAAGCTTTCTGCTTTATTTATTAAATCTTGTAACTTATCTTTATTTGGTTTTAATCTTAATTCTAAGAATGATCTTATTAATTGATCATAACTCTTAGAAACTTCTGCTTCTAGTGCATTTTCATCAGCTATAACTTCATTTGCTTTATCTAAAGCAACTTGTAATTTAGCCCAAGTGCTATCTATATATTCACTAGCATCTAATTGGTTAATTATGTCAACTAATTGTTGTAATTGCTCCTTATTACCCTTTTCAAAAGATAACATTTGCATTGCACTACTTAATCTATAAAATGCCTTATCTACTTGCTCTTGAGTATATTTTCCACTTTCTAGTAAACTTTCTGCTTCAGCTAATGCAGCTTTAAACTCTTCAACAACTACAGGAACAACATTTGAAAGTTCTTCATCTGTAACCTTATTAGCTTCTTCTATAGCAATTTCTAAATGTATCTTATATACATCTTCAACTGGTGGTGTAACTTCTCCTCCATCTTCAGATCCTTCACCAACTTTAATGTTTATAGAGTTAGATACTACTGTAGTTTTACCATTAAATGATACTTTAACTGTTAATGTAGTATTTCCATCCTTTAATCCAACTAACTTACCATCCTCTACTTTAGCAACTTCATTATCTCCTACAACATACTCTATTTCTCCATCACCTATATTAGCAGGAGCTCCATTATTCATTAAAGCCTTTATTGATAATAAAGATAAATCAATGCTTTCATTTACACCTATTTCCGTAATAGATGATCCTAATGTTACCTTATCAATTACTGGACTTTCAATACTTTCATCAATTTCAACAACATAAATATTATCTAATATTAAATCTGCATATCCAGTTCCCTTATCAATTGAAATATAATAATCATCCTTATTTCCAGTTGTGAACTTTTGATTCTTAGAGCTTGTCTTAGTATATTGTCCACTTTCAACTACTGTAGCTTCAAGAGGTATACTTAATAAAGTTCCTTCACTTCTTGATTTAATATTTACTGTATAACCTGGTGTAGCATCTTTAAGTGAATATAGGAATCCTAATTCATAAGTTTTATTCGGTTCTAACTTAAATGTTGAATCATCTGTTACTAACATTTGACCTGTTTCACCAGATTGTTGATTAGTCTTTAATGAGAATCTTCCATCAAGTACCCAGCTCATTTTTTGTCTTCCAAGTAGATCTTTTTCTGCTAAGTGAGATCTGTTTGATGTACCTCTTCCTGGTGCTAAGAAGAATGGTGTAATACCTTCATCTACATTTTCAAAATCTTCATAGAATACATATCCATCCTTATTAGTATTACCTGGATGTTCCCAAATTCTGAAGTCATCTATTATTACATCACCCTCTCCATCTTCTGCATTAAGATAAATATCTGCAGTAGTTACATTCTCTGGTACTGTAACTTCAATCTCCATTCTTTGGAATCTATCATCTAAATATTTATGCCCTTCACCAGATCTTGCAAATGATGCTCTAGTAATTACATTAGTTAATTCTTCATCTCCACAGTTTACACCTAAAGTAACTTTTCTATTACCATCATTTTTAACCCAAGCAGATATAGAATAAGTCTTACCTGGTTCTAAACCTTCAATACTTTGTGATATACTACCTTGCTTATTAGATATTGATACAACATCATTACCAGCTCTTCTACTTGCAGTTTCATTTACAAAAGAAATATGATCTGTATTTCCATCTTCAGAATTCTTTGACCAAGTCTTCCATTCTTGAGAGTCAAATCCTGGGTCCTTTATTTGTGATCCATATCCCCAATCATCAATTCTTTCTTCTGCTACCTCACCTTTTGTTACAAGGTATGGAGTACTTTGTTCAACATCTAATTTAACTTTACCATTTACAACAGGAACTGATTTAACATGTTCTCTTCCAAGGTCAGTTAACTGATATAATTCAACTGTAGATAAGTTTTCCCATTCATCAGGTAATTCCCATTCAGAAGATGTTCCAAGTGGATTCCAGTGATAAATCTTTGTATCTTCCCCTTCATCAAAATTCCATTCTAAGAATAACTTAGTCTTTCCTTCACCAATGCTGTTATATGAACTTTCTGGAGTAGTAGCTACTAACTTATCATTTTTATAGTAATTGATATTAGCTCCTTCTCTAACCCCTACTAAATTATCAGTAAATTTAACTTCATCATCAGTTCTAGACATTATTTCAAAATGTTGCATGTATTTAGTAGGTAATACTTGATTATAGAATCTTTCTATACCATTTACACCTTCAATTGCATGGTTATTACCCCATCCACTTGATAATAAATGCTTATTACCTTTTAAAATAGGATCTGATAAGAATCCATCCTTAGTACTATTCCTAATAAATCTTAATATTTCACTTGTACCACCTTCATTTGGATATGCAGGGTCTGCTCCCCAGTGAGTCCAAGTTACATGTTCTTCAAGAGGACTATGGAACTCTGTTGCAACTTGATATCCTAAATCATTTAGCTTTTCACCAAGTTGATGAGCATTCCATCCATTACCTGTATAAACGTCAACATATACCCAACCTAAATTAGGTAAATCTTCTTTTAACATATCTAATCTTCTGAATAATTCACCTGTAGTTAAATCTGCTCTTTGATTAACATAATAAGCTTGATCTAACCAGTTCCATCCTGGAGAATTAGTATTTACTGAACCATTATCAGGATATTGGAATGCATCTAATTGATATTCTGTAGCATTTATATGAACACCAAACTTAGCATTATATTTAGCACCTTCTTCTATTAAGGTGTTGAAATCTTCAACTCCACCTTGTCTTATACCAATATGTCCACCATAGTCTGGAATTGAGTCATCATGCCCTTCAGCTTGATATCCTTTTTCAAGTACCATTTGTCCAAATCCATCTGTATAATTATATAACTTCTTAACTGTATCTAAAGTTCTTAAGAATGGACTTTGAGTATAACCTATATTAAAAGCAATATATGAAAGACTATTTTTTAAATCCTCGGCTCCTAATGGTGCTTCAACTCTATTTCTATATTCAATTGCAGCATCTTGCCAGTTTATTGTCTCATCCTCATTCATATCTTTAGTTATATATGCTTCTGCCCATAAATTTTCTTCATCACTATAAAAATCTACATCTGACTCAGAATCTAATACTTCTCTATATGTCCAAGCTCCAGTTCCAATACTAGTACTCTTATATCCATTTCTATTTTCAGTATTTAAAAGTATTCTACTAGAGTATTCCACAACATTATTATTTAATGATATAGCAAAATCATTATCATTAATAAATGCATAAGTCTTAGCTTTACTTGATGGCTCTAAATCTTCAACAGTACTTATTTCATCAGTAATTTGATGCCAAGCTCCTGTTGATAATACAGCTGCAATAGCACCACCATTATCACTTCTTACTTCTGCAAAGCTTTGATTTGGTAATGATACTTTTTTAACTATAAAGTCACCAGTTTCCTCAATATTAGTTATTTCTAGTCTTATTTTATTATCTTCTACAGACATAACAGCTGTTAATGTAACTCCAATTTCATCAATAGCCATTGTATAAGTAGCCTTATTATCTTCTACAACACAATTAACTTCTGGAGTATAGTTTTTACCATTAAGATTAACTTTATTAGATCTTGTTTCTTGTCCAATTAATGTTGAATCATCAGCTTTCCAATTATACTCAATAACTCTTGGGAAAGTATTATCTAATTTAACTGTCATTATGTCTGATTCAATAGTTTGCTCTGTTATTTCTGGTAAATCTGTATCTGTTTCAGAAGTGATCTCATTAACACTAACATTATCTAAAGTAACAGTCTTATTTCCAAACCATCCAACTAATCCTATCTTACCTCCTGAAGTTGGGAATTTATCTGATGTTGCACTACCTATAACTTCTCCATCTATAGATAATGTAACTTTGTTATCTTCAACTTCAAGTTTCATTCTATAAGTTTTATTTCCCTCTAATTTCTTTGAACCTGGGAAAGAACCGTAAGACTCAGAACCATTTGTACTTGCTTTCCATACCCATGAACCTGCATCATAACAAACAGCTCCCCAGTTTTTAACATCACTTACTCTAAAACCTAATCCAATTCTTCCTGAATCATTGTTTACAGTAAAATCAGTTTCATATACAAAGTTCTTAACGTCAGGACAATTCATATCTGCTGACACAGATACACCGTTCATAGGAACTTTTACTGCTCCATCTGCTACTGTTGCAGAAAGTCCTGTTGGTTTTAAAACTTGCCAATCTCCACTAGTTTCAGGAGTTTCAAAATCAGTTGAATATTCTATTTTATCTCTAACTGTAATATTAGCTTTAGCCTTTGGTGTTCCTTCAGCAGATCCTTTAATAGCTCCTTCAACAACAAAGGTACCTACTTCTGCATATTTAGCTGGGTCAATATAATCCCAAATTACAACTTCTTGTCCTTTTGTACCATCAGAGTATGTTACATTAACTTTATATGGCAACTCAGGCTTAGCATTTAATAATGTAGATATATTTGTCTCTTCTACCTCTTTTATATCTGTTACAACTTCATTATCAAGTGACTTAACCTTTAAATAGTCAACATTTATAGTTTTATTATCAAACCAAGTTCTATATCCAAACTTACCAGCTTCTTCAGGGAAATTACCCATATTAACGGCATCATTAAATATTTCAGTATCATTAACAGTTAAAGTTATATTATTTCTTTGCACCTTTACCTTCATTGTGACCCATTGGCCAGCTTCAATTGTTGGTCCTTCAATATCATCTTTCCATGCTGTTGGAGTTTCAATAAGCCATTTTCCTTGCGCAGTTTCTCCACCATTATATCCAATAAATCCATAAGTATTAGCATCTTGCCCTCTAAATACAAGTCCAAACCTTCCAGCTGCCTTACCTTCTTCTGGATTAAGTTGAAATCTTACTTCAGCCTCAAAATCCTTTATGCTTGGACTTTGATTTTCTAAAAATACTAATTGATTATTAGCAGTAGTATCTCTAGAAATTTCCAGATATCCAGTCTTTCCTTCAGTATCCGGTACATCATTATCCATATTCTTAACAATAGTTCCATTTCCTATTAAGTTTGTCCAAGATGTACTTGAATAATTATCATACTCTTGATTATAAGCATATTCTTCTGATGCCTTTTCTACATTTTCTACCTCGCTATTTTCTACTATTAGCGTAGTGTTATTTTCAGCTAATGCTGATACTGGAATTTGTCCAACTGTTACTGCCACTGCTATAATAAGAGCTATTTTCTTATTCATTGATTTGTTTTTTATCATAATGATACCTCCCCTATTTAATTAATATCTATTGATATAAAACTCAATTTTGTGTATACCTTTACACTGCATATTTATATTTTAATATAATTTTCTATTATTTTCCTTATTCAAGTTGTTAATTTATATAAACATCTTGCGAATTTTAACTATTTTGCCTACTTTATAAATAAAAAGACGTCTTAAATTTTAATTTAAGACGCCTTTTTAGATAGTAAAAAAACATTTTTATATTTTCTATTTTCCTTTTTCTATTAACTCTTGTATTGTTTTTTTAGGACTAAATCCAGTAATTCTATGCAAAAATTGACCATTCTTTAATAATATTAATGTAGGTATTGATTGTATTTGATAATAATTTGCTAAAAACCTTGAATCATCAATATTTACTTTAATAATTTTTACATTTTCATCTTCAGCATTTATTTGCTCTAATATTGGTGAAAGCATTTTACATGGTCCACACCATTCAGCATAAAAATCTACCAAAACTAATCCTTCATTTATTTCATTAATAAATTCTGATTCTTTAATAACTTTCATTTTAGTTCTCTCCTATAATTTATAAAAAAGACATTTTTTTAAACTATTATTTTGGTCTTTACTAAAATTATATTCAATAAACTAGCTATTGTTGCCCTTGAAAACTACTAAATGTGACTTTATCACATATAATCTTTATTTTATCCCCTTTTTTCTTACTGCTCGTGACTTTTTTATAGTTATGTTTTTATTTGGAGGCTGATTTTTTATATATCTCAAATATCTTGCAACTCTTTCATCCTTTTCTAAAGCTGCTATTGTATTTAATCTCATCGCAAGCTCCTTATTAGTATATAAAGCATGAATTTGCTTATGACAATCTTGGCATAGTAATGCCACAGGTAATTTTCCTCCTCCAACCTCTTTTGGTACTAGATGATGCTCAGTAATTTTAATAATCCCTTCACGTTTACATAACTCACAAATATAATCCTTCACTATAAACTCACCTACATATCACTAATAATTATATTAAATAAATACTTACAAATATATTTTATACTTTTTTTTGCAACTTATAATATATATTAAATTTTATTTATCCACTGACATGCTAAATTAAACCAAGTAGCTAGATGCTCATCTATATGCTCCTCTTTCCCATTCATAGCAGTACTCTCGTCACAAAGTGCCATTCCATGTCCTCCATTTGGATATACATGAAGCTCAAAAGGAACTTTATTCTTGGCTAATGAGTTTGCAAATAATAATGAATTTTCAACTGGGACTGTGGTATCACTAAATGTATGCCATAAAAATGTTTTAGGTGTATCTTTAGATACTAAATTTTCTAAAGATAACTTATATCTATTTTTTTCACTTTCTTCTTCTCCAAATAAATTATCAAAAGATCCCCTATGAGCAAACTCTCCAGCAGTTATAACTGGATAACATAATATCAAACCATTGGGTTTTATATTTTCTTTATTTACTCCTAAATCTTTTTCTATAAATTCATTATTCCAAAGCACTCCTAAACTTCCGGCTAAATGTCCACCTGCTGAAAATCCACATACAATAACTTTTTCTTTATCTACATTCCATTGATTTTCTTTTTTACGTACATAATTAAAGGTTTCTGATAACTCTAATAAGGCATTAGGATATCTTGTTGGTGCAACACTATATCTAAGTACAATTGCATTGAATCCTTGAGCCATAAATTTTAAAGCTATAGGCTCTGCTTCTCTATCTGAAGTAAATCCATATCCACCACCTGGACAAATTACTATAGTTGCTCTTTTTTTATTAATATTAATTTCTTCACTATTATCAGGAATATATGCACTTATAACAGCCTTACTTTCTTTTAATTTACTACATATATCACTTATTTTTATCTTCTCATAAATCATTTCCTTTTCTCCCTATATAAAAAAATAAACTTCAAATATTATTTTAATATTATTATTTTATTTATACAACTTTCTATATTAGTGATATTATACATTCATTTATTTAGAAATAAATTATAGTATTCTGGTGTCAATTATAACAAATCCCATTTTATAGTTACTTAGTATAAAATAGAGGAGAGAATTATATTGAAAATAAAAAACAACAATTATTAACTTATATTAATCTAATAATTGTTGCTTTCTTTTATATAAATTCTTATTTCTTTCCTGGATCTGGCTCTTCAAAAGCAGGTGCTTCAGGATTCTTTAAATCATCAAAATACTTTCCTGGTGTAGATAAATCTAGATACATCTTTGCATCTTTAGTATCTCCCCATTCCTTTAATGATCCTGTTCCAAGTATTTTATTAAAAGCTTCTCTAAACATTGTATTATGTGCTTCTTCACGTTGTAATAGATATTGAATAGTTTCTCTAACATATTTATCTTTTATTTGTCTATAAAGATTCTCATAAGTAGTTTTAGCCCTTTGTTCATTTCCTATATTAGTTAATAAATCCGCAGCTAAATCTCCTGTTTCATTTACATATGCTGCAGTCCATAAATATCCTGATGAATTAGCAAGCAATGGTGTTAATCTTGAGGTTGTACTTGCTTCAATAGCACCTACTTCTGCTGGAGGTGCTGTCACATCTTTACCATTTAATAAATTTATAGTTGTAGCTACCATCTCTGCATGACCAAATTCCTCAGCAGCTATGTCTAAAAATAAATCCTTTATCTCTTTATTCTCTACTCTAAAGCTTTGAATAAAGTAAGTTAGAGCTGCTGTTAATTCACCATTAGCTCCTCCTAATTGCTCTTGCATTATATTAGCATATGTGGAATTAGGTCTCTCAACTTTAACTTCACGAATTAGATGTTTCTCATGTTTGAACATAATTTAACCTCTTTCTTTCTAATATTTAACTTATTTATAAAAGTTCCTTATTAGTTTTTCTCTCTTTGTTAATGTTATGCTAATTATATTCTAATTTTTAATATTTATAAATTTAAAATACTTCTAAAAATAAAAAACAACAATTGTTGAAACTAATCAATAATTGTTGTTTTTATAGATAACTATTTTAATAATAAACATAAGATTTTACTTCTTATTAAGTTGTAACTTATATACTATGCTATTATCATAAAAGAAAGTAAACCATAAATAATTTATAAATAAAATAAACCATAAATAATTATGTGTAACAAAGCCTTTAAGTCCTATTAATGATAATAACCCTAAAAATCCCAAATATTTATATTTCTCATACTTCATAATGTAGCCCCCTCATATACTATACTCATATTATACCATATTTATATTTTATTTCCTATTATTTTCAGCCCTATTTTTTCACAAAGTACTTATATTCTGGTCTCCCAACATTACCAAAAGTCATTTCTGAATCAACTTTCCCTATACTATCTAAATAATCCATATACTTTTTAATAGTTACGTTACTAATTTTTATTTCATATGCAATTTCTCTTAATGTCCAAACTTCATGAGAATTTTCATTTAAAAATTTAATTACTCTATCTAATGTTTTCTCATTTAAACCTTTAGGAAGTTTAACCTGACTTTCTAAGGAATTGTTTATAAGTAAAGTATCTATATCTTTTTGAGTTAATATTTCATCATTAAGTAATAATTTCTTTTTTGCTTTATATTTATTAATAGATTCTTTAAATCTTTCAAATTCAAAAGGTTTTACTAAATAATCTACTACTCCATATGCAAATGCCTTTTTAATTTCATCTGTACTATTTGCTGCAGTTATCATTATTACATCTGTAAAAATATTTTTTTCTCTAATAGATTTTAATATATCTATCCCACTTTTTTCTGGTAAAAATACATCCATCAATATTAAGTCAATATTATTTTCTTCTAAGCTTGAAATTATTTCTTTTTCATACATTACAGGACCAAATGTTTTTACTCCTGTAATTTGTTCTAAATACCTCTTATTAATTAAAGCTACCATTGGATCATCTTCAACTATTAATACATTCATTATTTGTCTACCCCCTTTAAAATAGTTATAACAAATATTTTTTCATCATCAAACTCTTCAATATCTATACTTCCATTATAAATTTCAACTCTATTTTTAACTAAATATAATCCTGTTCCTCGTCCCTCTCCTTTTGAGGATATTCCCTCAATAAACAAGGTATTTCTTATTTTTTTATCAATATTTCTTCCATTATCACGAACTTGAATTTCTATAACAGATTCATCTTCATATAATGATACCTCTACTCTTTTTTTAATATCTCCACATAAAGAGCATGCTTCAAATGCATTTTCAATTAGATTTCCAAGGATAGTTACTATATCATTTGAATCTATAATTCCATGATTCTCTTCTAAAAATGATTCCTGTGTTAATACAAAATCTATTTTTCTTTCTTTAGCAACTGATTCTCTACTAATTAATAATCCTCTAACATATTTATCTTCAATACTAGAAAACTTACTTATAGTATTCTCTTGAATCTTCTGTATTTTTAAAATATATTTTTTAGCATCATCATAAGCATTTATTTCAAGTAATCCTAAAATTACATAAAGACTATTTTTAAACTCATGAACATTTGCCCTTAAATTTTTAATTATTTCATCTACTCCAGTTATTTCTTTTGCTATTTTATTAATAGGATTTTTATCAACTAAAGTAATTATTGTTCTAAGGCAATTATCACCTAATTTAATATTTTTAATTGTTATAAATATTTTTTTACCTTTTATAACAAATTCCTTCATTTCAACTTCTTCTCTATTATCTATATAAACATTAATTTTTTCTAAAATATCTTCTACTTTAAAATCATCAAATAACTTGTAACAACTTTTATTTATCTCTACAACTTCCTTATTTTTATTTAAAGATATAATTCCATCATTTACACTATCTATAATTATATTTTTTTCCCTATATAAAGCTGCAATTTCTAGAGGTTCCATATTTAATATTGATTTTTTGGTTTTATCCGCTAATATTTTAGCTCCTATTATTGATAACGATATAGAAAAAATAAATAATAAGCTATAGGTAAACTTAGTTTGAGATGTAATTATAGCAATATCTTTTTCATATTTACCTACCATAACAAATCCTACTTGCTGATTATTATAGAATATAGGTTGAAACCATCTTAATGTAGTGCCCATAGAACCTTCCATTATAGAATAATAGCTTATGCCTTTATTTATAACATCCCTATTATCTTCATTCACATATATTTCACCTATTTGTGTCTCATCTAAATGAGAATATTTTTCTCCAGTCATATCTCCAACAACAATAATATCAACATCATTAAAGTTTTCTATAAATATTTTTGTATAGTCTTGAATACTTTTATCATTATCTCTATTATAAAGTTTTTCTCTAACTACTTCATTTTTACTTATAATATTACCTATTTCTTTCAAAGTATTTTTAATATCTTCATTTGTGTCTGATATCTTTGAACTTACAAAAATAATATAAGATAAAATTAATGGAATAAATGTAATTGTTACAGCACCTAAAATTATAGTACTTTTAAACTTCATCTTCATATATATCACCAATATTATTTTTTTCTTTATAAATTATTTCCATACATAAAAAGGGGATGTTAAAAAACACCCCCTATAATATTAATTATGCTATGCTATTTTTACAAGTACCTTCATTTAAGAAATCTCTTAAATTTTCATAAGAAAACTCTATCATATTTGTTAATGCTTCATCTGTATAAGAACCCATATGAGGAGTTACTAATACTCTTGGATAAAGATCTACTAATTTTTGATGTAAATCATTTTCTAATTCTTTTTCTCTTAAATCTTTAAAGAATATTGCAGATTCACCTTCTAAAACATCAGTTCCAAAACCGCCTAACTTTCCACTTTCAATACCTCTTATTACAGCTTCAATATCCTGAACTTCACCTCTAGCAGTATTAATTAATATAGCTCCATCTTTCATTTTTGATATGAATTCATCATTTATCATATGGTAATTTACATCTTTAATATATGGCATATGTACTGATATTATATCAGCTTGTGCTAATACTTCATCTAACTCCATAAACTCAACTATTTCTTTAGCTGCCTCACTTTGGAATACATCATAAGCTATTACTCTAGCCCCTAATCCTTTAAATAACTTAGCTGTAGTTAATCCAATTTTACCAGCTCCTAAAACAGCAACTGTACAATTTCTAACTTCTTTACTAAACATAAATGAATCAACAACGAAATTCTTTTCTCTTGTTCTGTTTACAGTATAAGCTGTATGTCTTAATAACATCATTGCTAAAGAAACTGCTAATTCACTTATTGCATTTGGAGAATATCCTGGAACTCTAGCACATTTTAAATCTAAATCCTTAACTGCTTCTAAATCAACATGGTCAAATCCTACAGTTCTAGTTAAAAGATATTTTAAACCATTAGCTTTTAATAGCTCTAAATTTTGTCTATCAGCCTTACAGTTACCTCTAAACATTACAGCTTCTGCTCCAATTGCTTCTTTTACATTTTCATGATTAAGACCTAAAGTTACTAATTTAATATCATAACCAAATTTTTTGTTTATTTCTTCAAAGTATTTAACTTCTGTTTCTCTAACACCATAACAAACTAACTTTATCATAATTTTTATCTCCTTTTATCTCAATCTAAATAATACGATTCAGGACAATAACCACTCTTTTTATAGAATAGCTTGTCCTATTTTCTTTATTTTAAACTCTAAGATTTCACTCAGTGATTTTATGCAAATAATCCTATATTTCTTATAATTTCTAATATAACTATAAGAATTGGCATTGCTACTACTGCTACAACAGTTGATAATAAAGAGCAATTTGATGTAAATAATGACTCTCTATCGTAACTAATTGCATAAGCTGCTGCAACTGTAGCTGTTGGTGCTGCCATCATTATTACTGTTGTTGCCATTCCTTCAAAAGAAACTGGTAATATTCCTAATTTACTAACAGCTAATAATAAAACAAAGTTTATTGCTGGTACACAGAATACTTTAATTAAGCTATATCCCCAAGCATCTTTTTGTGATACTGCTTTTTTAAATGGAACCTCTGCTAATGTAGCTCCAATTGAAATCCATGCAAGTGGTGATGCTAAATTGCTTAAATAAGTAAGTGGTTTATAAAGCCATGGTAAAGTTTGATCTATTCTTAAAAATGCATAGTTTGTAACTCCATCTGCTGATGCTACAGCTATTTGAGGAAGCTTTTCTTGGAATAACCAAATAAATAATCCTAAGAATGTAGCTAATATAATTGGATTTAAGAAAATTTCTTTCATATTCTTTTTTAAATTCTCTTTATCCATTTTTGTTCCTGACATTTTTACAAATGCATAAGAATATAAGAATACTCTATAAGCTATGTTAAATATATTTGAATACATAGTACCTACTGCCCCGTATACTGCAGTAACTATTGGTGTACCAAAGAATGTAGTTGAACCAAATATAGTAAGAACTCTATAAACATCTTGTTTATCGCCTTTTACTTTTGCATACATTATTTTAGTTATTGGTATTAATACAATATAAATTGCAAATCCCCAAACTAATATACTCATACCTTGCTTTAATTGTTCTCCATTTATATCTTTCATAAATGATGTAAATGCTAATGCTGGTAATGAAATTGTAAGAACAAGTTTTGTTAACATTTTAGATGCATTTGAATTTAAAATTTCTTTCTTTCTTAAATAGAATCCTAAAAGAATTATTGCTACTGATGAAAATATAGCTCCTAAAATTGCATTGTCCGTTAATGTCTTTTTTATAATTTCTAACATATAATCTTCTCCTTGTATATTTTTTAACATTCATATTGATATCTAATGTCTCTTACAAAAATAATTGTACAAGCATCGACTTTTTTCTACAATTTATTTAAATATTTAAATAATTATTTAAATTATTTAAGTTATTATTTTAACAATATAGTTTTTTTATTAACAAAAAAAGCCTAATTAGAGCAAACTCTCTCCTTATAATTTATAAGGTTAGTTCATTCTAACTAAGCTTCTAACACTAAACTAATATTATTTACCTGTAGCTACAAGAAAATAACTTTTATCTTTTAAATTTTTATCAATTACTGTATTAACTCTTAATATAGCATCATTATAAATATACTCCTTTATAGGATCTTCTAAATAAGCTAATTCTTGAACTCCAACTTCCTCTTTGGAATATAGATATAAATTATATTCTCTATTATTTTCTATATAATTAAATTGTTCTAATATAGATAAAACTATTTTACCTATACTTTCATCACTATCAATTAAAATAGTATTTTTTTGCTTATTTAAATTAAAAAACATTTCCTTGTTACTTATCATTATTACTAATAAGTTTAAATCTATTGTATTTTCTTTCTTTAATTTATTTATTATTATTACATTGTTTAACTTATTAAATTCTTCTTTTATATCTTTATTTGATATATTAACTTCACCAACTGCAACTATTATATTATAGTTACTTCTTATTTTCTTAATTCTTTCTATATTCTTATGATTTAAAGATTTTGCTAATACTAAAATCATATCTGAATTACTATTTAAATTATATTTATTTATGCCTTCTTCTTTTTCCATCAAATAGTAAACTTCAACTGTATTTTTTTCAATATTATAATATTTAGCCCTCTTCTTAAAACTATTATCACCTAATATTTCAAACTTAGATGAAATATTATTAAATTTAATATTCTTTTCATCTTCTAAACAAATTATTTTTATTTTCATTAGTATTACCCCATTTTTAATGATATGTTAATTATATCACAAATAAAGGTAATATTAATAAACTTTTATCAATTAGTAAAAATGTTATTTATATAACATTCCTCCATTAATTTATATTTTCATACCTTTAATTTCTTGATAAAGATAAGCTGCATAAGAGTCCGTCATACCACATATAAAATCTGTTACTAATAATAATCTTGAATAATCCTCACTACAATCACTTTGCTCTATATTATTTTCACAAACAAACCTATAATTCTTAGAAATTAAAGAATACAACTTACCATCATATCCTTTATAAGGTTTAACCTCTTTATTTAATGCAGCTGGTATAAATATATCTAATAGCGTATGAATTATATTATATCCAACTATTTCATTAGCCACTATTTTCTCATTAGTATAAACATATTCTTTAGATATATTTCTTAAAAACATAGAAATATTTTTAGCTTTTGAATTTCCTATTAAATCGCCTTCATAAACTCCATTCATAATATCATCATAAGAATTAATAAATTCCTCTATAACCGAATCCTTTAAATATCTATTTAACTTTATTATAAATGACTTTAATGCATACTCTCCAGGATCCTCATAGCCATATTCCTCTTTAGCTATATCATAATTTTTTGATAAATAAAATGATAAACTTTCTTCTAGAGTTTTCTCTTCATAGCCTTCTTCTTTAATAAATTCCTCATACTTTGCTTTAAAAACATCATGAGATATTATTTTCTTGTTAAAAGAATCTTCTAAATCTCCTAAAAGATATGCTATATCATCAGCAGCTTCTAAAATATATACTAAAGGATTTCTGCTACACCATATATTAGTATCATCTGCTATCTCTTTAAAAACATCACTTTCTGATTTAAAATATCCAATTTTCTTTAATTTACTTTTTTCTAATTCAACTGACGAAATTGGATATTTTATAACTGAACTTAATACTCCTGTTGTTAAGTTCATTCCAAATCTATCTATAACAAAATGAAGCTTTGTTAAAATCCTTAATCCTTGTGCATTTCCTTCAAAATTTAATAAATCTAAAGCTTCTTGTTTATCTAAATTAAAGGTATATTTATCATAACTAAAAGTATAAGTATCATCATCATTTTTAGATAACTTTTCTTCAAACCATTCTCTAATAGCAACCTCTCCAAAATGACCAAATGGAGGATTACCTAAATCATGTATAAGGCCTGCACAAGCTAATATATTACTCATATCTTCTACCATAGTAGCATTAACTTCATCCTCTGATTCACTAGTAATATCCATTAATTTATATCCAATACTTATCCCAAGAGATTTTGCAATTGAAGATACTTCTAAAGAATGTGTTAATCTTGTTCTAACAAAATCTAATTTTTCTAAAGGAAATACCTGTGCTTTATCTTGAAGTCTCCTAAATGATGCACTAAACAAAATTCTATCATAGTCATTTTCAAATTCATCTCTACAATCTAAGTGCTTTTTATTACTTTTATAATCTCTAATACGCTTTTTATTCAATATTTGTTTCCATGTAAATCTAGCCATATCTAAAGCTTCCTCTTTACTATATAAATTTTTGCATATACTTAATTTCAGCTATATTTAACATTTTTATTCTCAATTCTTAATAAAGTTCTGTTAATAGTTTTCCCTTTTTCATTTTGATATTTTCTAGCTAAATACTTTGTAAAATAAAATAAGACCCTAATAAGCTTTTATTTTGATTGCTTATTAAAGTCTTGTTTTATATATTCATCTACAGCATGTTTTAAAAATTTTCTTTATCCTACTTTAGCTACTCCACTATTAATATTCTTTTTGCTTCTTATAGTTGATACACTACTAACCTTCTTAGTAATACTTATATTTAAAATCTCATTAGTTAAACTTCTATATTCCTTTGTGCTTTTGCATCTTGGATCATACATAGATACTGGTAATCCATTAATTTGACTTTTCACTATTATACTACTTTGATGAATTTCTGTATCAAAAACTTTATATGGATAAAGCTCTTTTATCTCTTTTCTAAAAGATTCGCTAAGCTTTGTTCTTGAGTCTACTCTTGTTAATAATATTCCTTCAACCTTTAACTTTTTATTAAATGTTTTTTGAATTAACTTTATTGTCTTTGATATATTTTTAAGACCTTGCATATTAAATAAAGAAGGCTCCATTGGTATTATTATACTATCACTAGCAACTAATGCATTAATAGTAGTAATTGATTGACTTGGTGGACAATCTATTAATATAAAATCATAATCATCCTTTAAATTCTCTTCTTCTATCAAATTACTTAATAGTCTTTTACAATTTTTCATTTTTATTAAAGCTAAATCACAATTACCAACTTCTGAATTATTAGGAATAATATCTAACCCATCTAAGGTTGCACATTTCTTTATTGTTTTTCTTAAAGATTTTCTCCCCTTAAGACAATTAACTAATGACTCATTATCTGGCTTAAATCCTACACTAGTTGTTAAATTAGCTTGATAATCATTGTCTATTATCAAAACTCTATAACCTGAATTAACTAACTCAGCTGCTATATTTACTACTGTTGTAGTTTTAGCACATCCCCCTTTGTGATTGCATACACTAATAACCTTCATTGTTTTTCTCCCCTAACTCTCATACCATTTTGTTTATTTTTTTATTTTTCTTATCATAGTTTATCAATCTATAATATTGCTAAAATTTAAATATGTATTAATTACATTATAATACATTTTACCACTTATGTAATATTTTTACAAATTTTATTTAAAAACTCTATTTTATATCTCTACAAGGATTCTTTTCTTACATTTACTTATACTATACCATTCACAATTCCCACATATGTCATCCATAATTTCCTTAGTAATATGACTCTTTATATATTTTAATAAAGAGTCATATTTATATATTTTTTCTTCTAACTTAAAATATCTTATTACTTTTTTATCAATAATATTAACAGTATCAGATTTACATATCTTATTTTCAGCTAAGTTAGGGCACTTACTACAAATATCATCTTCCGAAAATATCAACTGTACTTGTGCATTTTCTTTTTTTATTAATTCCACTATTTCAGTCATATTTTCAACAAACTCTTTGCTATATCCTTTTCCACTATATCCTTGAGTACATAACAAATGATGTGGTCTAAGCTTTATCATAACTAATAACTCCTTTTATTGATTTATGATTTCTTAACATAGAACCAATTATAGTTGCTAATGCTGCTTTAATTATACCTACTAAGATAAATGGTAATACACTTACTAAAAAAGCATTATAGAAACTTGATCCTGTTACTAATGAAAATTGAAATGCTCCAGCTAGGTAGTTAGGAATTGAAGCTAATATCATTCCTAAAAAAATTAGAATTTTATTATCTGTTCTTTCGCAAACTAATCCTATAATAAAACTCATAATTGGAAAAGATAAAATAAACCCACCTGTTGGTCCCACTATCGCACCAATTCCTGCTGAAAATCCTGAAAACACCGGTAATCCAATGGCCCCCATTAATACATAAACTAATATTGATATAAATGCTTTTTTACTACCTAAAAGAATTCCAACTAAAGAAACTGCAAATGTTTGTAATGTTAATGGTACTCCCCCAGGCAAAGGTATTGCAATTTGTGAAAGTATTGCCGTTATTGTTGCAAATATACAACAATATACAATGTCTAAAGTTTTTCTTTTCATAATATTCCCCCTCTTAATTGTTAACCATTTTAAATATTTTGGTTTACAAATATTTTATATTACAAATCTTATTAAGTCAATTTTTTTAAATTATTTAAAAACAAATATGATATAATCAATATTACTTATATAAAATTAACTAACGAAGAGGTACTAATAATGAAAGAATTAAAAGTTTATTTTACATCCGACCTTCATGGATATGTTTATCCAACAGACTATATAGAAAAGAATGAAAAAAATATTGGTTTACTTAATATAATTAATAATTTCAATAAAGATGGAAATACCTTAATAATTGATGGTGGAGATACTATTCAAGGTTCCCCTTTTACAAATTACTTAAGTAATTCAGATTTTGATATACATCCAATTGCAACTATTATGAATGTTGGTGGATATGACTTTATTACTTTGGGTAATCATGACTTTAATTATGGAAAAGAATACTTAAAAAAATATTTAAATAACCTGAATGCTAAGTGTCTTTGTACTAATGTTATAGATAAAACTAATGAGCTACCAATTCTTCCATATAAAATAAAGACAATGGAAAATGGATTAAAAGTTGGCGTAATGGGATTTACTACTGATTTTATTACTAGATGGGAACGTCCTGAAAATATAGAAAATATAGATATTATTGATACTTTTGATTCAATAAAAAAATATTATGATACTGTAAAAGAGCAATGTGACATACTTATAGGTGTATATCATGGTGGATTTGAATATGATTTAGAATCTCACAAGCAATTAAGTACTACAAAAGAAAATATAGCTTATAAGATATGTAAAGAATTTGATTTTGATATACTTCTTACTGGGCATCAACATTTACCTATTGCTAATATGACTCTTCATGGAACTCATATAGCTCAAACTCCGCATAATGGTAGTAAATTCTTAGAATTAAAACTTACTATAGATGATACTGGTTCAATAAACATTAATTCATCATTAGAAAACATAGAATTAAATCCTAATAAAGAAATGTATGATAAATTCTTACCATTAGAAAATAAAGTTCAACAATGGTTAGATACTCCTGTTGGTGTTTTAGATACTGAACTTCAGCCTACAACTCATTTAGATATGGCTTTAAATGGTTCAAATTTAGCTAATTTTATAAATCAAATCCAACTTGAAAGTAGTGATGCTGATATAGCATGTACTGCTTTTGCAAATGTAATAAAAGGCTTTGGTAAAAATGTTACTGTAAGGGATATTTTATCTACTTATCCATATCCAAATACTTTAGTTGTTCTTGAAGTTAATAGAGAAATATTAAAGTTAGCTTTAGAAAGAGCTGCTAGTTACTTTGAAAATAATAATGGTAATGTAACTATATCTGAAAGATTTTTAAAACCTAAAGTTGAACATTATAATTATGACTATTTTACAAATATTAATTATGCTTTTGATTTAAATAAGGAAGTTGGAAATAGAGTTACTTCTATTACATATAAAGGTGAAGAATTATCAGATAATCAAACTTTAACTTTAGTTATGAATAACTATAGAGCAAGTGGTGCTGGTGGATATGAATTCTATGAAAATTGTAAAGTTGTTAAAGAAATTTTAATTGAAATGCCTGAAATAATTATTAATTATTTTAAAAATAATCCAAAAGTAGTTGTAGATACATCTAGATACTATACTACTTTAATATAAAAATAAAAAACTAAAAGAGCATACATCTATATGATGAACTCTTTTAGTTTTTTATTTTAAATTATAAATATTTTTCATTTTATTATATAATTTGCTATTTTTCTCCTTAAAAGATATAATTTCATTAGTTTAAAATTTTAGATATTATATTTACAGGAGAATTTAATTTATGAAATATAAAGTTATACTATTTGATGCAGATGAAACATTATTTGATTTTAAAAAAGCTGAAAAAGAAGCCTTTAAAAATACTATGATAGAATTTAACATTGATTATGATGAAAACTATCATTTTAGTACTTATAAAGAAATAAACACAGCTATTTGGAAAGAGCTTGAAGAAGGTCTTATTACTCAAGCAAAACTAAAAACAGAAAGATTTAGAAGATTAATTGAAAAATTAAATCTGAACTTTAATGAAAATGACTTTTCAGATGCTTATATGAAACACTTAGCTGCTGGCTCATTTTTATTTGATGGAGCTACTGAGCTTATAGAAGATTTAAGTTCTAAATACATACTTTCTATTGTTACTAATGGACTTACTTCTGTCCAAGAAGGAAGACTAAAAAAATCTGTAATAGCAAAATACTTTAAAGATATAGTAATTTCAGAAAGTATAGGTATAGCAAAACCTCATCCTGACATATTTGGACATGCTATAAATAATCTTGGTACTTTTAATAAAGATGAAATTCTTATGATTGGAGATAATTTAAATTCTGATATAAAAGGTGGTATTAATTATAATATAGATACCTGCTGGTATAATCCAAATAAATTAGAAAATAAAACAGATTTAAAGCCTACTTATGAGGTTTGTGATTATACAGAATTAAGAAATTTATTATTAGATAAATAAATTCTAAATTCAATTTATAAAAAAATATAGGGTAAGTATATATGTAGTACTTATCCTATATTAAAACTTCTACATATTTTTGAGTTTACTTTATCTACAGAGTAAATATTAGCTGCCTCCCTTAGTCTCATTGTATTTCTTATAATTTAATAAGTGTGTATACCATATTCTGTTTTTTTTATTTTTTTTATAAAAATATTATTTTTTGATTCTAATAAGTTCTTTATATTATTACTTATATTTAACTTAACCTTCTTATCTAAAGAACTATCTAAAAATAATATATTATTAACCCCACCTTTCTCGCAAACGTTTTCAATTAAGTCATAATTATAAAAATACTTCATATATAAATCTCCACCTATAGCATTATTAATAGAATTTATAACACCAAATATTTGCATACTCTCTAAAGCTTTATACCTTAAATATGCATTTTCAAAATCCAAACTTATTAAAGAGTTTATAAAGTATTTTTCAATATCATTTAATAAATTAATTTCAACAACTAAAAGATTCAACTTATTAATTGGAGATAAATTAAACTTATATATTTCTTTTTCAAAAGCTATATTATAATCCTCTCTAATACCTACTAACCTTAAAATTTTCTCGCTATAAACACTTCCCATTCCTTTGTACCCGCAGTTAGTATCAAACCAATACTCATTTGAATCTTCATCAAATAAAATCAAATTATAATAATTTTTAGTATTACCTATTACCTCATAATAATCATGGTCTTCATTACTAAATGCCTTAAATGCAGTTATTTTTTTCATTTTACTTAATATTCTTTTTGCATATTCATAAGATTTGTAATATCCATTTTTTCCAGACTTATATATCAATATTCTCACCCCTAATTAAATTATATACTAATTTCTATAACTTTTTATTATTATTTATAAAAAAAGAAGCTACTCTCTATTTTGAGATAGCTCCTTTTATCTAAAATTTTATACAAGAAATATTATGTACTACAAATTATACAATTTCATCTGAAGATATTTCTTCCTTGTTATCAAGACCTAGCATATGTTTTTTTGAATAATATGATGTATGTAAAAGTTCATGGGCTAAATGTGATAATGGTTCTTGATAAAATTCATTGTATACTGCTACTATATCTGGATTTTGGTAACTACACTTTATCTTTAAATTTTGGTCTTTGTTATATAATCCTTCTATACGACTAAGTCTTATTTTATCGTTTATTACTTTTGTAGTTTTAGGTTGACCGCCTCCACCTATGCAACCACCTTTACAAGCCATTACTTCAATAAAGTCATAATCAACTTCTTTATTTTTTATCTTTTCAATTAATGTTCTTGCATTAGCAGTTCCTTGTACTACTGCTAATTTTAAATTAACATCTCCTATAGTTATAGATGCTTCCTTTACTCCATCTAATCCTCTTACTGGCTCAAAGTTTAAAAGCTCTTTAGTTGGATCCTCACCTGTTATTAAATGATATGCAGTTCTAACAGCAGCTTCTGTAACACCGCCACTATTACCAAATATAACTCCAGCACCACTACCTAGACCTAACATATTATCAAACTTAGAACCTTCTAAATTTTCAAAGTCTATTCCTTCTTCTTTGATCCATTTAGCTAGCTCTTTAGTAGTTATTATAATATCGTTGTCTCTTAGACCTTCTATGTCATTAAATTTAGCTGAATCATTCATCTCTGGTCTATCTATTTCAAACTTTTTAGCAGTACATGGTGTTATAGTGACATTTACAATCTTGCTTGGATCAATATTTGCTTTTTTAGCGAAATATGTTTTGATAGTCACTCCTTGCATAGAAATTGGACTCTTAGCAGTAGATAAATTATTTAATAACTCAGGATAGAAAGTTTCTACAAATGTAACCCATCCTGGACAGCAACTTGTAAATTGAGGTATATTTTCATTCTTTTCAACTATTCTTTTTACAAGCTCATTTGCTTCTTCCATTATAGTCATATCAGCTCCAAAAGTAACGTCAAATACATAATCTCCTCCTAGTTCTCTAAGGGCATGTACCATTTTATCTTCCACATATGAACCTGCATCCATTTTAAATTCTTCACCTAAAGCAACACGAACTGCAGGTGCTGTATTAAATATTACTATTTTGTCTTCATCTTTTAAAGCTTCTTTTACTCTATCTATATCTTCCACTTGAGTTATAGCTCCTACTGGACATGCTTGAGCACATTGTGCACAGTTTATACATATTGCTATATCATTAGTTTTTTCTAAATCAAAAAAGTTAGCAACTCCTATTTCTTTCTCACATACACGCTTACAGAGACCACATTTTATACATTTTTCGTGGTCTATTTTTATAGCCTTGTTATCTGATTCTATTGGTACAACTTTCTCTGTAAATAAATGTTTCATTTTTTTAGCACTCCTTGTAAATTATTTTATAAAAAACATAATAATAATATTATACTATTTTTTATAAAATTTTAAAATATGTTATGATTTGTAATTTTATGTAGTATAAGCACTTAATTGTAATAATATTGTATTATTATTAATAAATTCAAATAAAATTAAAAGCTAGCAGCTGTTACTTAGTAACCGCCACTAGCTTTTCAACTACCTTAATATCTGCTGGAACCCATTTTTGTGATGATAACTCTTCTATTAAAACCCATTTTGCATCATTATGAGCATTTAAGTTTAATGTTCCACCACATATTTCACAAATAAAGCAATGCATTGTTAAGTGAAAATTAGGGTAATCATATTCTACAGTTGTTAGATAGTTTAGATTAGTAATATCTAATTCTAACTCTTCTTTTATTTCTCTTATTAAAGCCGCTTCTTGGGTTTCCCCTAATTCTATTTTTCCTCCTGGAAATTCCCACATATCAGCAAACTCACCATAGCTTCTTTTAGTGATAAATATTTTATCTCCCTTTTTTATTATTGCTGCAACAACTTCTATAGTTTTCATTGGTTCTTACCTTTCTACATTACTCATAACTTTAAGCTGAGTTATATTTAATAATAATATTATATCTTATATTTCCACACCATATTATCAACTCCTGGTGCCCAATAGTCTTTAACTATCACGTAAGGGTCTCCAAATTTTCTAATCCATTTTGGTTGTGCTTGCTTATATCCACTCTCTAAACAAACCTCTTCTATTCCTTGCTTCTTCAAATATGTTATTAGATAATTAATCAAAGCAGAGCCTATTCCTCTACTTTGATATTGTGGTAGTATATATAATCCACCTATTTCCCCTAAGTCTGTTATTTCGTTATTGATACATATTTTTATATCTTCACTACAAGGAGTAAAAGATATTGTACCAATTACTTTATCATTATGTTTAGCAATAAAAAATATTGGTTCATCATTATTAATTGATTGCTTCAATAAATCTCTCTTTTCATTTATCATGGCTTTAACTTCATCATCATCATCTAAATGACATAAGTCAAATGCGTATGGAATAGTAGTTTTAATAACTTCATATGCCCCTTCAAAGTCTTCATCTGTTAACTTCATTATTGATAGATTCTCAATCATCTTTAATCCCTTCATTTCTATTATTAATTATTCTATACTTATATAATAATGAATAATTTTCCAAGTATCAAATATGTTTTCGAAACTTATGAATTATAGCCATATTATAAATCCACTAAATCACTATATAAAAATAAAGGCCCTACAATAAATGCAAAGCCTTTATTTTATTTATAACTAAAATTTATAATACTTATATAAAAACATTTTTTACATGTTTTTATACTTAATTTTTAACTCTAAAAATACCCCACATACCTGATTCTATATCCCATTTTATTATACCTGATCTATATAAATAATCACCAGGTATCATAGATGCTCCGCCTAATAGCTCAATATTAAATACATTACCTACACTCATAGCCCCTTGAGCTGATATTATTCTTGTAAATGGATCATCTGATTGTTCCTTCCATTCATGACCATGAAGTACAAAACAAGTATTTCTAGGCTTATCTCCAGGCATTATAAGTCTTATTATCACTTTTTCTCCTGGCTTAGCTTCAAATACTGGTGTAGATGGATCTCCATGTGTCTTAGAACTAAATACTTTTGAGATATCATCATCTTTAAATTCTAACCTATTAAAAAATCTTTCTGAACGATAGTTAAAGCCTTTTTCACCTCTATCTTCAAAATCTACTGGCTCTACTTCTCCCTCTTCTCCTACTTCTCTGTTAGTTTGTATTAGATTACCCTCTTTATCTAAAAGTCTTATTCCATTATGCATAAATAAGACAATTTCTTTAAATTCTTCTTTATTTTTCTTTATAATAGTTACTTGTTCTCTATATTCTTTATTATATCCACAATTATAGTCGCTATCTATTATAGCTCCTTCTGGCTCTATTATTATTGCCCCAAATAGACCATGGTATCTATGGTTTCTTATATCTGTTAAAGATGATAATAGACAAGTACCATACTCTTTATCTGCATACCATATATAAGTTATACTTTCCCCTGGTGCTACAGTTTGCTCTACATTATTGTAACCTATATTTACGCCACTATCTTTTATTGGATCGAATTTTAAAAATTGTGGAGTAATACCTACTCTCATAGATGGCTTAATTTTTTTATCAACTGGGACACCTGGAAATTCACAATATGGTATAGGTTTATCAAAACAATTAGTTAAAGTAAGCTTTATATATTCACCCTTTCGTGCTCTTAGTATAAGAGGAATAGGCTCTATCTTTCCATTTATCACGTCATCTTTATATTCATATGGCACAAATAGCAATCCATCTGGATCATGGTCGCCAAAATCATTATACTTAATATCTTTTTGAATTGCAGCTATATGAAACTCTCTAACTTTTTTACTTGGATAGCATTTATTTTCAATCATCCATCTTTTAATTTTATATTTACAATATTTTATTTTTGTGAATAAACATCCCTTGAATTTGTTAATTGGTAATAATTTATCAGTTTTATTTTTGTAAGCTCTTATTATTCCCCATAGTCCTAACCAAATATCATCTTGTCCTCCAAAATAGTAAATATAATCTCCTGGTTTATAATCATCTGTTATTCTTATATTAAATGCTTCTGATATTCCTAATGTTTGAGCTTGAACTAATGGTGAATTATTATCTGTTATTTCTTTTCTCCACTTTAATCCATTTATATTAAAGGCATGTTGTTCTTCGTGAGCTCCATCTAATAATCTTATTACTATTTCATCTCCAGGATAAGTTTCAAGTATTGGTGTCACTGGATCACCATGATATCTAGAACTAAATACATATGCTGGATCATCATCTTTATTTTGTAGTCTCTCTCTTAATGGCTCTGATTTATAATTTATACCCATAACACCTGGATCATCATGTGAACCTGGGAATGGAGGCGGATTTAATGCCTTACCATCTTTATCAAATAACAATGCAAAATCATGAACGAATAATCCAAATTCTCTAAAAGCTCTACCTGAAGGTGTCTTTATTACAGCTTTTGTTCCATATTTTATTTGCTTACCTGTTTTAGGATCATGATATGTGGCTCCTTTAGGCTCTATTATAAGACTTGCAAATACACCATGTTGCTGATGTGAATTTGGGTTAAAATGATCATGGAAGAAACAAGCATTTAATTCATCATTTGCAAAATATCTTTCTACTAAAGTTTCTCCAGGAAATACAGAAGCCATATTATTATATCCATTTGCTCCTCCATCCGAAGTTATACCATCAAACTTAACTAGGTGTATATGGAAACCTACATTGTCAGTTATTGTTTCTAATTGGAATTCTGTTGCAGGCAATGTTTCTGGTAAAAAGTTTGTAGTTCTAACTTCTATACAATCCCCTTTATTTGCTCTTATAACCAGCGGCTCAGCATCAATATAACCATTTTCTACACCCTCTATATATTTCTTAACCAATTTTTCTCTATTTTCTAGAGTGAGCTTACATCCTGTATAATCTTCTATTTGCTCTTTTGAAATATAAAATCTACCATAAGGATCATTCCATCCTGCCCTGTTATATACTAATTTAGCTTCTACTACAAATAATTCAAATACAACATCTGGATCTCTAAATTTACATTTACAATCATCATTACAATCATTTTCGGGCTTATTATATGATTTGTATAACTCTTCCTTAGCTCCTTCACATTTATTCTTTTTAGGACAACTTTCTGCATATAAAGCTCCTGGAGCAAAGTTATCTACAAAATTTGCCGCCTCAAGACAAGTAGGACATATTTTATTAGTTCCTGTTTGATTTAGTATACCTAAAGGTGGTTGATTCGCTCTTTGTCTAAAATCTCCATTTATAAAATTAGGATATCCAGGATGAAGCAAATCTTTTTTAGGTGGCATTTCTCTATCAGGAAGAGGATTTAAAGCCTTTATATAACTTCCATCTGGATATAATGGTGGTATAACTTCTCCATTTTCAAGTATTACATCTTTTCCAGTTTCTAATCTATCAAATACTCTCCATAAAGACCACATTCCTTCATGGAAATGAGGATAAAGATGGCAATGCCATATATGATCTCCTATAGCACCAACCAAACTTCCTGCTCCAAATAATATATCAATATCGTATGATTCTTGTGGACTTATTGATATGGAATCTATTATTATTGAATCAGGATTATCTTTTTCTAATCTCCATTGATGTGAATGAAGATGGAATACATGGGTTTCTTTTACGCCACCATGTATAAGTCTAAATCTTGATGGATCTCCTTTATAAGCTCTTGGTATAAAAGTAGATGGATCCCCATAAGTCCAGGAACTCATAGAAACATCTTCTCCATCTACTACATGGTGATGTTCTGGTCGCTCCACTATATCTACACAATTAACAGAATCACATATATCACAAGGTTTACATTTATCATAAGGTTTGCAATATTTAAATCCTTTATCTTTTGGCGGTATATAATTAGCTCTATTTACCATAGGCTCTGATCTGTAACTTATTGCAGTTACTCCCATTGGCTGATTTGTATGAGGATCTATTATTATTCCTCCAAATCTATTTACCATTTCAAGTTCATCTTGAAAATATACTGCATATTCTCTAAAGCTTGGTTTAAATGGATTATGGATATCTGCAAATATACCACTTCTAAGCTTACTTCCATCTACAGGGTCTGTCCAAGTAGATCCTTTAGCTTGGACTATTAATGCTCCAAATAATCCATGGCTATTAGTTCCTTCTTCACTAAATCTTGTGTCTCCCATATCACTAAAATAGAAAATACCTTCTCTATCTGCATACCATTCATAAGTTATCTTTTCACCTTTACCAACTGTAGAATCTTCATTATAACCAACATTAGCACCATCTGATTTTATATTTTTATATTTAAGTCCTTGCATATTAATTGATAGTCTTCTATCTTCATTATGCTTAAATTCTATTATTATTGTATCTCCAACATTTGCTCTTATTGTAAGAGGTTGAACTTCTTCTGTAGGTTTTGGAAGTGGATCTCCATTTTTGTCTTTATTTTTAAAGTTACATAGAGCTTTCTCTCTTACCCTATCTTTATCTTCACTTAATATATACATTAGCCCATTTGGATCATAGTCACCAAAAATATCATATACAATCGGAATTGATAATACTGTAACATTAAACTTCCTAATTTTACTTTCAAATCTATTGAAATCCATTTGTATTTCTCCTTTAATCATTTGTTTAACTTAATCATGTGTTTACTTTATTAATATGACATATGATTACAATCTGTTACTTTCTTCTTGTTTTGACACATCATAATTTAAGGAGAGTTTTTCTACCAACAACAGTCATAAAATGATTTTTATTTATGTTATTAAAAATATTACTTTAATTAATTAAAAATAAAATAAAGACCCTGCACTAAATACAAGGCCTTTATTTTATTTATTCTAAAGTTGAAATTTAAATATATTCATATTTAGTTTTATTTTTGATAAAACATATAAAACTTACGCACAGAGCCAGTACTTCTGCAAATATTACAGCCATCCATAAACCATTTACATTAAATAATAAAGGTAATACAAATATCATTATTATTTGGAATACGAAAGTTCTTAAAAATGCTATAACTCCAGATACCACACCATTATTAAGTCCTGTAAAGAATGCTGATGCAAAAACATTAAATCCACTTATTAAATAAGATAGAGAGAATATTCTAATTGCATTAGTTGTAAGGTTAAGTAAATCTATATCGTAGCTTACAAATATTTTAGCAAGTATTTCTGAGAATGATTGTGCAAGCCCTGTAAGTACTAATGACGCTATTAAAATAAGTACAAAGCTCTTTTTAAGTAAACTTTTTAATTCATCCTTATTATCTGCTCCATAGTGATATCCCACAACTGGTGTAATACCCATTGAATATCCTATATAAACCCCATTGAAAATAAATGATACATACATTATAACTCCATATGCAACTACGCCTTCTGCTCCAGCATATTTCATCAATTGCAGGTTATATAACATATTTACAATAGACATAGATAGGTTGGTAAACATCTCTGAAGAACCATTTAAACAACTTTGTCCAATAGCATTAAAATCTAATTTAGTTTTCCCAAGCCTTAAAGGACTTTTATTTTTCATCATAAAGTATATAAGTGGTACAAATCCACCTACAATTTGACTTATACATGTTGCTAAACCTGCTCCAACTACGCCCATATCAAGTATCACAATTAATAAGAAATCTAAAACTATGTTAGTAATTCCTGCAAATATAGAAATAACAAGGCCCATAGTAGGCTTTTCTGCCACAACTAAGAAACTCTGAAAAGCATTTTGAAGTAAGAATGCTACAAGACTAATAAGTAAAATTCTACCATACATCACACAGTATTCTAAAATTACTCCCTCAGCTCCTAAAGCTTTAGAAATTGGTTTAATAAATATAAATCCTATGACAGCAATTATTAATCCTATTATTATTAATAAATATATTAACATGGAAAAAGTTTCTTTTGCTTTTTTAGAATTTCCCTCTCCAATTCTCTTAGAAACTAAGGCTCCTCCCCCTGTTCCTATCATAAATCCAAATGTTCCACAAATCATTATAACTGGCATTACTAAATTAACTGCTGCAAAGGCATCACTTCCCACTACATTTGAGACAAATAAACCATCTACAACACCATATATACTAGTAAATATCATCATAAAAATTGTAGGTAAAGTAAATTTGATTAATTTACTATAATTAAAATTATCGGATAATTGTATGTTCATCCCATCTCCTCCTCTTATCTTTGGTTAAAATATTAAGTTTGACATATAATAATCAAAACCGTATATTAGTATAAAGTGTACCATAATGGTAGAGTCAAGGAGATTTTCATGAAAAAAAATTTATTAACTATTGGAGATATATCAAAAAAAACAGGATGTAGTATAAAGTCTCTTCGTTATTATGATTCCATAGGATTATTAAAACCAATATATGTTGATCCTAATACTAATTATAGATACTATAATTTTGAACAAACCAAAATCGTTGAAATAATACAACTATGTATTTTTTTAGATATCCCACTTAAAGATGTGAAAGAGCTAACTATTAAAGATGATAACACTATGGATTATTCTAATTTAATTGAATATGGTAGAAAAATAACAAAGGAAAAAATCATTAAACTTCAAAATAATCTAGATTTTTTAGATACTTTAAAAAAGGAAGTAGAAAGAATCAATAGCTATGATAATAATGAAGAAAAATCATTTCATATAGATGAAAAATACTATTATGTCTTACCTCTTTTTGAAGATGAAATGAATGATAATTATTATAAAATTCTAGATACTTTAATTACAAATGCCTTAAATGAAAATATATTATTGAAACATGATTACGGTATTATTATGAATATAAAGGATGATGATATTAATAAGTTCGTGGCTGTAGAAGTTGATAAAAAATACTGTAATTTGGAGAATGTTATTAAAGTTAAGGCTGGAAAATTTTTATGTAAAAAAACTAATGAATTTAATTTAACTAAAATTTATGAGATGTTTTCTAATATAATGTGTTCTGAAAAAACTATTATTATTACTTCATGTTATAGCTATGATTTTTCAAGTCCATATTTTGAGGCTAAGTGTTCATTATAAATAATTAATATTTATAGGGTAAGATAAAGGCTCTGCAGTAAATGCAAAGCCTTTATCTTACTCTAGAATCTCTTTTACCTTTTCCTCTGTTATTTCACATAATTTTGCTATCTCATAAATGGATACACCTTCCATAGACAATAGTAATTATTTCATCTATTTTAAACTTAGCTTTAAACTCTTTATATTTAATTTAGATCAATTTTTTCAACTCTTATATCATCTAAGTTTATTTCAACTATTGCCATAGATAAAGGTAGTGAAAATCTCTTTCTTCCACAAGATCCTGGATTTAAATAAACTATATCATCAATCTTTTCATTACTAAATTTATGTGAATGTCCATAAATAACTAAGTCTACTTCTTTTAAATCTTTTGGTATATCTGCCTTGTTATGTACAACATAAATCAGAACTTCATCCATTTCTATTTCCTTATACTCTGAAAGGGTAGCTCCCCATTGATCTTTATCATTATTTCCTCGTACAACAAAAGTTTTTGTTATACTTTCTAATTTATCTATTATTTCCCTACCACCTACATCGCCTGCATGAATTATATAGTCGCAACCTTGAAGTTTTTCAATTACTTCATATCTTAATACTCCATGTGTATCTGAAATAACTCCTAATCTCATATTTTTTTACTTCTCACTCCATTAAATTTTTTTATTATAAAATATTATAATTTTTTATACTTTTCAAATGCTTTTTCTGGATAAATATAAAAATGCTTAATGAATATAACTAACCAAATAAAAATTGCTATAATTGAACAATACTTATTTATGTAATATGATAAAATTGCTCCTAAAAATAAAATTATAGCCCAAATTAAAAGAGAGTTTCTCATATCTATGCTCATTTTCTTTTTATCATATTTTTCTCTTTCTTCTTTAGAAATACTATTAAATCCACTAATCAATATTGTGCTTTTTTCTTTTAATAAAGCAAAGATACTTGAAAGAACAGAAAAAAACACTGCTAATATTAGGCATGTTAATACACCTATATTCATACTGCTATTCTCCTTTTAATACATTGATATTAATATTTTAAAAATTATATTTAATATGCTCCCCATCCATTTATTTTCCACTCATTATCTTCCTTAATCAATTCAAATGATTTTGCTGAAACTGACTTTCCTGCTTGCCAATCTCCTGCTGGTATATAGTTTTCATAGCATATAACTTCTACTTCAGCATCTACTATAATCCTATCTGATTCACTCTCCCTTATTGTATATTTTAATAGCTTTGCCGACTCCAAAGTTTTATTTAACTCATTTATTACACTTTGGTCAAACCCATTCCCCCACTCAACAGTAGAATATTTCTCTAAAGCATCTATATCTTTTTTAGATAACGAGTCTAAATAATTAGATATTAGAATTTCAGAAATTTCATTATTTTTATTTTCACTCTTTTTTTGAGAATCTCCAATACTACAACCACCAAAAGTAAAAAATGTTAATAATAAAACTAAACTTATACATATTTTTCTCATAATTTATACCCTCTTTTAAATTTATAAACCTATATTTTTATTTATTCTTATCCTTATCCATTACTCATAACTTTAATATTAGTTTTATTTATCATGATATCTATTATTATTCCTATTATAATACCGATTGTATAACATATTAAATCACTCCATAAAAATCCAAAGCCTAAGATTAGTCCACCTAAAGTTGTATTTCTTATAGCATCTATCCAAGGTGCATGATATAACTGACTTATTTCTATGCTATATGAGAAAATTATTGCCCAGGAAATAATGAATATTGTCGATTTTTTATTGAATATAAATGCAATAATTAAAAATACCATAAGTGCCCATAATATATCTCCTGAATATAATTCTATTATTTTAGGTAAGCCACTTATTTTTCTTGATAACAATCCTAATATCATAACTATTATTGTTAATATTAAATATAATAATCTACTTCTTTTCAAATAAACTCCCCCAATACCCTTAAATTATTACTGATTAAATACTAAATTTCATCATTTATATGCTCATGCCCCCATGCACAAATTTCACTAAGTACAGGCATAAAGCTTTTTCCCCTCTCTGATAAACTATACTCTACTTTAGGTGGAACTTGTGGATATTCTTTTCTAATTACCAATCCATCTCTTTCTAATTCCTTTAATTGAGTACTTAACATTTTGTGAGTAACACCTTCTAAGTTTCTTTTTAATTCACTGTATCTTAAAACTTCTTTATGCCAAAGCCAAAATAATATATGCATTTTCCATTTACCACCTATTAAAGAAATTGCATAAGCAAAAGGTTTTACATTTACTTCTTTTTCATTGCTGTTATCTACTGTTTTCATTCAATACTCTCCTTTTAGATAGTATCTTACAAAAAAGTGCATACTACCATTATTTATTTTTTATTATACAATTATATATATAAGAAATAAACTTAAATTATTTTTAATGTCCATGGAGGTTATTATGAAAAAAGAAATTGAAGTATTTGATTATGCAAATATAATTATGAAAGCTGTTAAAAGTGGGGTTTTATTAACAACAAAAACAGAAGATAAAGTTAATTCTATGACTATTTCATGGGGTACTTTAGGAATTGAATGGGGCAAGCCTATCTTTACAGTGTTTGTAAGAGAAAATCGTTTTACTAAGTCTCAGCTTGAAAAGAATCCTGAATTTACTATAAACATACCACTAGGCGATTTCAATAAAAAAATATTAGGTGTATGTGGTACAAAATCTGGTCATGTAAGTGATAAAATTGCTGATCTTGGCTTATCTCTTGAGGAACCAAATAGTATTTCTGTTCCTGGAATTAAGGAACTTCCACTAACTCTTGAATGTAAAGTTATCTACAAGCAAAAACAAGATGCTAATGAAATTACAGAAGAAATTAAAAATACTTGTTATCCACAAGATGTAGACAGTTCATTCCATGGAGCAAATAAGGATTTCCACATAGCTTATTATGGTGAAATCGTTAGTGCATATATTATCGAATAGTTTTACTAAAGCTAAATTTATTTTTATAAGTAAATTATTTTAACTTCATAGGTAAAAAAAGAATTCACCTAGGAATTCTTTTTTTATTTTTAATTCTATATTCAACTATAAAAATTAAATAACTATATTTTAATTTTTAAATTATTATTGATTTATTAGCTTTATTAATCATACTTGCTGGAATTTCTTCATGAAGCTCCCATACAAAACTAATAGGTTTATCACCACTATGACTTCTGTACTCACATGTACCTAAGTAAGTAAATGGTGATGTAAGACCATCTCTAGTTTTATATTCTCTAACAAAAAGAGCTATCTTGTTACCAGTTTTTAAATGATTGATATATCTTTGTCCTGTTGTACTTTGTATTGAAGTTTTACTTTGAGTTTGCCAATGAAATAGCTTTTCATTAATTGCGTAATCTTCATAAAGTGTAGATGGTGAAAAGTCTTTATCGCTCTTATTTAATGTTATAAAGAATATATCTGTTTTCTTATCCTCAAAATACTTAACACCTTCTCTAAAAGCTGGCTTTTTCTCTTCATTAAAGTATCCAAAAGCAGCCATAATTACATCAGTTGTATAATCACAATGTAAATCTAAAGGGCAATCAAAGCCTAAATCAACTTTCTTATCTATAAATTCAATATGTTTATAATTATAGCTTAATATATCAGAAACTTCTTTCATCATAGTTTTATTGCTAAGTAATTTATTAATTCCTTCATTTATAGAAGATAACCCTACTTTATTAGGTGCATCATTATAGAAAATATAATATATCATATTCAGCATTAGTCTTTCTTCATTATTAAAATCAACTTCTGAAATATTATCATAGTTATTAATTATGCTAACAATAAATTCTATGAATCTTCTTGAATTAATAAATAATAAATTATATAACTTTTTAGTTATTATATCTTCATTTTCATCATAAAAATCTTCTTTTTCTTCTGCAAGTACACACATTCTTGAAAAACTTCTGTCTTTACTCTTACCATAAAAATCTGTTAAAGATAGATTATGATAATCTAAAAAGTTTTCTAAAGTTAATTCTAAGTCTGTGTCACCTTTGAAAGTTCTAATCTTATTTATTAAATTTGTTTTTGTATTAGCTGCAGATTTTATATTTCTTAAAATATATTCTTTAGCTTCTTTTTCTAATTGGATGTAACAACCCTTAGGTAAAGTTAAAAATCCATTTTCAATATACTCTTTTATAGACTTATTAGTTCTACCAATTAGTGATCTAAACTTTTCCTCAAAGTTATAATTTTTATGTGCTTGCCCAACATAATCAAGGACTGTTAAACACTCTTTTCCTTCACTTAGTCTTAATCCTCTTCCTAGTTGTTGTAAGAACATAGTTAAGCTCTCTGTTGGTCTTAAAAATAAAATAGTATTAACTTCTGGAATATCAACACCTTCATTATATATATCAACAACAAAAATAAACTTTATTTCTCCATTAACTAATCTTTCCTTAGCATTATTTCTATCTTCTTTTTTACTTTCATCTGTTAATGCTAATGTTGGAATTCCAGCTTCATTAAATCTTAAAGCCATAAATTTTGCATGTTCTTTACTTACACAGAATCCTAGCCCTACTACTTCATTTATATCTGTAATATATTTATTTAAACTTGCAAGTATATTATTAACTCTTATATCATTACCTGTATAAACTTTATCTAATTCACTTATATTATAGCCTTTTCTTTGCCATTTAAGCTTTGATAAGTCCACTGAATCAGATACTGCAAAATATTGAAATGGACTTAATAACTTTCTATCTATTGCTTCTGGTAATCTTATTTCACCTGATATTCTATCTTCAAAATATTTAAATATATCTTTATTATCATTTCTTTCAGGAGTTGCAGTTAATCCTAATAATACTTTAGGCTTATAATAACTTAATAATCTTTGATATGATGGTGCAGCTGCATGGTGGAATTCATCAACTATAATAAAATCATAGTAATCTTCAGATGTTATTTCACATAAATCTTTGCTATTTAAACTTTGTATAGAAACAAATAGATGATCTAAGGTTTCAGGAGTTCTTCCTCCTACCATTAATTCACCAAAATTATTATTTTTTAATATTGCTCTAAAGGTATCTCTTGCTTGTTTTAATATTTCTTCACGATGAACTACAAACAATAACCTATTAGCCTTGCCCCTGTTTTCTTTGCAAAAGTCTTTATAGTCAAAGGCTGAAATTACAGTTTTACCTACACCAGTTGCAGCAATAACTAAGTTTCTATTTTTATTAAAAATCTTTCTTTCAACTTGTAATTTTTCTAATATTTCTTTTTGATAAGCATATGGTCTTATGTCAAAAGTAAAGTTTAAATCATTATCAGTATCCTTTTGTTCTTTTCTTAATGATTTTTGCAATCTTCTTTTATCTTCTTCTGTTCCATTGTAAGAAACAAATTCTGAATCATTCCAATAGCTTTCAAAGGTAGCTTCAAACTTCTTTATAATATCAAAAGAATCTTGTTCTGTTATTTTTAAATTCCACTCTAATCCTGAAGTTAATGCAGCATTTGAAAGATTTGATGAACCTATATATGCAGTAGTAAAGCCTGTTTCTCTTTTAAACATATAAGCCTTTGCATGAAGTCTTGTTCTATCTGTATCATAAGAAATTTTAATTTCTGTATTAGGTAGCTTACTTAATTCTTCAATAGCTTTAACATCTGTAGCTCCCATATATGAAGTAGTTATTATTCTTAGTTTTTTATTATTGTTTATTGTTGCTTCTCTTAGGCTTTCAATAATACATCTTATTCCACTCCACTTTACAAAGGACACTAATAAATCTATAGAATCACAGGATAATATTTCTTTATTTAATTCTCCTAACATATTAGGTTCTTGTCCTGATCCTGTGAATAGTGAACTTTGTGATAATGGAGTTACTGGTCTTGTTGCTTTTTTGCTGTTTAATGCTCTTTTATTGTTTACTTTTGAGTATAGAGCTGTTATCATTTCTCCATTTTTATCTATTTCATATTTTTTAATGTCTTCTTCATTTGATACTTTGCTTAATATGTTAATTATGTCATTACAAGCTTCTATTTGTTTTATTAGTTTTTCGCTATCTTCTTTTTCTTTATCTCTAATGTAGTTTAGGGATTTTCTTATTATTTGTGATATGTATTGTGAAAGGATTGCTTTTGCTTCTTCTTTATCTATTTTGTCTTTATCTATAATGAATTTTTCTTGTTCCAGGTTGTTTAGTTGCTGTTGTATTTCTTTGTTTATTATTTGCTCGTATAGACCTTCTTTCAATATTACTCCCTCCATTATACTTTTCTTTACTTTTAATTTTATCATAGATGTCTATAAAATTTATATTTGAGTATAATAAAAAGCCACATTTCTGCAGCTTTTTATTAATGTTAGGATAAAATAATAGATGCATAAAGTCAAAATGCTTTTAATATCATCTTCTATTTTCAATTAATTTTACTGTATTCTTTCTATTTTACAACTATGCTTTTTAGTTTTAGAATCATAACATATTGCTACTGCTAATACCTCATTATTTTCACTCTTAAATTTTTGAACATATTCTTTTTCTTTTATTTGTGCTAATGCTATATCTACCTTTTCATCTTTCTTTAGCTCAACAATAAATGCCTTATCTATCTTTCTTATTGGATGAAAACTAAAGTCTGTATATCCTTTTCCGCTCTTTTCTTCTCTTTCAACTCTATAAGTATCTCTAGCACTTAAATATGCTAATGTCAAAACACGAGATAAACTATTTTCATCATTATATTGAAGTATTGGTATTTCCGAGTTATGAATATCATGTAATAAACTTACTACTGTTTCACAATCCCCTGATACTGTAGCCTTTAACATCTTTCTAGAGTTCTCAATAATTTGTGATACTACCCCGAAAGATTCATCTGCTAACGCTTTTTCAAACTCTAACATAAGCTCTTTATTAGGAATCTTTAAATATCCATCATGATAAGATAAAAATCCTAAAATTATCATAGCTGAATATATTTCTTTCTTTGTTTTTGGAGCTTCTTGACCTGCCCTAAACTCTTCATTTATGATTATATCTATTTCTCCCCCTGATACCATCTCTATTACATCTTCTCTAATTTCCATTGTGTTATACTTCAAATACTCTGCCACCTCATCCATAGATCCAGTATTTGTCCAATAGCTTTCACAATGTTTGTTTTGTAATGCCTTTACTACCGATCTTGGGTTATATATTTTCTTACCTTTTATTGTTAGATAACCATTATACCAATTCTCTAATTCATTAAATTCAATTTCATCATTCTTTTCACATAAGCTAATTACTTCTTCACTTGTAAACCCAAAATACTCATCAAAAATTCTATCTTTTAAAAATGTATATTCATCAAACATGTTAAGAGCTGAACCTGTTGAATATTTTTTTATTGGTAATATTCCTGTCATATAACATAAAGCTACATAACTTTTATCCTTTAAAAGTTTCATTAAAAATTCTAAAAATTTATCTTGTTCTTCTAAATATAAATTTCTATTAAAGATATAATCCCATTCGTCAAATATAAAAATAAACTTTTCATTTAACTCATTTAAAATATCCCATATAGCATAATTAGGTTTAATTTTAATATTAGGAAAAACTTCTTTTAAATCTTGAATTAAAAGCTGTATAATTCTATCAATGTATTCATCACAATTTTTACAATTATTATTAACATCTGTAAAAGATATAGTTATTACATTATATTTATTTAAATTCTTTTCATAGCTTTCACAATTACTAATATTTAAATTATCAAATATATCTTTAGAATCTACAGCTTTAGAATAATACGCACCAAGCATATTCGCTATTGATGATTTACCAAATTTTCTAGGTCTTGTTATACATAAATACTTACTTTTAGTATTTATTTTTTTATTTATTAAAGAAATAATTTTAGATTTATCTACAAAATACTCTTCATTATATAATTCTTTATAATTTTCAAGATTTTTATTTGTATTTAAATATACTGCCATGTAGATCTCCTTTTTTATTTGTCGCTTTTTTATAAAGATAAACTTTTCATTATATTAATAATTGTAGCATAAATATTACTTTTCTAAACATAATAATAACAACTTCCTAACTACTAATTAGAAAGTTTCTATATTTAAATTTATAATATTTGAATTAAACACCTTCTCATAATCAGTAATTTCAAAAAAGTGACAGTCAATGCCTGTCACTAGAAATTTACTGACTTTGTCGTGTATTTGAGAGAACAGAGTGACCCTCTTTCTAATTCTACTCCATAAATTTATTCATAAACCTAATAGTTAAACTCCTATTTAATATTTATTTATAAATAAATATTCAGAATATATAATACAACTATACAAATAACCATACCTTGTAATTCAAACTATTGAAAATAGTAAGGTATGGTTATTTGTATTCTATAATTATCACGAAGTAAACTACCATAATCTATTGTTAAAATTTTCTTTTACAACTTCTTTATAACTTTACGATTTTAATATATCCATTTTAATTTTAGATCCAATAGTTCCTTCTACAATTCTATCTATAATCTCTGCCTTTTTACTTTTACTCTTAATAAATACTTTAGATTCTTTAGCTATTTTTTTCAAATCAACAACCTTAAATTCACTTAAATACTTTATGGCTTCTTCTCTACTTGAAATTGAATACAAATTTTTTATTGAATCAGCTATCATTTCATTTTCCGTTTTACTATTATCATCTATTATAATATCTTTACATTTTACTAACGCTAATTTCTTACTCTTTTTTAATAATTCTTCCAATTCTAATTCTGAAAGACTTAATATAAATTCAAAAACTACTTTATTTGCTAATAATACGCTTTTCCTATCCATATTATTTTACCTCTTTTAAAAATTCATCCTTAAAATTTTCAAAGTCAATTTCTATTGGAGATTTTTTTCTATTAATACTACTTAGAACAAAAGGAATACTACTATTATTATCAATCTCATCATCATTACACCTAATTTTACTGTTAAATACTCTCATTTCTTTAACATTTTTAAGTTCACCTAAATATTGATTATGAAGTATTTTAGGATTTCCATTTATTAACTTAACCATAGTAGGTAATACCCCTATATTTCTTACTTTCATTTCATTAAATCCTTTAAAGTCAAAATCATATATTCCCTTTTTAACTTCACTTCTTAACTTCTCAATATGTTCATATAAAGTAGGAGCCCCTACTGTAGATAAGTAATCTAACTTTGTTGGTGTTAAGTAAAAATCTGAAGCATAAATTGCACTTTGAGTTATTAAATCAAAACTAGGTTGACAATCCAATAGAACAAAATCATACTCCCCATCAAGTGTCATTATTTCTTTTTTTAGTCTAGATATACACTTTAATTTATTCTTTGTATACATTCTTTTTCCTCTACCAGTAATGCTTCTGGCCAAGTCTATCTGCACCTCATATAAGTCAGTATTTGATGGCAATAAGCTTAATGCTTGTCCACCATTTTTAGTAATTATATCATTAGCTTTCAAATCCTTTGTAACATAATTCTTAATATTATCCTTATCCTTATTAATTAAAGAGTTTAATAATGTTTTTATTGTTTTGTCTTCTTTATATGATTTCTTCCAATTTTCAACACCAATATATGAAAATGTTAAGCTAGCTTGTGGATCCAAATCAATTAACAAAACCCTATAACCATCTAATGCTAATAAAGCTCCTAAATTAGATACAACTGTACTTTTCCCAACTCCACCTTTGTAATTAACAATAGAAATAACCTTCAAGTAAATTTCTCCTTAAAATTATTTACTTATTATATATATTCTTATAATTGTTAAATAATATCTATTCTTAAATCTATACATTTAATTTTTCATTTTCTATGATACTTTTTTCTAATCCTTCAAAATCTGAATTTGCTGTATCTATATATCTTTTGAAATATTCCCTTAACGCTTCATCACAAATATAAATATAAGTTCCTCTTATCCCTCTAGTTAATATGGTCTTATATATATTAATGATATATTTTTTCAACTCTTCTTCATCTACTATTGTACGTTTTCCATTTTTATCATAGTAATTTTCTTTAACTATTTCTATTCTATTATTTCTATATACTATTTCACTACCTAATATTACACCTGCATAATTAATATCATATCCTTGAGTTGTATGAATACATCCAACTTCCTCTAACGCATTCGTTGAATTTATCCAATCCTTATTCGTAGAATTCCATTTTAATTTTTTATCTCCTATTATAATATCATACTCATCTGTATTATTTTTACTTTTCCAATCCCAAGCATAACCTGCAATTAGACGACAAAGTCCATACTTTTCATCTTTATCTCTTATAGCTTTATGCATATTATCTAAATCATCAAAAATATACAATTCATATTGACCAAATCTTTTAACTTCTTCTTGATTTTTATTAAGTATATTTTCAATATACTTAATATAATCCTCCCCTGCTAATACTCTCATTTGAGAGGTAATTTTATATTTTTTAAAATCTATTTCTTCAAACTTTTCCGGTCTAACATCAGATGGTTTTATTGATTGATTTTTATCATAACATAAGATCATATGTTTAGTTGAAAGCCTTATCCAATCAAGTTGATCATTATCTTTATCAAGTCCAAGCTTTTTATTACAATCATCAAAGGACTTCATATTAGTTATATTTACTCTTCTATTTAATCTATGTGCTTCATCTACAATTAATATATCATAATTTTCACCAACAACATCTGCAGGTCCTAATACCATGCTTGCTTTCAATCCTTTAATACTTCTAAAAACTTTCTTTAATGTTGCTCTTAAAGATGTCATTGGTACAACTAGTCCTATTTTTAAGTCTTTACTTTCTTCTTTTTCAATTAAATATTTCAATAAATAGATAGCAACAATAGTTTTACCAGTCCCTGGTTCTCCTTGAATAAGATTATTACTTTTTTCATTACTAATTACGTTATTTACTATAGATTGTACAACCTCATATTGTTCATTAGTTAATGATTTGTACGGTGAATACTTAAATAAATCACTATTTCTAATTTCAAATAGTCCTCTTTTAACAATTTCTTTTTCCTTTAATTCATTCCAAATATAATCAAATTTTTTAATATACTTTTCTCTATTATAATAATTATGCTTCCTTAAACCACCATTCCCATTTTGAATAATATATTTGCCATCAGCTGCCATATATTCAATCATCATTGATTCAAACTCTGAAATAACAGATTTATTAAAATCATTATCAGAAATAATATCAATTGTATCTAGCTTTATTCTTTCTTTATTTTTTAAATGTTCTAAACTTCTATTATAAACTCTCGTAGATTCTCCAATATATGCCTCTTTATCATTTCTTATAATATATACAACCGGCCAATTTAATCCATATTTATATTTTTTAATTCTATCTAAAAACTCTTCCTTATATACAAAAGTTTCTACTAATTCCATATATACCTCATACGTTAAATTATAAATATTTAAATTTAAAATTATATCTAATAATATTTTACATAAGTTATTTTATATTATACCTTATCTAATTTCTACTTGAATATTATACGAATATCTCTCAATTAAAAGAAAGATATTTCTCTAGACTTAAAAACTAACTATTATCATAATTTTAAAATGTTAAAGTTCCATCTCATTATATATTTTCTATTTTACACCTATTAATCTTACTCTTATAATCATGACACATTGCTATTGATAATAACTTTTCACATTCATTTCTTCTTTTAAACTCATTCGCTCATAAGATAAATCTTCTTAAATTTGATTTTTTATATATTCTTCTATTACTTTTTTTATTTCTACTCACCTCTAGAAGCTTTCCGGAACCATAGGTCGAACTGTGGTATTCTAAATACAAAATACTACACTTTAAATTAAGTGGATTCTTTATATCCTTAAGTACCTCATAAATATTTACAGGATTAAATTTATCCCTCTCTAACCCATCCAAACATACTATCTTCATTTAATACTTCTTCACAAACCTGACACTTTATCTCATTATTACTCATTTTATATACATCCTTCCAAAAATTATTCCCTTCCTTGAAAAACTAGCCGTTATCCAAAATCAACTCTTCTTATATCCCCCTCCTAACAATCCCACTGGCTTTTCTTCATATCAACATGATTTTCATTCTTAAAAAATACACCTTCATCTAATAGCAAAAATCTTTGCTCCTTCCATCCCGGTGCCAGCCTACCAGCATAATTGACTACACGATGACACGGATATTTTCCATAAAATTCTGCATAGCTAAGAACCTTTCCAACAAGACGTGCATTTTTATCTCTACCAATAAGTCTGGCAATTTGTCCATATGTAGCTACTTTTCCCTTTGGAATTTCCTCTACAGCAGAAAGTATTTCATAAATTAATTCTTCATTAATAATTTTTTTCATATATTATTCACCTATAATACAAATCCTTACTTTAAGATATTATTATATTTTACACTATATTTTAATATTTAGTCTTCCCTGATTATTAAACAACCTATTCAATATATAATGAGCCTCCCCCTTAGTTAAATCACCAATTTCCCTACTTCCCATATACCTCCTAATCCACTCCATCTGCTTAAAAGATGCAGGTTCCTTGCCCCATTTCCTTATTATATGCAAGTCCCATAGAGGCCTTTGATCCTGATAATGCAAATTCAATATATTAAATACCTCATCAAGAGCATCCTGCATTTTAATTCTTTCACCATTATAAACCGTATATCCTAACTCATCCTGGCAATGTAACTTAATTCTTATATCCTTCAATATCAAAATCAAATCTCCATTAAAACTTCTTGTCCAATTTATATTATGAAGATTATAATTTCTCTCTTTAGCCCAAAGATTCACCTCTTCAGTTTCCTTAATCCAAAGTCTTGGACTTTCAAACTCTTTTATTTTCCTTGGAATATCAAGCAAGTTACCATCTAAATCCTTAAGTTCATCATCATCTAAATTATCTACATTTAAACCTAACAAACTTGCTGCTGTACAAAGCTTATTTTTCCCCGTAACACCAACTAAATCAATTAAATTAAGCTTATCCTTATCTTCATGAAGTCTAAGACCTCTTCCAACCATCTGTGCATATAATGAACTATTTTTTGTTGGCCTACATATTATTATTGTTTCAACTAAAGGCATATCTGTACCTTCAGTAAATATCATGCAATTTACAAGCACCTTTATTTCTTTATTTGTAAATTTTCTTATAATCTCATCTCTATTTTTAGTATTAGAACTTACAACTACTGCTCCTTCTATTTCAGCTGCAATATTTTCACAATGAGCTATAGAAGCACCAAAAATCAAAGTTTGTCCTTGTGCATAATTCTTATAAGCTAAAGCAACCTTCTTATTACTATCATCATTATTTATCATCTCTTCAAGATCATCTAAAGCATAATCACCAAGTCTTGTTTTAGCCTTAGAAATATCATAATCAATATTAACCCTCATACAATGAATATCACAAAGATATTTATTTTCAATGGCCCACCTTATATCTTTCTCATAAATAATGCTATCAAAAATTCCATCTAGACTTTTACCATCTCCTCTATTTGGAGTTGCTGTAAAACCTATGTGCAACCTGTAATTAAAGTATTCATAAATCTTTCTATAAGATTTTGCTATACTATGATGACATTCATCAGTGATAATCATATCAAAGTCATCTTTATTAAACTTATTTAATCTACGAACTAAACTTTGAACTGAAGCTATAACAACTTCTTCTCCATTTGACTTTAATTCTCTCATTTCTATACCAACTGGTATATCATAATATTTAATAGGTTGAGTTACCAATTCTTCTCTATGAGCTAAAACAAGAACTCTTCCTTTTCTTTTTATATTGGCAAAGGTAACTGTCTTTCCTAAACCTGTTGCTAACTGAACTAAATAACTTCCACTATTTAAATTGTCAATTATATCTATAATTTCCTTTTGATAAGGTCTAAGCTCCATAACTTCTCACTCCCTTTATACTAATTAATTTATTGTGTCTACCCTTCTGTCGACCTTATTAACCTCTGCAATCCCTTTAAAATAGCCACTGTCGACCTGTCGACCTAATAATGAACTCTATATATAAACTTTTTATACTATATTTATTTTTTTATTAAATTCTAACTCTTTTATAAGTAATACTTTTTAATGTCGACAGGTCGACAAAAACATTTTATATAGCTATAACCCAGTATTTATAAGTGTTGTAGCGTGTCTACCTTCCTTTAAAAATAGGTCGACACTTTATTTAAAAAGGTACATTATCCTCAACAATCTCATTAAAAAAGTTGTCATCTTCTTTCTCATAAAGCTTTAACTTTATACAATTGGTTAATATTCCATTTACCCTAACTCTTTGAGTATATTTATTTCTATTGTCTCTAAATAAAAAGCCTTTTTCTACTAATCTGGCTTTAATACCATCAAAGCTAATATTTCTCTCCTCTAACATGTCAACTAAAATAGATTTAATTACAAAACATTCACCTCTTACAGTATTAATCTTTCCATAGATTTCGTTATTATCATTATTCTTAAACTTATTTATATTTTGACCAATCCAATCATTAATGACGTTATAGGTCCTTTCAGATAAATCCACATTATTTTCTTTAGGTAAAACTTCAATAATATCCTCAATAGTTAATAAATCATCACTAAATATCCTATTGCTAAGTTCATCACCTAAAAGAACTGTTGCTACAGCAGCTGCTTGCTTATCTTTAATATCTGTAGTACTATTAACTTCCTTCAAAATCTCACTATATCTCTTAATGATTTCTTCCTTTGGTGGTAAGTTATCAATAAAATCTCTAGATGCATGTCCATAATTACTTTTAACTAAATTAGCAGTTAATACTCCATTATCTATAATCTTTGTAGTTGCTTCAATTTCTAGAACTCTATTTTTAGCTCCTCCACCTGAGTATTCCTTAGTTACAGGCTCTTCACCAGTAAACAGAAAAATATTTCTCCATGTACCTTGTGTTTGTATTCCTCCATCAGCTCTTCCAAGTCCTCTATCTATTCCCTCTGCAAGCTGCATTATAATTTCATCAAAGGATTTATATTTACTTCTTACAATTTGAAGTTCATCATAGGCTACAGGTAAATTGTGCATAAAAGTAGCATATCTAGACATTGCAAGTACTGTAGAATTTAAAGTCTTAATAAGCTTACCAATACTAGGGTTACCCCATATACTCATAGCCACCATGGTAGCAACAGTTTTCCTTGTATCAGTTCCACCCCATAAATGAACTATAAAAGGTAAAGTTCCTAATATTTCAATGAGTGGACTTGCAAATGAAGCTGCCATTAGAATCTTTAAAATCTTACTTTTACTTCTTAGTTCCTTAACATGTTCCTTCCATACCTCATAATCACCATTTGTTTTAATACTTTCATACACACTTTTAAAAGAAATATCACCATCATATTTATAGTTATCTACAAATGGTACAAAGTCATTATCTACCCAACCTAATCTATTAATACTTTTTGTAACAGGGATTTTCTTATTATTTAAAGAAAGGATATCGCTTAAATATGAAATTAAAATTCCTGCATTATTAGAGTTAACTTGAATTCCTCTATCTGCTAAGGAAATTATAGATGATCTATTAGAAATCAAACTATTATCAACAACTACATCTTCCCAAATATTATCTCTACGAAAACTTAGTCTAACTTTTTCTAAACCACTTTCTACATTTTTTAACCTTTCTACTGGTAAAATAGGATGTGGGCATGCCATTACTTTTACTGGCTCAAAATTTCTAGTTTCAATTTTCCATATGCCATCATCACTGGCATTCCAAATACCAGCATCTAAATTACCTATGGGGCAATCTTCAAAATTAACTAGATTTTCTTCAATTTCTCTTTTAGAACTTTCTCCATTATTAGAAGTTTTATTAAAGTCATTTGAAATATTTTTATTAAATCTCTTCTTATATTTTTTATAATTAGCTTGTTCATTATCTTTACCATATTCTTTGTTATAAGCTTTATATAGCCTATTAAATTCATCCTTTACACCTAAATTTTTAGCTATATCTCTTACTTTCAATAAAATACTTTCTTTGAAAAACTCATTTTCAATAGCATTTAAATATCTAAATGTATCTTCTGAAAGCACCTCTTCCTTAGTAGCTCTGTAAGGATCTAATGGTAAAAATTCTGCTTCAACTATCTTTTTTGATAAATCTTTCATTTATAGCTTGCACCACCTTCTTGTTGTACTTATAAAACTCTAGTTTTTCTTCTATATCATTGCTTGTAAATATATCTAGATAATAATCAATTATATTTAGCATCTCTGCTGTTTCTTCATCATCTTTTTCTGATAAATATCTTCTATAATCACTTAATAATAAAAAGGTGTCATTTTCCCATCTTTCAAAAGCTTCTATTATTACTTTTGAGCTATTATAGTTTTCAATTTTAGATATTTTATTATATTTTGTTTTATTATTAGTAACTATAGACTTGTCCTCTTTAACTTCTATCCCTAAATTTAAAAGTTTATTTATGTAAAGTGCACTTTCATAGTTATTTAACCCTTTAAGTTTAGAAACAAGAGCTATACTATCACCTGACTCTCCACAGCCAAAACACTTAAATAACTGTCTTTTACTACAAATACTAAAGGAAGGTGTTTTTTCATTGTGAAATGGACATAAACCTTTGTTATATCTATTTAAATTAAGCCCAATTGCCCTAGCTACTTCTAAAATATCGCTTCTTTCTTTTACTTCTTCAAAGATATTCATTTTTCGTCTCCTTTGCATAGTCTCTAGTTAATAAATATCCAATTTGAATAGTTTTTTACAAAAAATAATAATTTTTTTTATTTTATTCTTTTATGCGAAAAAAGATCTAATTTTAACGATGTTGCATTAAAGGTTTATTAGATCCTAAAGTAGATTTCGTATTTAAGAATATTTTTGGATCACCAAATCATCCTGAAATATTAATATCATTTTTAAATGCAACTTTAAAACCTAAAAGAAAAATAGTAACCGTTGATATAAAGAAAACAGATATAGAAAAACAACTGATGTTATGGAAGTTCATTTTATTGAGATACCAAAGCTTGAAGATTCTAATGATGAAAAAGATATGCTAGTTGCTTGGACAGAATTTTTAAAGAATCCTGAAAGTGAAAAAGTTAGATGTTTAGAATTAAATATAAAAGAAATACGACAAGCAAAAGATGAACTTATACGAATGAGTAATGACAGTACTCAAAGACAGTTGTATGATATGAGAGCTAATTCTTTAAGAGATAAAATAAGTGAATTAAATGCATCAGAAAGAAAAGGAATTGAAAAAGGAAAAAAAGAAGAAAATAAAAAATACTTACACATAGCAATCTCAGTCCTTCCTCCTTCTGTAACGCCTCAAACGACCAATTATTTCTAAAATACAAACTTTTGAAGATAAAAGAGCATCAAATTATCATTCTCCTAATTTGATGCTCTTTTTTGAATCTAAAATATCGCTAAAAAAAATATTTAGATAATTATTTTCTTTTCATTAATAACTATAATATCATCTCTATTTTTAGTATTAGAAATTACAACTACTGCCCCTTCTATTTCAGCTGCAATATTTCCACAATGAACTAAAATCAATTAATCTCTAAAATCATTTTTTATTTTAAATCCGTTTTTACCATTATGTTTTACTTTGTAAAGTAGCTCATCTGCTTGTTTATATAACTCATTAAAATCAGTGTGCTTATTAGTTATAACACAACCAACACTTAAAGATATTTCTTGTTTAATATTATTATATTCTATATCTCTATTCATAGCTTTACATAATATTTGTAATCTTTCTCTAATAACATCAATATCAACTTCTTCAATGTCTTTCATGAAAACTACAAATTCATCTCCACCTAAACGACAAATAATATCCTTAAAAGCAAAAACTTCTTTTAATATTAGTGCAAATTCCTTTAATACATCATCACCGATTTGATGCCCTAATCTATCATTTACTTGTTTAAAATAATCTATATCAATTATAGCAAAAGCTGAATATAAATCTGAAGGCTTTGCATTTAAATATTCTTTTACTAATATTTCTCCTGCTTCACGATTATACATACCAGTTAAAGCATCTAGTTGTGATTTCTTTAATAATAACTTCTTAGCTTTTTTTAGTTCTTTAAATTTATGTATAATTATAGTAAAAATTACTATTATTATTATTATTGCTATTGCTGTAAATAAAAAAGTATTTTCAATGAATAACTGCTTTAATGTAATTTTATGATGAATATTTGAAGTATTCTCATAAATAATATTATTAATCTCCTCTGTGGATAAAGTATCAATTGCTTTATTTATAATATTAATTAATTTTTTATCAATTGGTTTTTCAAATGCCATACTTGAATTAACCTTTTCTTCTTGATATAAAACTATTAAATCAGAATAATAATCAGAAGCAATATAGTTTAAAATAGAATAACTACTTCCATTAGTTATGGTTGCTTCCCCTTTTTCTATTGCATTTAAAACCTCTTCTATAGTTTCATAATATTTAACTTCATCATCATCACTTAACCCTTCATATTCATACCCTTTTGCTAAAGCAACTATCTCTTTGTCTGTTTGAATATTTTTATTTTTTACTTTAACTAAATCTACATCCATATATGATTGTGTAAGAAATAAATCATTTTCCTTTTCAACTGAATATGTATCTGGTACAGCTATTATAAAATCAGCTTCTTTATTTTCTAACATATTATAAGCTTCTTCATAAGTATCTGCCTTTATTAATTCAAGTTTAATACCTGCTCTTTCCATAATTAAGCTTACTAAATCAACATAGATTCCATCTGGTTCATTAGTCTTAGTATTATAATATTCAACTGGTATAATATTATCAACATAAATTCCTTTTAATACACCTATATTATTGATATACTCTTTTTCTTCTTCTGTTAAACTTATTACCTTGCTACTAAAAGTTTTAAAATATTTATTATATAAAACTTGCTCATAATCTGGTTCTTTTTCTTTTATTTTAGAAATAGCTTTATTTAAGCCCGATATAATTTCTGTATTTCCTTTTGTTGTTGCAAAATAATAGGGAATTGCTCCAAATTTAGCAATAACTTTTTTTTCATCATCAAGTAATAAGTCACCAGTAATGATAGCATCTACTTCTCTAGATTCTAATGCCTCTTCAATCTCATTACCACTTTCATATGGATATGGAACAAGTTCAATATTGTTAAATCCATTAGTTTTACAGAAATTTTTAAAATTTTCAAGTTTTATATTTGATGTTTCAAAATAACCTACCTTAATTCCCTCTAATGTTTCATAGTTTGAAATATCAATACTATTATTGTCTTTTAATGTAACTAAAGTAGTATATGTAGCACCGGAATTATATTCTGGAAAGTCATATAATTCCATAGTTTGCTCATTTTTAAGCATAGCTCCTGCAATATCAATCTCTCCATCTTTCAATTTATTAATCATGTCATTAAGACTCATTTCAATAAATTCATATTCCCAACCTGTATATTTAGCAATTTCTCTTAAATATTCAAATCCAAAACCACTATAAATATCATTTTCAACTTCTGTAAATCCAGAAACAATTGAGTAACCAACTTTAATCTTATTATTAGTTTCAGCATTTATATAATTGCTTTGTACACTTAAACATATATTAATAATAACTAATATCAAAATAACTTTATTAAATTTTTTTAAAATATTTTTCATTATATTATAATTCACTTTCTCTATCTCTTTTTTACTCTAGTTTAATTTTTAATAGTCTATACTGAAAATTAGAGTTTCTCTATATCTTTTATATACATTGGCTTATTATAATAATATCCCTGTACATATAGTAAATCATTTTCTATTTTTTTAATTGCACTCTCTTGTTCTACTTCTTCAACACCTTCTAATACAACATATTTATTTGTATTTCTTGCTATTTTAGATATAAATAAGACAATTTCATTTCTGATTATATCTTTTCCAATTCCATCAACAAAGTTTTTATCTATCTTTATAATATCAATATCTAATTTTTGAAGTACATCTAAATTTGAGTATTCTACCCCAAAGTCATCTATTGCAATTTTAAATCCTGCACCTTTTAAAAGATCTATATTTTTATTTATTTTATCTAAATCATTCATTTTAACTCTTTCAATTATTTCTAAACAAATCTTATTAGGTTCTAAATTAGATTTATATAATATTTGAATAGCCTTTTTAACAAATGCTTCATTTTCTATTTCATTCAAAGATAGGTTAAGTGAAATATAAAATTCTTTACCATTAACACATTTGTAATTTTTAATTTTATCATAGTCTTTAATAACCTTTTTAATTATCCAAAGAGAAATATCAAATAACATATCATTGTCTTCAATTTCAGGTATAAACTTATATGGTGGAATAATTTTATTATCTTCATCTAATAACCTTAATAAGCCTTCAAATCCAACTATATCTTTGTTTCTAGGATTATAAATAGGCTGATATTGTAATAAATACTTATCGCTATTCATTCTATATTTAATTTTTATTTTTATTTTCCGCTTTTTTATTTTAGGAATTATTAATTTTATAATTACAATTAAAAACAATATAATTAATATTATACTTAAAATTAATCTTCCAATTAATTTTTTATTATAGTCTTCATCGAAGTATTTATCCTGAAGTTTTTCAAGCGGATTATACTTTTGTGAAGTATATTCTTCAATGACTTTATCTATATTCTCTAAAATATCCGAACTCTTTTTATTACCACCTATATAAATTTGTTCACCAGCAAATTTATATAGCATTTTATATGGACTTTTTTTATACGCATTATCTACCATTAAATCAATTTTATCTTCTTTCATTAATTCTTCTAATATTTTGTAATTTTCACCATACACAATTTTAATATTAATATTACTTACTTCAAAGAATTTTAAAATCCACTCTGCATTATAATCAGCTTCAACTAATCCAAGTATTAATTCATTATTTGATTTTAAATCATTCATACTAATATTTTTTGTACTAAAAACTCCAAATTCTTCTTGAGAAATACTTTTATTGTTAAATATTATGTCTTTACTTTCCATAATACTGATAGGTAATCCAAGCATAATATCTATATCACCATTTTCTAACTTTTCTAGTCCATCAGAAATATTACATACAATATATTCATATTCAAAATCGTATTTTTTGAGTAATAAATTTAAAAATTCGTAATAATACCCTCTAATTTCACCATTTTCTTCGATGTAGACATAAGGCTCATATTCATATACACCTATCTTAACTACATCTTTTGATTTTATTTGTTCGGAATATGGATTTATTGAGAGCATGTCTAAAATTGAGATAATTAATATAATTGATATAAAGTATTTAAATTTTATTATAATCTCCTCCAATTCCTATAATATATATTTATTTTTAAAATTTTCCTTATTTAGTATAACTTATCACACTGTTTTAAATCAATATTTTTTCTTTATCGACAATAATTTCACATTTTCCTTTATTATAGTTAATATAAAACTATCTATTTTTATATGCTTTATAACTTATTTAAATAATTATAAATAAATGTTTTTTCTTTTACTTATTCTAGGATATTAATTTTTTGTCTTCTTTGACATAGTCGCTACTTAAAATATAAATTTAAAACAACCCCTTGTTTATAACAAGAGGCTGTCCATAACTAAAATAATATTCCTAAAATAATATTCCTAAAATAATATTCCTAAAATAATATTCCTAAAATAATTGTAAAAATATATGTTACATTTAATAAAACAAAATTTTTAACTGCTAATACAAAAGTATCCTTCTTTGATTGCACTGTATAAAATAATTTTATATTTTTATTAATTGGAATAAATACTAATAATACTAATAAAGATATTATAGGTAAAACTTTTAAAATAACTCCTATAATTATTCCAACAAACCCTATGTAATATAAATATTTAAAGATATTTAAGGCATTTTCTTTTCCTATGTATATTGGTAAAGTAAATCTCCTATTTATAAAATCATCTTCAATATCACAAATATTATTAGCTAACATTATATTTGCTATGCCAACAATTAATGGAATACTTATTATAAATATAGACATAATAACCTTTAAGTTAATGATTAATTTTAAATTACCTTCTAATATAGATATATTTAATATTTCTTTATCAAATATATGTATATATACTGCTAAAAAAGTTATAAAAAATCCCATTGTCACTCCTGAGAAAATCTCACCAAAAGGAGTTCTTGAAATTGGAATAGGTCCAAAAGAATAAAAGATTCCTATTGTAAAACATACTAATCCTACTAGTAAAATTATTATATTTGTATTTAAAAATAATATTATTCCTAATGATGCTGATAATATTAGCATACCTATAATAATTCCTAAAACAGTTTTAGGTTTAAGTCCATATTTTGTTATAGCATTATGTTCTTCATATCCAAATCCCTCTTTTTTTATAGCTTTAATATAATCAACATAATTATTTATTGCTGTTACAGTCATATCAAAAATTATCATTGATAAAAAAAGTAATATAGCATTTTTTGTATTAAAATTATCAAATTTGTATAAGGCAAAAGCTGTTCCTACTATGTATGGAATAACGCTAGCTACTTTTGTTTGAATTTCTACTAATTTTAAAAAACTTATTATCCCCATTAAAAACCTTCTCCTTGGTTATATTTTTTACCTATAAAATTATATCACATATAAGGCTTTTTTTACCATTCATTATCCTATTATTTTATCTTAATCATTTTTTATAAAATAAAATATACCCACGAAAATTATAATTTTCGTGAGTTTCATAGTGATAGTAAAGCGTAAGAATTATACTCACGATTAAACATTTATATAGAATTATTCTTCAATCAATCTATTTAAATCCAATAATACTTTGTATAATTAATAAGCTAAATATCTAAATTCTATACTAGTTATAGCTACTGGACCTGCAAAATCATCAGTAGTTGGAATACGAGCAATACTCAATAATGCAAAATCTTCTGCTCTAATAAAATCATCTAATTTGAACTCTAGAACATAATGATTATATTGTTGATTACCTGGTGAATTTTGAACTGGAATATTGTTTCTATTAACAATTTTTAAATCATCTATATCTATTACTCCATTAACCTTAGTAAATAATGATGAAAATCTAATTGAAAATCTACTTCCAGTTGGTGTACTTGAATTATCACTTATTAAATGCACAAATACTTTAGCATTTCTGCATCCCTTTTTAGCATCTCTTGGAACACTAAAAGTTAATGAATACTCATCTGTATCACCTTGAGGCATAAGCCATCCTAATATAAAAATCCCTGAATCTCCAAGTTGTTCAGTATCAGATCCAGTTGTATTAGCATCATTCATGTTTCCAGCGTTGAATATTAATGATTTATATTCTGGTTCTTTATAATTAAAATCATTTCCCATATTAAAATCCCCCCTTACTTAATATAATATATTCCGTATTTATAATTATGTTACTGATTTTATTAGTATTTGATTATTACTTAATATCATCATAAAGTGCCTCATTTTTTCCCCTTCATATTTACTAAAAAAGTAATACTGAGAGAAATAAAAACCTTCTCCTTGGTTATATTATTTATCTTTATATATCAAAAAGGAGAACTAATTTTAATTAGTTCTCCAAACACTCTCTAAAGTAATACTTTCTTATAATATATCTATTAAGCTATAGGTGCCATAAGAATTTTTCCTGTTCCACGATATACATTAACAAACCCTTCTCCTGAAACAGCTGATCCCACTAAACTTTTACTAGATTTCTCAACTCTAAAATCTAAAGATTTAGACCATGCAATAGCAAAATTACCATCAATTCTAACTTCATCATTTTCTAAATTAATTTCTATAAGTTCATCTCTTGGAACAGGACTTTCTAATACAGCTACCCCCTGTCCTTCAAGACATAAATTAAATAGTCCTTCATTTCCAAGCATTGCTGAAGAAATATTAGTTCTTGCTACTACTTTCTGCTTAATTTTAGACTCACAAGCAAGGAAAAGCCCATCATCAAGCACTAAGCCATTCCAATCAGCAACATCCTCAAGAAGTATATGTTTATAAGTAGGTTCTAAAACTAATAATCCACTTCCTTCATATTTAGGCTTAATTGCAGATTCCTTTGTTACTTTTGATGAAATAGCTTTACCAAAAAAATCTCCTATGCCTTTAACATCAGCCGCCATTTTTACATTTCCTGCTGTCCATTGCATTGCTCCAGCACTTATTGTATAAGCATTCCCATTTAATTCAATTAAAACCTGTCTCTTTCTAACATTCATTTCAGAAGCAAAGTATGCATTAATTGCACTTGCAGCATCAACACTTAAATCCTTTTTATATTCAAGAACCTTAACTCCACCCTTAGAAGAAATAACTTCTACATTTTTATTGTCATATAAATTTTTACACGTAATCATCATATACCTCCATATACCATATATTACTTTTAAACATTAACAATTATATAATCTTAATCTATAAACTTCAATCTATATAATTTAACAAATTTCTTTTTCATTTATCTTTTACCTATCTACTTTTCATAATTTTTAAATTATTATTATGAAATATTAATTTCAATATAGCAATCTTACTTTTAAAAATAATTGCTTAATTTGATGAAATTATACAGCTTTGATATACTATTCTAAAAAACATAATAGGAGGAAATAAAATGACTGAAGAATATAGCTATAAAGAAGATGTAAGCTTATTTACAAAAATTCTTTCTGAGGAAGCAGATAAATTATTATCTAATGAAGATTTAACTGTTGTATATATTGGTAGAGAAACATGCCCATACTGTCGTAAATTTGCTAAAAAACTTAGTGGATTAGTTAGTGAAATTAATACAACTATTTATTATGTAGATAGCAATAATTTTTCTGATAATGAACTTAATTCATTTAGAGAAAAATATAATATTGTAACTGTTCCTAGTTTTATTGTTCGTAAGAATGGAGAAATTGAAGTTCGTTGTGATTCTTCAACTCCTGAAGATGAAATTTTAGAAATGATAAAATAATTCAGAACTTGATGAGTTATTATTTATGTTAAAAGATTAAGAGCTTCAAATCTATGAAGCTCTCTTTTATTTAATTTATTATTTTTTCTTAGATAAATACTGAATTGCTATACGATTTTCCGGTTTATTATCAAATAAATAAATTACTATTAAAAAAATCCATTCAAGAGGTTTCATTAAAAAGTATACAAAATCAGCTGTATATTTAGAATTTATATGCTTTGCAACTGGATATCCATACTTATCATAAAAGCTTCTTACTACATAATGAAACTTAGGAGTTTTCTCCTCAATTATCTGCTCAAAGGCATTTGCAATACATAACTGTCTGTTTACTACAATATACTTTCCACCCCTTCTTCCAAGCCTTATTGGTTTTACAATTTCTTCATGACCTCCTGCTGCCACAGTGCATAAATAATGTCCATCATATTCAAGATTTTCAGCTGGTATCTTTGTAGACAAATTCCACTCTGCAGTTTCAGTAAATGCTTTTATTATACTATCAGGTGCTTGGCCAAACAATACTAATATTCCAATTAATATTCCAAGCAATGGCACCATAAAAATAAGTGCTAACCATGGCCAGTTTAGTGCATTATTTAATATTTTATTACATAAGTTAATTAATTTATTATCCTTTAAACCCCTTTCCTTATCCTTGTATTCTGAATTCCATTTAATAACTATATCTTTTATAACTTTAATAAATATTACTATAATGTTCAGTGGAAGTAATATAAGTATTAAATTTAAAGTATTAATCTTAAATACTTGACATATCCACAGTCCAGCTACAATTATTCCAATATATAAAGCCGACATTGATAATACTAGAACTAAAGGTGGTAGCTTATTTATTTTTGTAAATCTTAATACTAAGTATCCTAATATAGCAACTAATATAAAGATACATATGGTTAACATCATTTCTGTTGCAATAGGTGTATGAATTTCAAAGTGAAATATACTTTCATCCCAATCTTTATATGTTATATTGGGTAATCCACTAGCTAAATATATAAACATAAAACAGCTTCCTATTACCATGGTAGTAACTTCTACTTTAATTTCTTCCCTTTTAATTTCTTCATCTTTTTTCAAGTTAAATAAATATATTAAATTAAGTATTGATAATAATACTGGAAATACTGAAAATCCACCTACTAAAATTCCAATCATCAATATAGAAAACATAGTTTGAAGAATTTCATATAAGCTAAGATTGTTTGATATTAAAATAATATATAGTAAACAAATACCATAGCCAATAACAATACTACTACTTAATGCAGTTATTACAGGTTTATTTTTAAAAGCATTTATATATCTTTTAATCATTTTTTCTCCCCCTAATTTACTTACTATACTCTTATTATACATCATCTTTATCATTTGGGATATATTGTAAGTTTTTCACTTCTTTATTATCTTTGATTAATACTGATTTAAATCAGAAAACTTCATAAAAAAAGAGAACTAATTTTAATTAGTCCTCTAAACAAACTTTTACTTTAATTATCTACTTAACCCATTTAAAATTTTCTTTACCTGCACCTAACTCAAAATGATACTTAACAATTCCTAAATCTAACTTGCTATAAAATGCTGTTAATGCTTTAGCTCTTACTTCATTTCCTTCTAAAGTAATTAAAAACTTTTGTTGATTCATAGCTGTAGGTGCTAAACATGCTGCCTCCATACCTTTTTTAAACCAATCTGGCATTACTCCATCTACTTTAGAAAGCTCCTCTATAGATTTACTCTTGTGGGCAACCCCTTGAGTTTCTCCATAACCTAATGCTATTACACAGCATAGTTTTTCTCCTTTTTCAATTTTACAAACAGTATTGCCTTTACTAAAAGTAAGTGCTACCCAACATGTATTTAATCCTAATTCTGCTGCTTTTAGAACTACCTTCTCACCATAATATCCACACTTTTCTTGAAAATCATCACTCTTCTTACCTACTATAGCAATATAATTTTTTACATTATTAAATTTTCCATAGTGAGCCATAAAACTGTCAAAAGCCTTAGGTTCTTCTGTACATAATTGAATATTTAATCCACTCTCACTGTTACATTCTTTAATAACTTTTAATAATTCATTTTTTGTGTTTTCATCAATTTTTTTATCAGTATATCTACGAACAGAATGACGCTTTTCCATTACTTCAAAAATTCCCATTTTTAATTCCTCCACTATTTATATTCTTTATATAAAATCTTTATTAGATTCTATTTCTATCTCACTTTTAGAACATTCTTTTTCTGACATTTCATCAATTATTTCATTTATTCTATTCATTAAATTAGCCAACTGTTTCCATACAGTTTCATCAGCACTTGCATAATAATAGTTTTTTGTACCTTCTCTATACATGTTTATGATTCCAGCTTCTTTAAGTATTCTTAAATGGTGTGATACAGCTGGTCTTGAAAGATGGGTTTTCTCTGTTATTTCACCAACTCGAATTCCATGCACCTTGCTTTCAAGTAATACTATTATAATTCTTTGCCTTGTTTCATCACCCAAAGCTATAAAAGCCTTTTTACAAGCTTTTAATTCTTTAGCAAGTTCAAGTCTTCTTTCATAACATTTTTCCATCTAAAATTCTCCTTTTTGTATATCATTTTTTATAAAGTTATTAAACTTTCCTTTACTTCTGGATCATGAGTGGCGAACACTCCTACGCACTCTTTTTTATGCACCATATTCCTAATCCACTCTAATGATTTAATCATATCTTCTTTATTAACTAATGGTCCTGGCATCCTTAAACTTTCCCATGAATCCTTAGCATATCCACAATCTCCCGTAATTAAAGCAAATTTATTATTGTTTTTTACCATAACTACAATATTTCCTTTTGTATGTCCTTTTGCATCTATTAATAATACTGTTCCATCTCCATAAACATCATATGCTCTATTAAATGGACCATATTCAGATTCTTCCATTTTAAAACTTTCTATATTTACTCCACTCCAAAATCTCTTAGCATATCTTACATTTCCTTTATTTATTGCTTTAAATTCCTCTTCTGAAATCATTATTTTTTTAGCATCTTTCACTAATTTAAGACCACTTGCATGATCACAATCCATATGAGTAAGAAATACATAATCTAAATCTTTAGTTTCTATATTAAGATTTTTTAGCTGCTCATTTATAGCTTTACCTTCTGGTAATTTAGGCTTACTTGCCATATATAATGGTGCTGATAAATGTTTTATAGGGTTACTCCTAACATCAGTATGCCATCCAGTATCTATTAATATATTGCCTTTTGGATGCTCTATTAAATAAGCTGTAACAGGTAACCATATTCTTATTTTTTTACTTCTTCCTATGCCTGTATATGCTATAGGATTTTTAGATACATCTCTAAATGGTACTGCTGGATCAACTCCAACTTCACCACAATTTAGTATATGAAGTTTAATTTTATTTTTCATAGTTACTTTCTCCTTTGTAAATATATTAAAAGTACTTTTAAATGGTTTAATAATTTATACATTAGAACCATTATATCATTTAACCTTTTTTTATAGTTCAATGGTAAAGAAAATCGATACGAATAAAATTAACTTAGTATCTCTAAATGAAAAATACAAAAATCCTCGGCAACACATTTATGTATTGCCGAGGATTAAATTATATATTCAAAAATTACGTAAACTTTGACTAGAAGCATCCTTTTATCTTAGTTATTAATTCATTGTATTCTTCATCACTTAATAATACTTTACCTGGATTCATTTCAAACATTTTTCCCCAAGCAGGTCCATCTACATACTTAGGAACTACATGAAAATGAAGATGTTTCATTGTATCTGCAAATGCTCCATAATTTATTTTATCTGGCTTAAAAGCTTTTTGAATTGCTTTCGCAACTTTTCTGACATCATTCATAAATGCTGTTGCTTCTTCTTCAGTTAAATCTGTAATTTCACTTTTATGTCCCTTGAAAGCTACATTACATCTTCCTTTATAAGTTTGTTCTTTAAATAAATATACTGTTGATACCTCTAAATCACATATTTTAATCATTAAATCATCAAGTTCTTTACTCTTTGAGCAATAAAAACAATTTTTATCAAAATCCATATACTTATCCTCCTAATTATTCATTTAAATTTATTTGTTGAATTTCTATCTAATGATTTGCAACAACAACTTCCTTCCAAACTTTTTCATATTTATATCCAGTAAGATTTTCAACAATTGCTTTTGTTTCTGGATCAACATCATCTTTTGAACCACCAGCTTTTAAACTATCAATTTCATCTACTAATATTTGATGAGTACTTCTATTTAGCTTGAAAGTTATAGCAAATTAAATTTTTAACCCTTTTTAATATATTTCTTTCTATATTTATAGATAAACTTAACTAACACATAGCAACTTTTATTAATGTAAATATCATATATAAAACCCCGTGTATATGTTTATAATAGACTAAAAAATTATTTTCTTCTACTTCTTATTACTACTGTTTAGGCTATGCTTAATCTTAGTTAATTACTTCGATATTTACATTATATATAACAATTTATAATTTTTACTATTTTTCTTGCTTGAAAAATAACAAAAATTGCTATATTGTATATTTATAATAATTTTGGGGAGTTTTAAAATGAAAAGAAAAATATCAACATTTTCATCACGACAAGTAATGAACTCAGAGGATTTTGAATTTTTTCATTATTCCGATAATGTTCCTATAAACGTTGAATATCATAATCATGACTTTTATGAAATATTCTTTTTCATCTCTGGAAAAGTAAAATATGTTATTGAAGGGAAAACATATACCCTTAAACCTAATGATATTCTTCTAACTAATAATAAAGAGCTACATAAACCTATAATTGAAAATGGAATGAACTATGAACGAATTATTATTTGGATTAGTCCAAGCTTTGTGAAAACCATTGAAAATAATGAAACTGATCTTACACTTTGTTTTGATAGTTCATCAAAACACCATCACAATCTTCTTCGTCCAAATATTGATCTTTTTCATGTTATTAATAAAATATATGAAAAACTTGAAAAGGCTTGTAGTAGCAATGATTATGGTGATAAACTTCTTAGAAAAGTTTATATAACAGAACTTTTAATATACCTAAATAGAGCATATTTTGATACATCAAAAGAAATTGATATCGACATTGAACATAACTCCAAAATAAGTGATGTGTTGCAATATATAAATGAAAATTTATGTGAAGATTTATCTCTTGACACATTATCTAAAAAATTTTATATAAGCAAATATCACTTAAGCCGTCAATTCAAACAGTATGTTGGATTTACTATTCATCAATATATTATGAAAAAAAGACTAATTATTGCTAAAATTCATTTACATGATGGAGCTTCTATCAATTCTGCATATATTTATAGTGGATTTAATAATTATCAAAATTTTATAAAAGCTTTTAAAGATGAGTTTGGATTATCTCCAAAAAAATATGTTGCATCCCTTAATGAAAATAAATTATAACATACTACTTTATTATTATTCCTAAATGCTATTTACAAACAAAATAACCCAGCAAAATCAAATTTATTCTTTTACTGGGTTTAATAATATAAAGGATAAAGTATATGTTTTATCTAATTTTATGTTTAATTCAATACCTCTATTTTATTAATCTTTTAAATTCTCCTTACTCCACTCATATAATTCATCTAATATCGGAATAAACTTCTTTCCAAGTTCATCTAAAGAATATTCAACTTTAGGAGGTACTTCTTGATATACATATCTTTTTACAAAACCATCAGCTTCAAGTTCACGTAACTGCTTAGTTAACATTGATTCAGTAATATTATCTATTTCTCTATATAATTCTCCAAATCTCTTTGTACTACAATGTAATTTCCAAAGAATTATAATTTTCCATTTACCACCTATTAATTTTTGAAGCTTATTTATAGCACATCCTGTCTCTTGTTCATCTTTTTTATTTTTCATAAATATTCCCCTCATATAAAATATATATTTAATCTAACGATTACAAATGATTTTATATTATTTATAATAAAAACTCAAATACTATCTTTTTTAGTAGTACCTATTAAAAATATCAGTACTTGTACTAAAATTATGTATATGATAATATCGATGAATGATATTAATAAAATTTAGTTAGGAGAGATAATCATGCATTATACAGGACCAATATATAGACCTCCATATGAGGCATATACACCATTACTACAAATAACGATTGGCTGTTCACATAATAAATGTAAATTTTGTAGTATGTATAAAGATGTACAGTTCAAAGTATCACCTATGGAAGAAATTGAGGCAGATTTGTCTGAACTAAGAGATGCTAATCCAAATATAAAAAGAATTTATTTGTTAAATGCTGATCCATTTGTATTAAGCTTTGAAAAATTAAAACCTATTATTTTAAAAATAAAAGAATATTTACCTAAGTGTGAATCTATTTCAATGTTTGCTCGTATTTCAAATATAAAGAATAAATCAATTGATCAATTAAAAGAATTACGTAGTTTAGGTATTACTGACTTATATATGGGTCCAGAAAGTGGTGATGATGAAACTTTATTAATGGTAAATAAAAATCAAACATCTGCAGATATAGTAGAACAATGCCAGAAATTAGAAGATGCAGAAATTAAATATGTTGTTTCATTTCTTAATGGACTTGCTGGTTCTAAACGTAGTAAAGAGCATGCAATAGAAAGTGCTAAAATATATAATCAGCTTAAGCCTACATATATCGGCAGTGGCGGATTAACTCTATTCCCTGATACTGATTTATATAGAGCAAAACAGATAGGTGAATTTGATGACTCAACTGAATTAGAAAGATTAATTGAATTAAAAACTTTTATAGAACATTTAAATACAGATACTTATATACTTTCTCATCATACATCTACAGTATATCTTCAAGGAAAGTTCCCAGAAAACAAACAAAAAATGTTAGATCAACTACAATATGCAATCGATAATTTTGATTATGTTAAACATCAACAGCATAGAAATAGTACACATACATTATAGGATTTTTTAAGTTTATTGATTAAACTTTAGAATGACAATTAAACAAAAAAAAGAAGAGTACATTCACTCTTCTTTTTGTATCTAATTATTTTAATCTTCTTTTTTTATTTTATTCATTTTTGAATTTAAATCAAGTAGTTCTTCCTTTGTAACTTTAACTTCAGCTGCACTAAGAAGAGTTATAAGTCTAAGAACTGTAAAACTTCCAAGCATTTTCATCATAGCATTTGGTTCGTTGCTTTCTTTTTTCTCAGCACCCATCATACCTGACATTAAAGGATTGATAAAATCACTGAATATTTTATCAGCTTCTTCCGAGTCCATAATTTTAGATACTTTATCATTAAGAGAGAAATATCCTTCTGGTGAAGTAACATCAAACCAGTTTAAAATTGCTCCCTTTTCTTTTAAACGATACTCTTCATTAAAGGTTTCTACTTTACGAATGAAACTCTCATCCTTACACTCTCCAGCTATAGCTACTAAAGCTGTTTCCCCTATATTAGGTACTTCAAAATAGAAGAAGTGTTCAGGTGAACTTTTCTTACCAAGGCTCTTACCGTTAGCAAATAATTCTACTTCAGGTTGATTTGAGTAAACCGTAACTTTTGTAGTTTCTTCTACTCTATCAACATATCTTTTACCACAGATGTGTACAAAAGGTTCATCTGATAACCAAGCTTTATAAGCATAAAATGAATCCTTCTTATATTTACGATCAAAAGTAACTAATCCCTTATGGTTTTGACCATTTTCTCCACCTTCATTACGTGAATCTGCACCAAAGTCAAACATATTCCATACATGTGTTGCCCATAAATATTTTCTTGAGAATAATTGTTTAATTAACTCTTCATGATAATATGCTTGATATTCTTCTGTGTAATCACCTTGTTCTGGATTAGATGTATGCCAATTTAATGCTTCACAACCATATTCACTACATCCTATAGGAATGTTTGGGTATTTTTCATGGAATCTATCAAACCACGGTCCATTTTCAGATGTATCTCCACCATACCATCCGAAATAATGGTTGTAAGATACTGTATCTGGAATTTGAACATATGGATCATCCATACTACACATAGATACACAAGCCATTGTTGTAAGTCTTGTTTTATCCATTTCATGTGCTAAATCATTTAAAATTACATGATTTTCTCTTAAATCTTCAGTAGATTCTCCTGACATAGTAATTTCATTAGATAATCCCCATACAACAATTGATGGATGGTTATAATTTTGAATAATTAATTCTTTCATTTGTGAAATTGTATTTTCACGACCATTTATCATATGTGTAGAAATATATGGAATTTCAGCCCATATAACCATACCTTTTTCATCACATAAATCATAGAAGTATTGATCATGTTGATAGTGAGCAAGACGAATTGTTGTAGCTCCCATTTCACATATCATATCCATATCTTCTTCATGATGTTCTGGAAGTAATGCATTACCAATTCCCCATCTATCTTGATGACGAGATACACCTCTAAGCGGATATTCTTCACCATTTAATATAAATCCAAGCTCAGGATCGATTTTAAAAGTACGGCATCCAAATCTAGTGCTAACATTATCTAAAATTTCATCTCCTTTTAAATATACTTCTGCTGTATATAGATATGGATCCTTTTTACCATGCCATAGGTGAACATTTTCAATCTCAAAACTAACTTCTGTTTCTAAAGCAGATGTTTCTTTTTCAGCAATTGTATTTCCCTCTGCATCTTTTAATATATAAGCTAATCTTTGATTTTCCATTGCATTTGTTACAAATACTTCTACTGAAACCTTAGCATCTGTACCTATTACTTCTGGAGTTACCTTAATACCAGGTCCACCATAATATTCTAAATCAAAATGTGAATTTTTTACTGCAATAATATTTACATCACGGTAAATTCCACCATAGAATGTGAAGTCTGCATGTTGTGGATATACTCTATCATTTTGTGCATTATCTACTTCAACTACAAATAAGTTTTTATCTTCTAATACATCAGTGATTTCTACTCTCCACGTAGAGTAACCTCCATCATGATGTGCTAATTTATTTCCATTAACATATACTGTTGCAGAAGAATTTGCTCCTAGGAATTCTAAATAATATTTATCTCCATTTGGTAAGTCCATTCTTTCTAATTCTTTTGCATAATAAGCTGTTCCTCTATAAAGGTCATTTCCTCCATCTTGTCCATCAATATCATTCCAAGTATGAGGTAATGTAACCCAATACCATCTTTCTGGCATTACACTTGGTACTTCTTTAGCTTCTTTCGAAAATGCCCATTTAGTATTAAAATTATAAATTGCTCTCATATAGTTCTCCTCTCAAATCTTGATATTTAAAGCAAAGCTTTCTTCTCAAATTAATTGCTTTTACTTTATATCACTCCTTATAAAACAAATCTGAATACATTTTCATAAGTAGTGCCTTAATTATATCAAAAAAAATCTTTTGTTTATTCAAATATCCGTCTATAATATTTATATATCCGACATTTTTATTTTTTTATCGCTTTATTAATGTAAAATTTTAATTATATAAAGGAGCCTTATTTATGCAATTAGATATCGTAGATTTCGCAAAAAAATTACTTTCTAAATGTATTTCTGTTAAAGTTAGATATTTTCAAAAGTCCCAATTAGATTCTTTTATTTTTGAAGACTATTCGGACTTTTCTTCTATGAGAGACTACCATCTTCTTAAGTGTATAAAACAATATTTAAAAAAATGTAAAACTTCTACAATTACTAGTGTTATTACTCCATTTCATACTCAATATTACATATTATGTATCTCTAAAGAAAAAGATTCACATCTTATGATAGGCCCTTTTTTAGAAGATCCTATAAATGATAATTTATTTTTTTCTATTATGAATAACCTAAAACTTAACTTAGATTATACTTATAAATTAAAATCATATTATCAATCTGTCCCATATATTGATACAACAACAGTATTTGAAATTTTATCTACTATAAATGAATATGTTTCAGAAACTCCACTTGATTCTCATGTAAATACTATTGATTTAAGCATTCTTCCAAAGCAAGATTCTAGTTATAGTTTATTTATAAAAGATATAAATCGTAATTCTATGTACAAAACACTTGAAAGTCGATATGCTGATGAAGATAAACTGTTATCTTATATTACAAGTGGTGATATAGCTCTTGCCCAATCTCATATTGAAAAAAACTATTTAAAATGTTTAGAAATTATTCGTACTAAAGATTCAGTAAGGAACACTAAAAATCTATTATTAAGTGCTAATACTTTATTTCGCAAGGCTGCACATAATGCTGGTGTACACCCTATATATTTAGATGAATTATCGGGAAAATGGGCAATAAAAATAGAACATTCATTATCATTTGAAGAACTTAATACTATTCAACTGCAAATGATTAATTCTTATTGTCTTCTTACTAAGAAGCATTCTCTCTTAAAATATTCACCATTTGTAAAACAAACTATTGAATTTATTAATTTAAATCTTTCATCTAATCTTACAGTAAAAAAAATTGCTTCTGAAATAGGACTATCTCCTGATTATCTAACTCGTTTGTTTAAAAAAGAATTAGGAGTTAATATAATAACTTATATAAATCAAAAACGAATTTATACTTCTTTAAATTTATTAAAAACCACCAATCTATCTATTGTAGAAATTGGTGACTTAATTGGTTTAAATAATACTTCTTATTTCTATACTTTATTTAAAAAACAAATAGGAATATCTCCAAAACAATATAGAAGTAGTTTAGAAGCTAATTAAAATTCAAAATGGAGGATTCCAAATTAGAATCCTCCATTTTTTTTATCATCTAGTATCAAAAGTTATTTTGATACAGCCCCTTTATACTATACACTTAACATTCCCAATCCCATCCTCATTTATAAGTCAGCATATGGTATAACTTTAATTCATTACTTTACTCTTGTAACAATACTGAACTCAACTTTAATTATTTGCATATTGGTTCGGTATACGCTCTCTAAATATGATACTATTATAATTGATTTATATTGTTATAACCTCTTCAATTTTAATATCTTATTTAAATTAAATAACTTTATAGAGTTCTTATACATAATATTATCATACTCTTCTTTACTTATCATATCTTTTAAGTCATTAAAATATTGTTGATATAATGATGTCTCACCTTTAGGATTATGATGATAAGTATCAACTCCATCTATAGGATTATCACTACCAAATAATATTTTTTCACTACCAAAGATTTTTATTGCTTTTATAACACTTTCTATTGGTACCCATGCTGTATCACCATATAAATTAGGTAATTTTGAAATATAATTTATAGCATTTTCATTATCAGTTCCAAGTTCCATATGCCCCATTATAAAGTTAACCTTAGGGTATTTAAGAGCCATATTATAAACTCTTTCTGGACTTGCTTCATCACATCCACCAGTATGTATAAGTACTGGAAGATTAAACTCTTCTGCTAAATCTAAATATTCATATAAATTATTTGAATCAAATGCTAAATGTGAATGATATGGATGCATCTTTATTCCATATATAATATCTAAATTATCTATTATATATTGTTTAAACTCACCACTTAATCTTTCACTTTCTGGTCTAATCCATGGCATTACCCCTATTTTATCTGGATATTTTCTTGCAAAGTCTATACTTCTTTTTAATGATTCAATCTGAGTATGTTGCATTTCCTTTGGAACCTCTTTAAAATTGTGATCATATCTTACAGATTCAGTATTTGAAACTATACTAAAATCTATATTATACTTTTCCATAGATTCTAACACCATATCCTCTGTCATATCCCATCCTAGCGCATAACCTATATGCACATGCATATCTATTCTCATTTTTACTCTCCCCTATCTAGTACCAGATTATATTATCATATTTCATACATTAAACGTATTCATATTTTATATTTGTAATTATAAATGTAGAATTTTATCTTGTTCATAATAATAATTTTCTTAATTACTATATAAAATACTAGAAGCATTATAATTGTATTTTATTGTATAAACTTCATATTTATCTTATCATATTCTTATAGACTATTTATATATGGGGGGAAAAAATAATGTACTTTGATCCATTTTTTAATATTATGCAATTTTTAGTTCCTATCTTTTTTTTACTTATATTTCTTGTTATTATATTTACTCTTATTAAAGGTATTAAGGAATGGAACTATAATAACAAACAACCAATAGTTCCTGTAACTGCAACAATTGTATCTAAAAGAGCTTCAGTATCGCATAATCACCACACTGATAATCACATGTCAACAACCTCTACAACATATTATGTAACATTTGAATATACTAATGGCCAAAGACAAGAATTTCACGTAAATGGTAACCAATATGGATTGCTTGCTGAAGGTGATAAAGGAACTTTATCATTTCAAGGAACAAGATTTATAGACTTTAAAAGAGAGTTTTAACAATAAAACTTGTTAAATTCAGTGAATTAGAGTAAAACAACTTCTTTGACATATTTCAATAAAAAGTGAAAAAGATAAGAACAACCTTAATTTATTGTCCTTATCTTTTTCTTTTTATTTCTCCTGCAAGTATGAATCACAAATCATTTCAAGATTATCTGTAATGCAAGAGAAAACACGATAAAAGTTTTCTCTTTCAGCCTCATTTAAACTTCTAGAAGCCTTGCTAACTGCTTTAGCAATAACCTCATTTAACCTATTATTTATTTCTTTGCCTTCTGATGTAAGTATAATTCTTGTACGATATTTGCGCCCAGAATCTGTTTCAGCAGGTTCTACAAAACCTTTTTCAGTAAGGTCAACAATTGCTCTGGATACAGCAGCCTTATCTTCAATACACAGTTTGCATAATTCCTTAGCGGTAAGTCCTTCTGGATTTTTACCGAGATAGTACATATACATCACATAGTTGGCTTTTAACCCCATACGCTCTGTTTCAACAAATTTAATTTTTTGAATGCACTTATATGCTTTTGTGACAGAAGTTGTAAATTCCTCGAAACGTTCTATAAGTTCAATCATAAGTATCATACCCTTCTTTTTATTTTAAGCAACTTTTGAAAGAATAGTATATTTATTTTCTTTTAAGTCATTTGCAGAAGCATATATAAATAATGATAATGCAAGTACAAATTGACCTGGATAATATGTACCAAGACATAGATAATTTGTTCCTGGAATATTTCCAAACATGTTTAACATCAGCATAAAGTCTGATATAAAGAATAAAATACTTCCTATTACAATTGTTATATTTGTAGAGTTCTTATCCTTTAATAAATTTGAAATTGCCTTACCAACCATAAATGAAATGATAAGAGCATAAACGCAACATACACCTTGCATTAAAGTACTTCCAAAATCTAAAAATGGCGTAAATAATATAATAGATAATGCAAATACAGAAATAATAATTCCACATATTAAATCTTTACCATTTATTTTTCCCAACATACAATAAGCTACAAAATAAAATATGTGACCAATTGCAAATACTGCTGTACCAGCATAGAAATTAAGTACAAGTAATATATCGCCTAGCATAGCACATGTTAAGGCAACAATTAGCCATATTGGAAACTTTAAATTTACTTTATTTTTAATACAATACCAAAGATTTATAATTCCTTCTACAACAAACATAATACTAGCAATAGATTTAGCAAATAACCCACCGCCAAACATATACCAAACATCAAAAATTAATATAAGCATTAGCATAATGGCATTTGCCGTAATAAATGATTTTTTCATATTTTTTCCTTTCAATTCAATGTTAAATTATTTTTGTTGATTTATCAACAAAAATAATTTAACATCAATTTGTTGATTCGTCAACAAATTCATTTCTTTACTTTCTAGTTTTATTATTTATTAAAGGAGCCAAATAAATAAAATTTCTCAATTGCATCCGTTAATCCACTTGCTGCTAATCTACCTGTTTTTTCTCCGTCTACCATACCACAAATTGTAGCAATAAATAATTCTGTAAGAAAGGAAACATTAAAATCAATTTTTAAAACACCTTTTTTTTGTCCATTTAAAAAGAAGTAATCTAATGCTTCAATATATTTATTCCAATATTCTTCATCTATGCTAAGCTGAAATCCTTTTGTAAAACGTAAAAATTCCTTATTTTTATAATGAGCATTTATTAATAACTTAAACCCTTCCAAAAAATCAGAGTAATCATCTTTAGCTATAAATATAATTTCTTCAAGGGATATTCTTGCTTTTTCAATTAACATCTTTTCAAGATTATCTCTTGTACCACAAAATCTATGTAGCGTAGCTTTACTAATCCCTATTGATTCTGCAAGTTCTTTTATTGTACTTCTAGGATTATCAATTATTGTTACTGCTAAGCTTTTTAATAACTGTTCCTCTTTAGTTGTACTCATATTCACTCCTCCTACTATTAATTATAAATTCATTATATATTGTAGGCTCAAATCTCTCAATGACAACTCATTTTTTATTTATACTTAAAAAGTATTGAAGAAACAGTTAACTTTCATATATTAGCTGAATAGTAAAAAGAACTTATTTATTATTTAGCAAAACTTCTAGAATAGCAGACTCCCCTTGATTACCTAATCCTAAAGATTCAGCTTCTTTATATAAATCTACAATTCCTTCCAACAAAGTAGTTGGTATATTTGCTGATTTTGCTGTATTAACAGCAATTAATGAAGAATCTTTAAATCCACTTACTGTTGCTAATCCTTGACTATAATCTCTGCGAAGAAGATTAGGTAATACATACTCTGAACCTGGTACAAACATTGAAAGTTGCATTTTTAAAACTTCCTCTGGTATATTAAGCTTTATTGCCGCCGCAGTAGAGAATATTACTGCCATATTCATAAAAAGATTACTAAATAAAATAGGAGTTTCTGCCCTTGATGCATCACCTATTCGTCCAACATGATGTGTCTCTCCAACCCCACTTAAAATTTCTTTCCAAAACTCCTCAACACGTTCATCACAAGCTAAAAGAAAATACCCTTGACTATCTTCTACTTGATCTGCATTATTCATTATTGATAGCTCTGCTAAATTCCCACCAAGCTTAATAACTTCATTCGCAATAGACTCTATTTCTTCAGCATTTGTTGTAGCAACATTTAAAATATTTTTCCCTCTTATAACTTTTTTTGTTTCTTCATTAAATAAAATTTCTTTTACTGCATCCCCATCAATTACTACTAAAATAGAAGCATCTGCCTCTTTTATAGCTTCAGCTGGAGATAAGGCCTGTTTTGCTCCTAATTCAACTAATTGTTGTGTTCGAGCTACTGTTCTATTATAAACAATTAACTCATGCCCCTCCTTTAATAATCCCTTAGCTAGGCCTGTCCCCATTGTTCCAGTACCTAAAATTGCAATTTTCATTATTTGACCTCCTGTTAATTTAATATTTTAGAATTACTCACATTATACTTAAAAATATCTTCTGAGTCAATATTGTCTCAAAATATATTTTTTAGCATCACTTTTTTATAAATTAAAGTTACTATTCTATCTTTTCTTATCCAAATTTAGTAAAAACCTCATTTACCTATTGTACAATTCATTATTTTTGCTTATAAAATAGAATAAAAAGAAGAAGCTGTATCAGATCGAATTAATAAATCCAATCTGATACAGCTCCTTTTAATACTTTACATATAATTGATTATTTACTTTAATAAATTTAATTTAAAATCACAAATAAATCTTCTGGTTTAGCTTCCATAATGCTTTTAGCTAATTCTTGTCTTAATGATAATAATTTTTCTTGATCTTCTTTTTTCATTTCAACATTTTCAGCCTTACACTTATGTGCTAATTTAGAATACTCCATAAATTCATTTGGTATTATACCTTCTTTTAAATATAATTTAATTATTTTATCATTATATCCAATTTCAAAGTAGTATCTACCCCCACCTGGAGCTACTTGTCCCATTTTATCTTCAGCATATTCTAAATCTAATCTTAACTGATTATAAGTTTTTACACGCATAACCATTTCACTTGCATCTATTATTCCTCTTCCATTAGCACCTATTCCACTGTAAAAGCTAAAATTCCCTCTTGTTGGAATATCATCACTAAGCTTAGGAAAAGTCATTAACATAATTTTAAAGGCTAATGCTGCTCCACCTATCATTTGTTTTCCATGATATTTTAGTATATCTTCATAAGTAATTTCTATTATATCATCATTATCTCTAACTCTAATTTTTTCTTGTATCATTTTAGTTCACCTATTATATTAATCTAAGAAAAGCTTACTTGTATCAAGTTTTTCTTCAATCATTTCTGTCTCGTACATAAAGTCTGCTACATTTTGGAATGCTTTTTTATCTTCTTCTGTTATTTCAATATTGAAATCATATTGCTTGTACATTTCTTCAACTGCAGCTCTATCTAAATCAAGTTCCTTAGCAACAATATCCATAGTTTCATCATAATTATTTTCTATATAATCAATAATTTCAGCTTGAGCATTCATAAATATTTCTACTTCTTCCTTATGCTCATTGTAAAAATCTTCTCTAACTGCTACTGCAATGATAGCATCTGTTAATCCTTCTCCATTAGTAACTAAATTATATCCTTGTTGCTTTGCTTTATATGCCGTAGGACCTGCTACTAATGCTGCATCAACACTTCCACCATCTAATGCTGCTTTTGCATCAGCTATAGACATATTTACATAGTTAACATCCTCAATAGTCATTCCTGCTTCTTCAAGGTATGCCACTAATAATTGATGTAAATTTGTTCCAACTGGTCCTGCTATAGTTTTTCCTCTTAACTCTTCAGCAGATTTTATATTTTCATCAGCTGAGTACATACAAAATGCTTCTGGAGATCTACTATACATATTTAATACTTTTATATCAGCATTATTAGCCGCAGATAAAACTACAGATGTTCCTCCAACTGCATATAATATATCTACATCTCCTGATGCTAATGCTTGAGTTTGATCAGATCCTGAAGTTAATTCAGCATACTTAATTTCAATATTCTTACCATTCTTACTAAACTCTTCTTTAAAAATTTCTTTATTTTTTTGTATTATACTTGGCACATTTAATGGTGATGTTACATGTGTTAATACAAGTTCAGTTAAAGCCTCATTTGATGATACCTCACTTGATTTATTACTTGTACAACCTACCATAGATGTTATAATCGTTACCATAGCTAACGCTACTGCTACTTTTTTTCTTATTGCTTTCATTTTTATTCTCCTTTGTTTATTTAAACGACTTTTAAGTCATTCATTATTTTCTTTTTTAAATCTAAATACTTTTCTGATAGTAAATCTCTTTTATCACTTTCTTCATGAATTTCATACTCTGATTTAATAATACCCTTTTCAAGAATTACTATTTTATCTCCAAGAATAAGAGCTTCATCTATACTATGTGTTACAAATAAAATAGAACATAATGTTTTTTTATGTATTCTTAAAAGTTCTTCTTGCATCTGCTTTCTAGTAAAAAAATCTAAAGCTGAAAATGGTTCATCCATCATTATAAAATCTGGATTATATGCAAAAGCTCTTGCAATAGATACTCTCTGTTTCATACCACCAGATAACTGACTTGGATAAGCACTACAAAAACTTTCTAATCCAACAGTTTGAATTATTTCATCAATTTTTTTATTATCCACATCTTTATTTTTTATACCAAAAGTAATATTCTTTTTTACATCTAACCATGGCATTAATCTATCTTCTTGAAATACATATGCTTTTCTTTTTAAGTTAGCTCCTTGAATATCTCCTTGTTCAAATTTTTCTATTCCCGCTACAAGTCTTAATAAAGTTGTTTTTCCACAGCCACTTCTTCCTAAAATTACTGTTATTTTATTTGATGGTATATTCAAATTAATTCCATCTAAAACTTTTATACACTCTTTTTCAACATTATAAAACTTATTAACATTAACTAACTTAATCCCATCCATTTTTTTCAGATCCTTTCAAAGATTTATTAATTATAAATGCAAATAATCTATCAGTTAAATAACCTACTATACCTATTACTAAAATTCCAACTATTACTTTATCTGTTCTAGACATTTGTTGGGCAAATAAAATCATATGTCCTAATCCCGATGAAGCTGCAATCATTTCTGCACCTATTATTGCTCTCCAACTATATCCTAAACCAATTCTCATTCCAACCAATATATCAGACATAGCATATGGTAACATTATCTTAAAAAAACTATTTACTTTTGAATATCCATATACTTGTCCAACTTCTAATAACTTTTTATCACAACTTACAAATCCTTTTACTGTATTTAAATATATAGGGAAAAAGGCTGTTAATACTATAATGGCTATTTTTGTTGTTTCTCCTATACCAAACCATAAAATTAATAATGATATTAAACTTAATGGTGGCACATTCTTTAAAAATTGAACAATAGTTTCATAGTAATCATTACATTTAGGTAAAATAACTCTTACCATTGCAAGTAAAAATGCTGATAGTGTAGCTAAAAAGAACCCTTTAAAAACTCTTATGTAACTTATATAAATATCCTCAAATATTTCTCCTGTTTTAATCATTTTACATAAACTATCTAATACTTTTAGTGGTGATGGTAAAATATATGAGCTAACCAACTCCATTTCTGTAACTACTGCCCATATAAAAATAATTACTATAATAGAAATTGATGTTTTTATTGCTTTACTTTTATTCATTTATTAATACTCCATCTCCATTATTACATCCATTATCACAATAAAGCATTTCTACTAAATTGTTTTCATAATATAGATTATTTTTAAAACACTCTTTTATATTATCTTTACCAGAAATACTCTTAATTTTTACTCCTAAAGAATCAAAATATCCCAAAGGAATAGGACTACAATCAATATAATTATTTTTTAGATTTTCTTTACTATGTAAGCTACTTAAAAATTCCTTCCAACTTATAAATATAGTTTCATCTAAGTTTAAACGATTTCCATGAACTGCTAAACTTTCACATGGTGTTGTAATTATTTTTCTTTTACCTTTTAACTCTTCTCTATTTGCAATCTCCATAGCACAATGTATTAAAATAGGTTCAATTTTAGGTATTATAACCTTTTCATCATCTACATATTTTTCTATCTTTTCAATAGCTAATGGACATCTTCTATCTAAAATAGTTAAATTAGTTTTATTAATAACTTCCTTATATTTTTCCTTAACAATTCCATGCCAATCCTTTTCTACTCCTATTCGTTTATAGTTATTTTTAACTAAAACTTCATTTAATTCTTCTTTATTGTACATTTTATCCACAACAGGATTTATAAAAATATATTGCATAATATCACCTCTTTTGAATTACTTGTACATTATACTAGAGAGAATAATGATATTCAATATCAATTAATAATGTTTTTGTTAATTTTCTTTTAACGTTTATAGATTTTTATAAATTTTTTCTTTCTTTTACCACTTTACCCAATAACTCGAAACCTTATTTTTCCTTGATTTTACCTTTATATTTTCCAATTTTCCTGTAAATAACTATATTTTCTATATGGTTACATTTATAAGCAAATTAAATACTTTAAATACAATTGTATTATCAATTGATAATTAATGTATTAATTTCTATATTGTACTATCATAAATCATTTCTTCCTACTTAAGTAAATTAAGCCTTATTTCAATAAAAAAAGAACTAAACTTAATTAGTCCTCTAAATTAATAATTTCTTATGATATATATTAAAACTACATTAAGATATAGATAACATATGAATATTTATAGATTTTCATAAATTATACCTTCTCTAAGTCCTATGGCACTTATAATAAACTTTTCTGAATTAAAATATTTAAGCATTAACAAAATAGCTCCCAGAGGTGCTGCAAATATTTCAGCTCTCTTTTTTGATAAACCCTTAAATTCACTTCTTTCATTCATAGGTAATTTTAAAAACTCAACATATATTTTAGAAATCTCATCTCTTTTCATACTATAATTATGAAGTAATTCTTTGGGATAATCTTCATCACCCTTAGATACTCTCCCTATATGTTTTGCAATACCACCAATTCCAATTACATTCAATTCATTATTTTTCTTTAACCAAGATATTTCATTAAGTTTATCATAAATAAATTTATTCAGTTCAATCTCCTTTTCTTTACTTTCAAGATTATTAAACATCTTAGTAAGAGGAATACTTCCTAATGGTAAACTTATAGTTTCTTTAAGCTTTCCATTTTCCATAAGTGTAATTTCCATGCTGGAACCACCTAAATCTAATAAAATAGCATCTTTTTCTATCATTGAATTTTTAATTGCTAAATATCCATACTTCGCCTCTTCCAATCCAGATAAAATATTTACTTTTAATCCCAAATCCAACTTAACTTTATTACATATATGATGTTTATTTACAGATCTTCTAATAGCTTCTGTTGCAACAACATATATTTCTCCAACGTCATATCTTTCACATATATTTTTAAATACCCTTAGTACATTAAGAAGTATATGTAGTCCATTATCAGCCAAGTAATCACTTTCTGTTAAATAACTTCCTAATCTAATTGTTCTTTTTTCTTCATTAAGTACTTTAAATGTTGAATCTCCATTTATTTCATAAATTATTAACCTTACAGAATTTGATCCAATATCTATTATTGCTTTTATTCCCACCTTACTCACCTCTTATTTAACAAACCCCCAATTATTATCTTTTATTTAAAATTTTAACATAAATTTATTTTTTCTTTTATTAAATTTTATAATACTATATTTAATTTTATTTCTTATAAATAAAATTAAATATAAATATATTAAAAATGATATTCTATAGTTGCCGTATTCAAAAAAATATATCCTTTCTTTATAAAATTTTCAGATGCAAGTAAAAAGCTCAAGAACCTTAACTCTTGAGCTTTTTATATAACTACTTCAATCTTTATATAATAGAAATTTTTTGCAAATATTCAACTGTAAATAGTATATCTCCATATTGATCTGCAATAAACTCAACAACTGCATCCGAATTATTACCTATAATTCTTGAAAAAACTACTATATAATCTTTTATATTTTGTACTAAGTTTTCCTTATCTCCTAAAAACATTTTTAAAAATACACTGTATCTCACTAATATATATTCTAAAATTATAAGCTCTAAACCTATAGCTATTTCTTCTATATCTTCATTAATACAATTACCTAGAACCTTAGTTACAATACACTTTTCAATTAATTCATTATGCTTATTAAAGTAATTAATAAATTCATTCCACAACCCTATTAATTCACTAGTTTTTATTTGTCCTCTATAAATCTTCATAGAAACCTGTGAAATATCATTTAATGAACTTTTCAACACGGGAACATTTTTATAATTTTCTATTATATCTAAAAACAAGTTATTAATTTTCCTAAATATTTTATTATAATCATTATTATCTTCTAATGCTTCTTGTAAAATTATATTATTATACTTTCTAAGCTCATCTAAAACAATTTCTTCTGTAAGTTCTTCATTATCTAAAATGTTTATCAACATTCTGTAACTTATAAGAAGCTTACTTTCAATATTTAAATTTTTCTCTTTAATTATTTTTATAATAGTATCTCTTATTTTTATTTCTATTGGTAGGTCAGTATCCTCATCATTATCACATTTTACTAATATTATTTCTTCTTTAACTTTATCTATAATATCTACTACTTCTGGACATGAACATGATAATGTAAGCTCCCTTATTTCTTCAAATGTATTTTCTATTCTAGGAAACTTTTGACAGGTTAATGATAAATATTCATCTCCATTATTTTTTACAATATTACATAGTCCTTTACTATCTAAAAATGGACATGTTTCACTTGTTCTCTTATCAACAATTATATAATCTTCATCTACAAACTTTAATCTACTTAACATGTCCTTACATTTATTCTTTTCTTTATTCCATTTCTCATATGTATTACTATCTATATTAATATCCCATCCAGAACAACATGTAAATTTACATTTCTCTGCTATACATTTAAAGTTATTATAGCCTATCATTCTTTTTTCTATAGTATTCCTTTTATTTTCATCCATCGTATCTCAACTCCATTCATATAATTTCATCAATGGAACTATCTTATATTTACTTTTTATTACTATCATATTTAATAATTTTATTAATTCTCTTATTATAAGCTATATATGGCATAAAATTAAATATAAATACAATTAAATCAACTAAAAATAGTCCTTCAAGTAATACAAATACAGGTTTAATAGTAATTAATGATATAGTACTCATTCCAATTAATATTAACCCTATTATTAAAGAATATATTGATCCTTTTTTAGTAGTATCTCTAATTCTAGTATATTTATCTATCTCTGACTCTTTATCGCTATATATTGGTTTAGTGCCAGCTCGAGCAGAAAAAATGTGTATATAATTTCCTACAGAAACTACTTGATTCCAACCAGCTTCTTTAAATATGTTAAAATATTCTTCATCAGCTTCTCTTTGATAATCCAAATTATAAATTATATCTTGTGGTTTATCTTTTTTTAACTTATAAAAAAAGCCACCGGTAATACTTTCTAATAACCACCCCTCTTTAGCATATCTATTTAATTTTTCTAAATCTGTTTCTTCACTAAATGCTAATCCACTTATAATGACATATTTATTTCTCATTTATCCCTTACCTCTCTACTTTAAAAAATTTTCTGCAAACTTAATCATCATCCTCTTTCGTTCTATCTCTTTTAAAAGCATTTCTCTCCCTTTATCAGTAATTTTGTATACTTTTTTATTTTCATCACTTTCACAATTTAGTTTAACTAAATCCGCTAATAATAGTTTTTTCAATGTTGTATAGAGTGATGCTGGACCTATAGTGAACTTACCATCTGTCAAATTTTCAATAGTCTTCATAATTAAATATCCATGTTTCTCTTCTACTACACTTGATAAAATATAAAAAGCAGCATCTGTTAATTCACCAACATTAATAGAATCTTTTCTTGCCATATCTACCTCCGTCACTATATCATTAAATGATATATCAATAATCAAACTATATCATTAAATGATATAGTTGTCAAATAAATCCATTTATAATTTTTAAAACAAAAAAAATCAGCAAGTTATTATACTTACTGATTTTTTTAAAAAGTAAAATTACATTATCTCTTTATATCAATAACATTTTGTATTAATGCCTTACATCTTCCACAACATGTTCCAGCACCAGTTTCTTCTCCAACTCTTTCTACTGTTTCAGCTCCATTTTTCACAGAGTTTACTACATCTTCAAGAGAAACATTTTTACATCCACATACAGAAGCTAATATTTTTTCAATTTCTCCTGCACATCTTCCACAACCAGTAGCTGCACCTGTCATCTCTTTTATTTCTTCTAAAGTTCTTGCACCTGCTATCATTGCCTTTCTTATAGTTATATAATCTACATTTTTACAATGACATATTACTCTATTTCCTGCCATGATAAATCCTCCTGTTTTAATAAATATTCCCTACAATTCTAAATAATTCTACAAAATAAGTCAATATCCATATACATTTATTTCATTTATGCTGATTCACTATACTTATCTATAGTTAAAATCTTACTTCTATTAGCTTTTATCATAAGAATAATTGCCACTACTAAGGCAACAACCTCAGCTATTGGAAATGCAAGCCACATTATATTTATTCCATTTGAAAATTTAGAGAATAGCCAAGCAAGAGGTAATACAACAACACATAATCGTAAAAGTGAAACAACTAATGAACTTATTCCACATCCTAATGCCTGGAAAACACCTTGAATTGCAATGCTACATCCTGCAAATAAAAATCCCACTGAAATAACACGTATTGATAAAATACAAAGTCTTGCTGTTTCATCTGATAAACCAAATAAATTAACTAAAGGCACTGCAAAAATTTGAAGTCCTATAGTTCCAATAATCATTATAATACTAGTATATAAAATACCATATTTAATTCCCTGTTTTACTCTCTTATGATCTCCCATTCCATAGTTAAAAGCTACAATTGGAGTAATTGCATCCCTTAAACCTAATGCTGCAAATAATATAAATTGTTGTATCTTGTAAAATACTCCATAGGCTGTTACTGCTGCCATAGATACTGCTCCAAATATAATATTTACTCCATATGTCATAAATGACATTAAAGCTTGCATTATAATAGCAGGAAGACCTACAACATATATTTCTTTAACTATTTTTTTATCTAATTTTAAATAAGCTATCCCATTTGATATTTCTTTGTTCTTTTTATAATGGAAGTACATTGCTATTAACATAGATACTACTTGTCCAATTACAGTTGCATATGCAGCACCAGCAATACCCATTTTAGGACAACCAAACCATCCAAATATTAATATTGGATCTAGTACTATGTTTGTTATAGCTCCTACAACTTGTGCTATTGTAGAACATACTGTTTTTCCTGTTGATTGTAAAACCTTCTCATAAATAGAAAACATAATCATCCCAAATGATAATAGTGTACAAATCATTAAATAAGTTTTTCCCATTGATAAAATAACAGTATCAGCAGTCTGACTCTTTAAATAAATATCAATTCCCAATATTCCAAATATAAAAAAGCATATATAAATAATAATACCTAATGATACAGCATTTCCAGCAACTCTTGCTACTTTCTTAGGTTCATTTTGCCCAAGTGTTTTTGAAAGTAACGCATTAACACCTACCCCTGTTCCTATTCCAAATGCTACGATAAGCATCTGTATAGGAAATGCTAATGTAAGAGCATTTACAGCGTACTCTCCTGCATGAACTATTCCCCCTGAGTCTTGTATTCTAGCTACAAATATACTATCAACTATATTATAGCAAGCTTGTAATACCATTGATAAAACTATTGGTATCCCCATACTAAGCATAACTTTTGGAACTGCTATTGTTCCCATTTTGTTCATTTTAATTTCTTTCTCCAAATTTTCTCCTTTCATATAAAATAGCTTTTTCGGAAAGCTATTACAACCCTAGTAGTAACAACTTTTTCATTTTTAACGAAAAAAAGAAAGCGCAAATCCATCTGGATTTACGCTTTCTTGCTACTCGACTAAATTTATTTTATATTATATTCTAAAATTTGTCAAATATCTTTTTAGCTAATATCATTACTAATTATTTTTCTTATTATAAATATGTGAAGAACTGTCTCTAACTATCTATTGGATTAATAAATGATATATTATCCATTAATACAATATAGAAAGTTGGAGGTACATTATCATCTATTCCTCTAATCCATATTAAATCATTATCATCTGCAATAACTCTTCCCTTAACTGGATTATTAGAACGATCTATTGCATTAACCCCTATATCAAAATTTTTAGTATCTTGATTAAAAATAAATAATTCTAATAACTCTCTATTACTATTAAATCTACTTTTATGAGGTAATGGAATAAATGAATACACATTGTTTAATTGCCTTAAAAATTCATCTAGCTTATCAGGTTTTACTACTAATGCAACTGCCACTATATCTGTTACTGGAATAAAAGTTTCTCTATTTAAATTATCAAATTCACTTGTATAACCTACTGGTGTAATAATATTGGCAGTTAAATTCACTAGATTATTACATCTCACTAATTGAGGCATTTCATTTACAGCCTCTATTCTATTAAAAGCAGTATAAAATCTTAATCCATAATTAGAGGTATCAGAATTAATTGTTAAATCTAGAAAATCTGAATTTAAAATTAATTTTAAAGCTCGAATAATGCTTGTCTTCCTCATAATATCCTCCTTTTTATTTAAGAAATATTTTATAATAGGTAATATATATTATGTATAGCTTTTAATTATTGCTACATTATTTTTCTTATAAATAGCAAAAAGAGAAAATAACATGTTCGTTATTTTCTCTTTAACCTCTTATTTATTATTTTAAAAATCTATTTCTTTAAATTATCATTTAATCCTTTAGAAACTGAGTATTCTAACATTAACACAACTAATGCTAAAATTGATAATATAGGGTTAGGAAATCCTACTGTTTGTTGGAAGGTTAAAAAATCTACTAAGAAAAATATCCATATTATAGCTGTAATAATATGCAGTATGATTCTTGGCCACTTTTTACTCATTAAATTCATAAAAGGACCCTTTGCCTTTATATTATTTTCTTCTTTAATAACCTTTTTATTTTTTATACTACTAGCTTTTTTATTTACTGCCTTATTCTTACGTTTCTTACTTTTCGCCATTATAATGCCTCACTTCTAAATTCATACTTTGATGAGTTAATTATATAATTTTTATAGATTTTTTAAAAGTCAAAAATATTCCAATCTATTAATACTGCTGTCCTAACATAGATTTAGTAGTTAGCTTACTCTATACTTTTTAAATATTCTACAAACTGACGAGCAGTTCTACCTGAACGTCCTCCCCTTGACATAGCATGTTGCTCTGCTAACATATCAATATTCTCAATATCTTTAACTTCATATTCTTCAATCAATCCATGTATAATATCTAGATATTCTTTTTTACCTGGCTTTGAAAAACAAATAGACAATCCGAAACGATCTGATAATGAAATTTGCTCTTGGATTGTTTCATTTCTATGAATATCATCACCTTCACGTTCTGAAAATGATTCTTGAACTAAATGACGTCTATTACTTGTTGCATAAATAACAACATTTGATGTTTTTGCTGTTACAGAACCTTCTAAAATTGCTTTTAATGCACCTATTTCCTCATTATTCTTTGCAAAGGATAAATCATCAATAAATAAAATAAACTTTAATGGATTATTTGCAAGCTCTTCAATAAGCTTTGGAATTTCAAGTAAATCACCTTTCCTAACTTCAATCATCCTTAACCCTTCATTAGCATATTCATTTACAATTGCCTTTACTGTAGATGATTTACCTGTTCCAGCATCACCATATAAAAGAACATTAGCTGCTGGTTTTCCTTTTATAAATGCATATGTGTTATCTATAATCCTTTTTCTCTCTCTTTCATAACCAATATGACTTGATAGCTTAATATTATCAGGATATTTTACTGGAACAACTTTTCCTTTATTATAAGTAAACATTATATTATTTGAGTAAATACCATAGCCAACTGTAAATAACTTTTCCATTCTTTCTTCATACATTTCATTGAAATCATATTCTATGTTTGTCGACCATTCTGCCATGAATCCATTATATTCAATTTCATTTCTTATATCTTGTGATGTTATTGTAGCAATCTCCTGTAAGGTTTGTAGTTCATGTAGTACACATTGTTTAAGCATATTAGAAGTTATTTCTTTGCTAGCTAGTTTACGAACATATATATTTTCATCAAACATAATAAGATTCCATATATAATCAGAAAAATTTTCACTTTTTTCGAATAGCTTACGTGTAAAATTACTGTATTCTTCCACTTTTTTAATATCACTTTTTTCTTTAATATCTATCATATTAAGAAATGCCTTCATAACATCATCTTCTAATACATTATTAAATACTACAAATGATCTAATCTTCATATTTATTTCTTCTAATTTTTTCATATAATAACCCCCAATTTTTTCTTCTTATGAAATAGCCCCTATTTTTCTTTCTATAATATAAAGGATGTCCACTTAGACATCCTTTTAAATCTCCATATTATATATATTATAAAGTCATATATAATACAATTTCTCATCAGTTCTCGAATTAATTATACACTAAAAAAAGTAAAAATAGAATGTTTTTACCTCTTAAAACTAAAGAAAAAAGTGCTCCATCCTCCAAAGATTAGCACTTTTTCTTAATTAATTGTTGAAATTATTACTCTTCATCTTGTAATGCATCATATCCATGTTCATTAGTACGAATTTTAATTACATCTTCAACATCATAGATAAAGATCTTACCATCTCCAATATTTCCTGTATAAAGTACCTTTTGAACAGTTTCAACCAATGTTTGAACTGGTATCTTACATATTACAACTTCAACTTTAACCTTTGGAAGTAACCTAGTATCTATAGCCCTACCTAAGAAATAAGTTAATTGTCCTTTTTGCATACCATATCCAAGAACATTTGTAACAGTAACACCTGTTATACCAAGCTTATCAAGAGCTTCTTGAAGTTCTGATAACTTAGTTTGATTCATAATAATAGTAACCTTTGTCATCTTACTACCAGAATGTTCATTATGCACTACTGGTATTGCTTCATCAGGTAAAACAGTATTTTCAGATTTTGAAACAGTAGTAACAGCTGATTTTATAACTTCAATTCCAGTTGATAATCCTGTCATAGTAGTAACTGGCGCAAAATCTGGATAAGCAATATTTCCATGTTCACCAATATCAAGACCAGCAATTTCTTCTTCACGAGATACTCTAATTCCTATTGTCTTCTTAATTATAAACCAAACTAATAAAGATGCAGCAAATACAAATACACCTACAGCAATTATTCCTAAAAGTTGAATACCTAGTAATTTAAATCCTCCACCATAGAAAAGACCATTTTGAGTAGAAAGAGTTGTAACTCCTTCCTTTGCAAACAATCCAACACAAATAGTACCAAAAACACCACAACCAAGATGAACTGATGTTGCACCAACTGGGTCATCAACTTTTATTCTATCAAAAAACATCACTGCAAATACAACAATAACCCCAGCAATTGCTCCAATTATTAATGAAGCAGAAATACTTACATATGCACAGCTACCTGTAATTCCAACTAAACCTGCTAAACATCCATTTATAGTCATTCCTAAATCTGGTTTGCCTATAAAAATCCAAGAAGTTATAGTTGATGTTAATATAGCCGCAATTGCTGCTGTGTTAGTTGTCATAAGTATATGCATAACATCTGATGGATTTTGAAAACTCATTGTAGATCCAGGATTAAATCCAAACCATCCAAGCCAAAGAACAAATAATCCTATAACAGCTAATGACATATTATGTCCTGGAATAGCATTTACTTTTCCCTCTTTACCATACTTTCCAATACGTGGCCCAAGAATTAATGCTCCAGCAAGTGCTGCCCAACCTCCAACAGAATGAACAACTGTATCACCTGCAAAATCCATAAATCCAAGGTCAGCTAACCAGCCTCCTCCCCACACCCAATGTCCTACAATGGGATATATGAAAAGTGTAAGAATAAATGAAAATATAATAAAAGATATATATTTAACACGTTCAGCAACAGCTCCTGAAACTATAGTTGCTGCAGTACCACAGAAAACTAATTGAAAGAAAAATTTTCCCCAAAAGGGAACATTTGATGTTAATGTATCCTTGTAATAAGAAAGGTATGAGTCTCCTAAAATAAATAGATGTTGTGTTCCAATTAAAGGATTATCCCCTCCAAACATTAGTCCCCAACCGATAATTAGAAATCCTAAAGATGAAACAGCAAATACAATAAAGTTTTTTGATAGTATATTAACTGTATTTTTTGATCTTGCAAATCCAGCTTCAACAGCTGCAAACCCCAAATTCATAAAGAAAACCAAAATAGCAGTAAGAAACACCCACATAGTATCAACAATCATTGTATTATTCATATCTACACCCCCTAAAAAAATAAAAAAAAGGACAAAGGTCTTCTTTCTTAGAACACCTTTGTCCTTTTTCTTTATTATATACTATGCTATTCTATTTTTCAATATGATAAATATTAATTTTTTTCTCAATACTTTTTATCAAAGCAATAATTATTAGAATAATATATAACTAATTATAATATCCTCTCTTTATATCTATGATAATAAATATCATATTAAAAATAAAAGCTATAAATACTAATGATATAATTTGATCTAAAATTATATTACTATAAAAAATACTTATTATTGCTATAATAATAAAAGCTATTCCAAAGCCACTACTTATTAAACCCAATCTACTATTTAACTTACTTTTATCTATAATTGATTTAGCATTTCTATATGTATACCCAAATAATATAGTAAATAATTTTTCTTTAAAAATTATAAGATAAGCAGATATTAATAGATAAATACCTATAATCAACAATATAAGACTTTCTCCATTCATTTATAATTCCCCCCTTTTATTATTTTTTGTATTCATAAAACCTCCAACTTTTATTATTCCAACACAAATAGGAATATTGATGATTACCTCGATATTTTGTAAGCATTATACTATAAATTGTAAATTTAAACAACTGTTGGAATAAAAGATTAGGTATTGGAATGTGCATGACTATGGTCTGGCAGGGACTTATGGTTCAGGGAATCATCGTTGGAATTATAGGTATTATTATACTACTTTGCTTAATCCCATTATGTAAAGAAGTAAAATAATTAAAAGTATACATTTTATTATTATATTTTATTGATTTATGACAATAATAGAGATATAATATTAAATAATAATAATTATTCATAGAGGTGATTTTAATGGATATTAAAGAAACTATTTTAAATGTTATGAGAGAAGCTGGAAAACCAGTTAGCGCTGGAGAAGTTGAAAAATTATCAGGACTTGATCGTAAAGATATAGATAAAGCTTTTAAAGAATTAAAGAAAGAAGAAGCTATAGTTTCTCCTGTTCGTTGCAAATGGGAACCAGCTAAATAAAGACCGCACATAATACGGTCTTTTTTTGTATAATTTAAGGAGTGATAAAATGAAATTCTTTATTGTTGAAGGTACAATAAAAAACCCTGATTTAATTAATGATAATATTATGAAAGATCATATGTCTTATTCTCAAAAAGCAATGGATAAGGGACTTATATTAATGTCTGGTCTTAAGTCAGATATGAGTGGTGGATTATTTATTATGAAATCTGAATCTATTGATGATGTACATAACTATTTATCTGCTGAGCCCCTTAAAATTAATAATATACAAGATTATAATATTACAGAATTTTCTCCTCATTATTTTAATGAATCTCCTAGTGAGTGGTTTAAAGATTAAGATGATTTTATAACAGAAGAATTTAAAAAACACAGTAATTACTGTGTTTTTTGTAAATTTATTCAAAAGGATATACTAATCCTATTTGTTCTCTAATTTCATCCATTATTTTTGCTAAACATAAAGTTACATCATGTGATGCTATATCACTTTCTAAAACTTTATTAACTATACAATTATTAGCTTCTATAATCTCATATTTATATCCAGCTTCATTATATTTCTCTTCAAACTTTTCTTCACTTTCATAACTATACAAATAAGCTTCCTTTGCCATCCAAAAAGTTGGTATTACTATTTTACCTTTTTCTCCATATATAACAGCCGTATTATCTGTTTCAGCTGCAATAGAGCATGTTAATGATGCTAATGCTCCATCTTTATATTTTAAATTAATAACATCAGTTTCATCTACACCTGTTCTAGTCATTACTGCAGTTGCTTTTATTTCCTTAGGAATATCATTCATTATAAAATTTGAAAATAATATTGGGTATATTCCTACATCTAGCAAAGCCCCTCCAGCTAAATCTGCATTATATAATCTTGAATTAACATCCTCTTCACTTTTAAATCCAAAATTTGCTGTAATTAATTTAACTTTTCCTATTTTATTTTCTTTAACCCAAGTTTTTGTCTTATTTATTGCCGGTAAAAATAAAGTCCATAATGCTTCCATTATAAATACATTATTCTCTTTTGCTAAATCTAAAACTTCTTTACTAGTTTTGTAATTATATGAAAATGGTTTTTCACATAATATATGCTTTTTTGCCTTAATACATTTTATTGCATATTCCATATGATAATTATGTGGAGTAGCTATATATACAGCATCTATATTGTCATCACTTAAAAATTTATTTATATCACTATAATATTTTTCTATATTATATTTCTCTGAGAAGTTCTTAGCTCTTTCTTCATTTCTTCCAAATACAGCAATAACTTTTCCGCCTTGAGAGTTATTAACTTCTTTCGCAAAAGCATTTGCTATTGCACCTGGACCTATAATTCCCCACTTTACCATGATACATCTCCTGCCTTATATATAAATTTTCTTAATTTATTCTAACACAAATATCTAATTTATTTTATATCTTTCTCTTCTTAATTCAAACTCCTATATCTATAATGATTAATATTCTTTTTATTTAATTATATAACTCTTTATTATATAAAATATGGTGTTCCTCAATCTGAAGAACACCATATATATCATTATAATATTTTATTTTGAATTTTTAATTATACTCTTATATCCTGTATATGTTACATAGAAATATCCACCATATACTATTACAAGTATAGCTAAAGTAAGTAATGCTGTTGGTACTATATTAGTGTTTCCAAACAAACTTAAATACTTATTTACTACATTTATTCCTACTATAGAACTAACTATCGCAAGTCCTAATGGCATTATAAAATAAATTACTGTTTGAGCAAATATGGTTTTATTTATCATTTTTTCCGTTGCACCAATTTTCTTTAATGCTTTATATCTATCACTACTATCACTAGCTTCTGATAATTGTTGAAGAGCAAGAACTGCTGCACTTGCTATTAAGAATACAATTCCTAAATATAATCCAATATAAAGTATAATTGTACTCACTCCCTTGTTTTCATTATATACATCTTGTTTTGTATATACTATTAAAGGTAAATCATAAAGTTCTTTATTATCTTTTACATTATGAAATGAATTTTGCATATCCTCTTCTGCTGATTCATCACCTGGATTTTTATAATTAACATCCATATATGCATCACTTAAATATATATTTCCATCAAAATTATCATTTACAATAAGAGTCAATACATTATCTGCTATTACAGAATTATAAAGTGCATCATCTAAATAATCTGTATTTGCTACTTTATATTCTTTTCCATTTAAATTAACTGTTCCCTTAAGTTTTATCATATTTTCTATAGATGCTTTTGCAGATTTAAAATTTGAAAGAAGCATAACTTCATCATCATTCATAGTAAATGTGCTCTTTCCTTCTAATTCTCTTATTTTATTAAAATCAGATAATTTAATCACATCAATAAATTCCCATCTTTCTTTTCCATTATCTAAATCTTTTTTGAAACTTCCTACTGCATAATTTTTTAATATAGAATTTGCATCTGGACCATCCATTCTATAAGTATTGAAGAAAATAGCTTTATTATCCTTAACATCATACTTAGCTATATTTAGGATTTGATCAACACTAGTATACTTTTCACCTTCTTCTGTAAATAACTTAACTGATGCATCAAAAGGTGCTACAATTCCTGCTTCTAATGCACTTTTAAAGCTAAGTCCTGTTGATAAAAGTACTATAGTTATAAATAACATAAGAGAAATAACTGCCATTGAAAGAAAGTTAGTATTTACTTTACTGCTAATTTGTCTAGTTATAAATATATTTAGCTTTTTAAGATATATATTTTTACTTCTTTGAACCATAGATATTATAAAACCTGCTATACCAAAGAAGAATCCTACTGTACCTAAAATTCCCAAAACTATAGAAGCTTCAAATTCAATTTTTTGCATATTTAACCCAACTTTAGTAACAAGATAATATGCAAATACTAGTATTGCTACTGAAATAATAAATATTATTGAAGATACTATTGGATTTTTAATCTTTATCTCTTCATTTTTACGCCTTGCATTTAACATATCTATTAATTTGTATCTTGATACTATAGTTGTATTAAATATCATTAATACACCAAATATAATTGCAAAATAAAGACTTGTTTTACAAATTGCTCCAAATGATACTATAAACTTAAACTCCGTCATATCTACTTCAAAAAGTTTAGCTGTAAATAATGATAAACCTTGTGAAAGTAATACTCCAAGTAATAACCCTGCCACTAAAGATAAAATTCCAACTATTAAAGTTTCACCTAATAATATCTTTGATATCTTACTCTTGCTCATTCCAAGAGTCATATAAATTCCAAGTTCTTTTTTTCTTTTCTTTATTAAGAAATTATTTGCATATAAAATTAAACCACCCAAAATAAATGATACAAATATTGAAACATATGATATTAAAGTTGTTACAACTGTCATATATTCTGCTTGACTCTTACTCATAACTAATACTGCTTTTTGAGCATCTATAGCGTTAAAACTATAAAATATACAAACAGCAAAAGCTATTGTTAAAAAGTATATTGTATAATCTTTAAAACTCTTTTTTACATTATTTATTGCTATTTTAGAATACATTTTCTACATCCCCTCCAAGCAACGTTACTACTTCAATTATTCTATTGAAAAACTCTCTTCTTGAATCATTTCCTCTTACTAATTCATTAAAAACTTTACCATCCTTAATAAATAAAATTCTATGAGCATAACTTGCAGTAAAAGCATCATGAGTAACCATTAAAATTGTTGCTTCTAAATCTTTATTTAATTTTTCAAAAGAATCTAAAAGTAATCTTGAAGATTTAGAATCTAATGCCCCTGTAGGCTCATCAGCTAAAATAAGTGATGGATTTGTTACAATTGCTCTTGCAGATGCAACTCTTTGTTTTTGTCCTCCAGACATTTGATAAGGATATTTATTTAAAACCTCTAAAATTCCTAAGCTTTCTGCTACATTTTTTATCTTAGTATCTACTTCTCTAGGTTTAACACCTTGTATTGTTAAGGCTAAAGCTATATTTTCATAAGCAGTTAATGTATCTAAAAGATTAAAATCTTGAAATATAAATCCTAGTTCATCTTTTCTAAAATTCTCTAATTGCTTTGATTTCATTTTTGTAATATCTTTATCATTTATTATAATATTTCCTGTAGTTACAGTATCTATTGTAGAAATACAATTAAGTAATGTTGTTTTACCACTTCCTGATGGCCCCATTATTCCAACAAATTCACCTTTGTCTACTCTAAAACTAATATTGTCTATAGCTTTTGTTATATTATCTTTATTTCCATAATACTTTTCTATTTTTTCAACTTTTAATATATTTTTCATTTAATCTTCCCTCCAATTATTTTATCTATCTTACTTTAAGTATTTGTAATCATCGCTGTCTTCATTATTTATTTTATAGTAATGTTATTAAAGTACATATTGAATTACATTTCAGTAATCTTACAAAATCGTAATCTTTTAATTATAAATTTTTTATAAATATTTGAAAAATAAAACATATCTCTCTTAAGCATAATTCCACCATCTTATATCTATTTTTAATGTATAATTAATGAAAGATTAATAAATAATCATACTAAATTACTAATTAGTTGTTTATTAAACTACTTGATAAATAAGAATTTGAAGAGGAGATTATCATATGGAAAGTACACAGAAATTTAATGGATTAGCAGATGTTTACACGCTTGGACGTCCTGGATATGCAAATGAACTTATTGATTATTTATATTTGCAGCATGGATTTTCAGATCAATCTGTTATTGCTGATATTGGTTCTGGAACAGGAAAATTTTCTAAGTTACTATTAGATAAAGGAAGTGCTGTATATTGTGTTGAACCCAACAATGATATGCGAAATAAGGCTATAAAAGAATTATTTAAATACAAGAAATTCCATTCAATTAATGGAACAGCAACAGAAACAACTTTAGATGAGAGTTCTGTTGATTTCATTACTGTAGCACAAGCTTTTCACTGGTTTAATGTTCCTCTATTTAAAGAAGAATGTAAAAGAATCTTAAAAGAAGATGGAAGGGTATTTCTAATTTGGAATCTGCGTGATACATGTAGCGAAATAAATCTACACAGCTTTGAAATATTTTCTAAATATTGCCCAAACTTTAAAGGATTTAGTGGTGGTATCGAAAAAGATGATGTAAGAATTAAGGAATTTTTTAATGAAAAGTATAATTATGTAGAGTTTGATAATCCAATTTTATATACTACCCAAGATATTTTTATTAACCGTTGCTTATCTAGCTCATATTCATTGAAAGAAGGAGATAAAAACTATCAGAAATACCTAGAAGAGTTATCCAAATTATATGATAAGCATGTAGATAATAATATACTAACTATGCCAAACAAAACCGTTGCGTATTTTGGAATGCTGAAATAAATAAATTCTAAATTTAATCATTAAATTTAAATCATGAATTTTATAATATATTGAAATTCAAAATGATGTCCATAATGGACATCATTTCTGTTATACATATTTCCACATTATTTTAAAAGAATATCATTAAATTTAAAAATTACTAAACTTTCCTTTAGGGAAAACTATATATACTTTAGTCCCTAAACCTTCTTTTGAAGATAAGCTTATTCCAATACCAAGCTTATCACAAAGCTTCTTACATAAATATAGCCCTATCCCCGTTGATTTTCCAAACTTACGTCCATTTTCACCTGTAAATCCTTTTTCAAATACTCTATCTATATCTTTTTCACTTATTCCAACGCCATTATCCTCTATAGTTAAAATAATATTATTTTCGTTTATCTTTGAAAATATTGAAACCTCCCCTTTATTAGGTATAGAAAATTTCACTGCATTTATTATAATTTGATTTATAATAAACTCTACCCATTTTTCATCACTAAAAATAGTTCCTTCTACTTCCTTAATGTTTAATTTAATATTTCTATTTATAAAATCTCTACTATTATTCTTAACAGCTTTCATTACAACATCTCTTAATGAAAACTTTTTAATTATATAATCTTTACTTACATCACTACTTCTAGCATAATATAAAACTTGTTCAATAAAACCTTCTACCCTCTTCATTTCATAATTAATTCTTGAACTTAAATTACTATCATCATTTTCTAAAATAAGCTTAGCTGAGGCAATTGGAGTTTTTATTTCATGCACCCAGGTCTCTATATACTCTCTATACTCAATTTGCTCATTTTTATAATGCTTAACATTTTCATGCATAGATTTATTACATTCTTTTAAAACTTCATTAATAATTCTTTCTTCTTGAAACCTAGGTTCATTAATAACTTCTGGCAATAAATATTTTTTATCTAAACCATCTATAGTATCAGTTAAGTTCTTTAAATATCTATTATATTTAATAAACTCTAAAAACATATATATTACTACTGGTCCAAACCATATTAAAAACAATATAAGTATTATATTTATTGGTACCTCTACTATTCTCATTAATATTCCTATTAATAAAAACATAATTAAATTAACCATAAGGAATAGCATTCTTTCCTTTATAAAGGTAATTATACTCATGACATTATATACCCTAATCCTCTCCTAGTTTCAATTATATTTTTAAGCCCTATCTCTTCAAGTTTCTTTCTAATTCTTGTAACATTTACTGATAAAGTATTATCATCTATAAACATTTCACAATCCCAAAGATAATTCATTAACTTTTCTCTTGAAACTATTTTCCCCTTATTTTTTATTAAATAAGATAGGATTTTCAATTCATTTTTGGTTATTTCAATAGTTTTATCATCATAAGTTACTGTTCCATTTGATAAATTAACCTTCATATCCTTATACTCTAATACATCTTGTGGTGTTGAACTTCTATTTACTCGCTTTAAAATTGCTTCAATTCTCGCCAGTAAAATTTGAGTATTATAAGGCTTAGTTACAAAATCATCCGCTCCTAAATTCATACTCATAAGTTCATCTATATCACTATCTCTACTAGTAACAACTATTATTGGAGTTTCTGAAAACTTTCTAACTTCTCTACATATATAATATCCGTCAAATATAGGTAAGTTTATATCTAATAATATTAAATCTGAATTACTCTTCTTTATTTCTTCTATAATATTTTCAAAACTCTCTGGTGCTTCTACTTCATATCCATATCTAGCTAAAAAAATACTTAACTCATCTCTTATGGTATTTTCATCTTCAACTATAAAAATTTTACTCATCTTGTACTCCTCACATAATTATTCATTTTAAATTTCCTTAAAACAAAAAGCTTTGTTAATATTTTTCTCTATTAATCAAAGCTTCATTACACATTATAATACATTTTATTTACCTTTTTATATATTCACCATAATTTTTAAACTTTTATTTCTGACATAAGTTAAACTTCTCTTCATCATATCCTGCAAACATAACTAGTCCAACAACTTTTATTAATTCAATTAATTTTTTCATTAATAATCAGCTCCTATTTTGTTTTTCGTTATGCTTTTATTATAGTAATTATAAAATTAAATTCATATTTAACTTCATTACATTTACCTTACATTATTGTAACTGTTCCTAAATTTATTATTAACAAAAATAATACACCATAAATTTCCTGTGATTTTTTAACTTCTAAATATGAAATATTATAACTATATTCATCAATTTTTGATATAATATTACGAAGAATATAAAAGGAGGATAGTAATGAATATAATTGTTTGCCTAGATGATAAAAATGGACTTATGTTTAATAAAAGAAGACAAAGTCAAGATAAAGTTCTTAGAACTAACATAAAAGAACTTGTAAAAAATCAAAATCTTTTTATGAATGAATACTCTTATAAATTATATAAGGATATTGATGATGGCAATATAAAAGTCTGTGAAAACTTTTTAAATGAATGTCCTGATACCGACTTTTGTTTAATAGAAAACACAGAAGTAAAAAATTATATAAATAATATAAATACTATAGTTGTTTATAAATGGAATCGTCTTTATCCATCAGACTTCTATTTTGATATTGATCTAAACACTAACTTATGGGAACTACTTGAAGTAGAAGAATTTCAAGGATCCTCCCATGAAAAAATAACAAAAGAAACTTATAGGAGAATATACTAATGAAAAATATATTTAAATTAAAAAAATCACTAATTATGACTTTAGGGGTTTTAGTATGCTTATTGGGATTTATTGGTTGCTCTTCAACTAATATTTCCTCTACAAACAACAGTGGACAAGTAATTGAAAACTCTAATTCTAATAATATACTTTTAACTAACCCAAATGGAAACACTGATGATAATAATATAAGTGTTTCAGATATTTCTGATATTCCAAAGTACTCTGGCGAAGACTATATAATATTAAATAATAATGTTCCTAATTTTTCTGAATCAGATTTAACAACTACTTCTTTTGAGGAATATAGTCCTTTAGATAGCTTAGGAAGATGTGGTGTTGCATATGCTAATATAGGGACAGATATAATGCCAACAGAGAAAAGAGAATCTATTAGTTCTGTTAAACCAAGTGGTTGGCAATCAGTAAAATATGATATTGTTGAAGGAAAATATCTTTATAATAGATCTCACTTAATTGGTTATCAATTAACTGCTGAAAATGCAAATGATAGAAACCTAATTACTGGTACAAGATACTTCAATGCGACATTAATGTTGCCATATGAAAACATGGTAGCTGACTATATAAAAGAAACAAATAATCATGTTTTATATAGAGTAACACCTGTATTTGAAGGAAATAACCTTGTTGCAACTGGTGTTCAAATGGAAGCAAAATCTGTAGAAGATAACGGTGAAGGAATTGAATTTAATGTATTTGTATATAATGTTCAACCTGGAATTACAATAGATTATGCAACTGGTAATAGTGCCCTTAGTGGTGAAGAAATAGTAGAAACTGAATCATCAAATAATACAACTAATTCTACAAATTCAAGTAATAACTCAAATAGTACTAATAATACTACTTCTTCTAATGAAGAAACTGTAATAAGAGGAAACTCAAAATCAAAAATCTATCATTGCCCTGGTCAAAAAGATTATGAAAACATGGCAGATTCTAAATATCTTGTTAACTTCAATAGTGAACAAGAAGCAATTGATGCAGGATATCGAAAAGCTTCTAGATAGTTTCTAATTATATCTAGAAAAGCTAACTACTTAATATTTAGAACTAAAAGAAGCAATAACTTTAGTTAAAATAAACAAAGGTCTTAATAAATTTTTTGATTTATTAAGACCTTTTGCTTTATTTCAAATTACAAAAATAATTCAAATTTTAAATAGAACTAATATGAAAACTGACTATTATATAAATCATAATAGAATCCCTTCTTTTCTAAAAGCTCCTTATGATTTCCTTGTTCTATTATATTTCCTTTATTCATGACTAATATCTTATCAGCATTAACAATAGTTGAAAGTCTATGGGCAATAACAAAGCTAGTTCTTCCTTCCATAAGCTTTAAAAATGCCCTTTGTATTCTAACTTCTGTTAAAGTATCAATAGAACTTGTAGCCTCATCTAATATAAGAATTTTAGGCTGTGCAAGCATTACTCTAGCTATAGTTAATAATTGTCTTTGCCCTGCTGATAAATCTTCATCATTTATTACAGTATCATATCCATCCTTTAACCTTTTAATAAAAGAATGTGCATGAGCTGCTTTTGCAGCATTAACTATTTCTTCTTCCGTTGCATCTGGTTTTCCATAAGCAATATTTTCTTTTACTGTGCTATTAAAAAGCCATGGATCTTGAAGTACCATACCAAAATTCTTTCTTAAACTATCTCTTGTTATACTCTTAATATTAGTACCATCTACATATATTGCCCCTTTATCTATATCATAAAATCTCATTAATAAATTAACTAATGTAGTTTTTCCACATCCTGTTGGACCAACAATAGCTACTGTTTCACCAGCCTTAGCTTCAAAAGAAAAATCTTCTATCAAGGAAGTATTTTTATCATAAGAAAAATATACATTCTCAATTTTTACATTACCCATGCAGTTGTTTAACTCTATAGCATCATTTTTATCTGGAGCTTCTGGTTTTTCATCTATTATATTAAATATACGAGTTAATGAAGCAAAAGCAGTTTGTATCTGAGATGTTATTCCTGATATTTCATTAAAAGGCTTTGCAAATTGAGCTGAATATATTAAAAAACTCGAAACTATTCCAACAGAAACTCCTTCTTTTATAGCTAAAATTCCGCCAACAAGCCCAACAGCTATATAAGATATATTGTTTATAAACCTTGTACTTGGATTAATAAGTGCTGAAGCAAACATAGCATTTGTAGCAGTTGCACAAAGATTGTCTGAAATTTTTTCAAATTGTTCCATTGCTGTTTTTTCTCTATGAAATGCTTTTACAATTTTTTGATTCCCAACTATTTCTGATACAAATGAAGATAATTCCCCAACTGATTGCTGCTGCTTTAAAAAAGATCTTTGACTAAATTTACTTATCATTGAAGCAATTAAAAAACATATAGGTGTTACTACTAATATAGCTAAAGTAATTTTAACATTTAAATATAGCATACATATAAGTGCTGTAATTACAGTAACTGCTCCTGAAAATACATTAGTAATTGATACTGCTAAAGCATCACTAACATTATCTAAATCATTAGTAAAACGACTAATAATATCCCCATGTGGATTATGATCATAATAAGCTAATGGTTGCTTATTCAAACTTTCAAAGGTATCTCTTCTCATATCTCTAACTATTAAATATGAAACCTTATTTGCATATCTTGATATAAACCATTGAAATATAGACGAAATTAAATAAATAAGTCCAAGGGCTATTAGTATTATAAATAGACTTTCAAAATTAACATTCCCTACTCCACCAATTTCATCTATTGCTAATCCACTTAAATATGTTGCAATAACTACTCCAATATTAGTAATAAAGGCACATAAAATTGCTAGTATAACTTGAACTTTATATTTATTTACATATGTTAATACTCTTTTAAAATTACTCATAAGTACTCTCCCCCTTTACTTAACTTGAGATTCGTATATTTCTCTATAAGTAGGACAATTTCCTATTAACTCTTCATGAGTTCCAAGTCCCATACATTTTCCATCATCTAATACTAAAATTTTATCTGCGGAAATTATTGAACTAATTCTTTGAGAAATTATTATTGTAGTAGTATCTTTTAAATTTTCTTTTAAAGATTCTCTAAGTTTTTTATCAGTTGCATAATCTAAAGCACTTAAACTATCATCTAAAATAATTAATGAAGGCTTTTTAACTAAGGCTCTTGCAATAGCTAAACGTTGCTTTTGTCCACCTGAAAAGTTCTTTCCACCCTCATAAATAACAGAATCTATACCATCTTGCATTTTACTAACAAAATCATAGGCTTGAGCAGCTTTTAATGCCTCTATTATTTCTTCATTAGTTGCATCTTCTTTTCCCCATTTAATATTTTCACTTATTGTACCTGTAAATAATACTGATTTTTGAGGTACTATCCCAATTTGATCATGTAAAGAATTTTGTGATATCTTTCTTACATCTTTACCCTTAAATAATACTTTACCTTTTGTTGTATCATAGAATCTTGGTATTAAATTTGCCACAGTAGACTTACCACTACCTGTTGTTCCCACTATACCAAAGACTTCACCTTTTTTAATTGAAAATGATAAGTCTGATAAAACTTCTTCTGAGTTATATTTAAAAGTTACATTATCAAAAGTCACTATTTCTTTATTTATTATTATTTCTTCTGAAATATCTTCTAAACATTCTTCATCTTTAATACTTGGTACATATTCTAATACTTCATTTATTCTTACTGAAGATGCTGAAGCCTTAGTAAATGTAACTAATAAATTTGCAACTACTATTAAAGCTAATAAAACTTGCGTTATGTAATTTATTAAAACAACAATATCTCCTTGAGTTAAAGTTCCGATATTTACATTAATTCCACCTACATAAAGTAAAACTATAATTCCTATATTCATTATAAGTGAAGTTATAGGATTCATTAAGGCAGATAAATTTGTAACTTTTATATAGGCTTTAGACACCTCTTCTGTTGCATCCTTTATACGTTCACTTTCATTTTCATGTCTTGCAAAGGCTCTAATAACACGAACTCCAGTTAAATTTTCTTTAAGTACATGACCTAAGTTGTCCATTTTTCCTTGAGCATTTTTATATAATGGTATAGTTCTTTTCATAATTACAGCTATTACCAAAATAAATATTGGAATTAAAACTAAGAATATTAATGACATTTTTGGAGCTATGTATATTGACATTACTATAGCGCCAATACATAAAAAAGGTGCTCTACTTACAAGTCTAATTAACATAGCAACTGCTAAAACTACTTGATTTACATCATTAGTCATTCTATTTATTAACGTAGAATTGCCAAATCTATCTATATCTGCATAGGAAAATAAAGATATCTTTCTTAATAATTCTTTTCTAATATCATTACCGACATTTTGACATGTATAAGAAGCATAATATTGACACAAAGAAGCTGATGCTAATCCTATACTTATTACAACAAACATTATCAAGGCCATTTTACCTATATATGGCATGTCCTTATTTACTATTCCAATATCTATTATTTTTCCCATAAAAATAGGTAATAATAATTCTAAAATAGCCTCAAACAATTTGGCACCTGAACCTATTACTGTTTCTTTTATATATGGTTTAAGAAACTCCCTTAACTTAAACATCCTATATCCATCCTCCCATCTATTATTTTTTATATTCTAATCTATAAATCATTATAATAAACCCACTTAATAAGTAAAGTTTTTAATTATTTTTCATATATTTCAAAAATAGTTTTTTTATCATATTTTAATCTAAATTTAACATTTTATCTCATTTAGTAATATTTTACTGAATTTTTAATAATTGAAAACAACTACATATTAACAATAGAATAATTTAAAATATTTTAATTTAAATTTCATTATTTCTTAACACATTGTTTTTATATGGTATTAGTTGTATAATCTAGCACAATATATATAATATATACTTTTTTGAAAAGGAAGTTGAATATGGAGTCGATTAATAAAAAAAATAATATTTCTAAATTAACCTTGGCTGGAGTTTTAGTAACATTAGGTGTAGTTTATGGAGATATAGGAACATCTCCACTTTATGTAATGAGATCTGTAATACATAACAATGGTGGCCTACAAAGTGTTTCTGAAGATTTTATTCTTGGAACCTTATCCTTGGTATTTTGGACACTTACTATTCTAACAACAATAAAATATGTATTAATAACATTAAAAGCAGATAATAAAGGAGAAGGTGGAATTTTTTCTCTTTTTACTTTAGTTCGTAAACAAGCTAAATGGCTTATTATTCCTGCTATGATTGGTGGTTCTGCATTACTTGCAGATGGTATGCTAACCCCTGCTGTAACAGTAACTTCAGCTGTTGAAGGTTTAAAATTAATTCCTAGCTTTAATAATTTATTTGGTAATAACCAAAATAATATTATTATAATTGTAATTTGCATTATAAGCCTTCTTTTCTTTATACAACATTTAGGAACTGATTTTATCGGTAAATTATTTGGTCCAATTATGCTAATTTGGTTTTGTTCACTTGCATTCTTTGGTATTATTAACCTTTGTAATGATTTTAGTTTATTACGTGCACTTTCACCACATTATGCAGTAAAGGTTCTTTTTAGCGATGAAAATAAGTTAGGATTTTTTATTCTAGGCGGTATATTCCTATCATCAACAGGTGCTGAAGCCCTTTACTCAGACCTTGGACATGTTGGGAAAAAAAATATATATGTAACATGGCCTTTCGTTAAAATATGTTTATTAATAAATTATTTTGGACAAGGTGCATGGATATTAGCAGCAAAAAATAATCCGGCTATTCTTGCTATAAAAGATTTAAATCCATTTTACCAAATGATACCTAAATCTCTTTTAATGTTTGGTATAATAATTTCAACATTAGCTGCAATTATTGCTTCACAAGCATTGATTTCAGGATCTTTTACCCTTGTTTCTGAAGCAATTAAATTAAATTTATTTCCTAAACTTCATACACTATACCCATCTCATTCTAAGGGACAATTATATATCCCTTCTATCAGTAGAATACTATGGGTTGTTTGTATAGGAATAGTACTTTATTTTAAAAGTTCTGAAAGTATGGAGGCAGCTTACGGACTTGCAATTACAGTTACGATGCTAATGACTTCAATTTTATTATTTAACTATTTATTAAAGAAGAAAACACCTTTTATTCTTTCTTTAATTATTTTTATTTTCTTTGCTACATTTGAATTTTCATTCTTTATTGCAAATGCAGTTAAATTTGCACATGGAGGATTTGTTGCTGTCTTAATTGCTTTTATTATTTTGTCAGTTATGTATATTTGGATTAAAAGCTATTATATTAAGATGAGCTTGTTAGAAAATGTTAGAATTTCTGATTATAAAGAACAATTAAATAATTTACGTAAAGATGAAGCTAGACCAAAGTTTGCAACAAACCTTGTTTATTTAACTAATAGTTGTTCTAGCAAAAAGGTAGAAAAAAAGATAATGTATTCTATTTTAGATAAAAGACCTAAAAAAGCTGATGTTTATTGGTTTGTTCATATATCTGTTACAGATGAACCTTATCAGGCAGATTATACAGTAGATACATTTGGAACATCTTATATTGTAAAAGTTCAACTTAATCTTGGATTCAGAGTAGAACAAAACTTAAATGTTTTCTTACGTCAAATTTCAACTGAATTAGTTGAAAGTGGCGAAATTGAACTTCAATCTCGAACTTATACAACAATAAAAAATAGAATAGTTGGTGATTTTCGTTTTATATTAATTCAAGAACAACTTTCACAAGAATCAAAATTAAACTTTTGGGAATCAACTATACTTAAACTTAATTTATTTATTAAGAAATTTACAGTTTCACCATCAAAATGGTTTGGACTTGATACTAGTGATGTTTATATTGAAAAAGTTCCTCTATTTTTAGGACATAGTAATCCTACTATTTTAACAAGAAAATATCCATTAAATAAAAGAACTTCTAAAGTTTAAATATAGATAAACTTAATTTTAAAAGTCGATATCAATAAATACTAGATATCGACTTTTAAAATAAATATTTATTCTTAATTACTCTAAATCTATTCCAACTAATATTGAATCAATATTTTCCTCAGCCTTTTTTATAGCATTTTTTCTTTCTTCTTCACTTTTCCCTGTTCCATCTACCTTAAGCTCTTGAACATGCTTAATTCCAATAAACTTCATTATTTTAGCTACGTAATTTTCTCCCTTATCCATTATAGCATCTAATACCCAAGGTATATTTCCGCCGGAAGACTCTATATATACTAATGCCCTATTCTTATCATTTAGTAATCCTTTTGGCTTTTTTCCTTCTTCAAAAGAAATAGTCTTATCTGTTTGAACTATACAATCAATATACTCTTTTAAGGGTGCTGGGAATGATAAACTCCACATTGGAGCTGCTATTACATACATTTGTGCACTTATAAATTGGTCACATAATTCTCTTATTCTTCTTATTTCTTTCTGATCCTTTTCAGGTAACTTCTTCGCATCTTCCTCACTAATTACGCAATTTCTATCTTTAAAATATTGATATTCTAATCTTGGTATGTGTTCCTTATATAAATCTATTTCTTCTACTTCAAAATCACTATACTTTTCTAAGAACCTATTAATAAAAGTCCTTGCTACAGTTTTAGATGATGATAATTCCTCTGGTTTTGAATTAACGCTTATATATAATAATTTTTTCTTCATATATGCACCTCTTTTCTTTAATATTATTTACTTTTTATATAAATTTAATAACTAAAAAATCCTACAGTAAAATTACTGCAGGATTTTTAGTGTTAAATATTATCCTAAATCACTTACTATTTCAGCTTCAACGTAAGGCACTTCATTTTTCCCATACTCTTTTCTAATGACTTCAGTATCAATATCTATGCCGCCAAACTCTACTTCAACCTCTTTATCTACTATCGATACATCTATAACTTGTACTCTATTTAAATCAATAAACTTTTGCTCTTTATAATATTTATTTACTAATGTTGCTACTTCTAATTTAAAGTCATTTCCTTCAAATGTAACACCTTCTATATCAGTAAAAGCATTGATTACATAATTAAATATTTTTTTAGATATTGGATTTACTATATTCATTTTTAAAAGTTTAAAACTCTTTATATTTAAATAGATATTATTGTGTTCAACTTTAGAAAAACTTAATTCTGTTTCTATATTTATATTCATTCCAAATACTTGAACATTTCCTATTAATCTTAAATAATCATTAATAAAAATATCACTTATATTAAGCTTATCTTGTAACTTCAAAAAGTTTCTTATATCTTTCTTTGTTATACAAACAACCATTTTTTTCAGTTTCATTTTTATCCCTCCCTAATAATTATATAAAAATTATAATCAAGTTATATTATTTTTATTATAACTATATATCTATTTTAATACTAATTTTATATTAATAAATCACTTTATTTATTTTTTAATATTCCCCTTTAAAATATATATTTGAATACTATCTACAATTAAATAAATATAAAATAGCCTTACCTAAATTAAATAGGTAAAGCTATCTATTAAATTCTTTTTTTTATTTTGTATGATTCATAATAAAAAATTAAAATCACTCTCTATCACATTATCCTTGTCTATTTGCTTCAATGATTTCTTTAAGTTCCACATTTTCATTACGATAACGTGCTAGTGGATTTTTCTCTGGGATATTTAACTGTATTGCCTTTTTAGGACAGTTGTGAATACATGCCATGCAGGTCTGACAATTTTTCATGTTATATGATACCTTACCATCTTGCAAACTGATACAACCAGCAGGACAGACCTCTGTGCATATTCCACATTGAATACAGTCATTATTAACCTTATATAAATGCTGAAATATATCTACAGGCATTTCACTTCGTATTTCCAGATATTTCTGGTGCACCTGTCTATCTGTATCTGTAACTAAAGGAATATAATTTCTTTTCCTTTGAATATCATTTATAATTGCTGATAAATATTTATCTACTTTCTTGTCTATTTTTCTCTGTTCATCCATATCAAATACCGGTAGATAATTATCAACCATTTGAATCAAATTTAAGTAGTTTACTTTGATTCCATATTCTTTACAAAAGTTATTTATTAATTCAGCAGCTCCTCCATGACGATTTCCAAAAGTCAATACCATATAAAAATAATCTGTTTGAAACTTAGACATTTTAAGAAACTCTTTAACCATTTCTGGAAGTTCATGTCCGTAAATAGGAGCAACCACTCCAATTCTATCCGCTTTATAACTCTGTTCTTGTTTATTTATAATCTGCGGAATACTAATTGGATTATTCTCAATATTTTTAGCAACATAAAGACTATTTCCAGTTCCTGTGAAATAAAATAACATTTAATATCCTCTCCTTGTTATATATACTCTTTTTTGATATAATGCTATTTTAAAACCCGGGTGTTACACACGGTCAAGAGTTTTTTTGAAATTTTTAACTTTTTAGGGATATTAATATATATATTAATATTATTTATTACTTCTTCTATTATGCTCCCATTCCTATTATCATTCCAACAATATAAGGTACAAGCCATACTATCCAAACAATAATACTAAACTTATGGAACTTAGCTTTTTGCTCCTCATTATTTTTATATAATACCCAAGTTGCCCATACAGCATGAAATAACATTAAAACAATTGCTAAAACCCCTGTTACTCCATGAATCATTTGACTTGTAGTTCCTATTGATTCTATACCTGATTTTGCTATTTGAGACATTGTTAATGTACCTGTTGTATCACACAATAATCCTAACCAAAATATTATGACATGTTTTTTGTTTAAAGTTTTTGATTTTCTTTCTCCAAAAACTCCAATTGTATAAAATAATAATGCTAGTGTTATAGTAATTATTGCAAATATTAACATTCCATTCATTTTCCTCATCCTCCAATAATATTAAAATAAATTATCTAATTCATTTTTATTTTATCTCTTAAATATGTTAAATTTTTCTTTAACTCTATAACTTCTTCTTCTGTAAAGTTTTTAAATATATTATCAAAACTATCATTTATAGTTTTTCTAAACTCTTTAGCAAATTCTTCTCCCTTATACGAGAAAGTAATATAAGTATTTCTTTTATCTTCATCATTTTTAATTTTTTTAATATAACCCATACTTTCCATTCTTGAAACTATTCCAGAAACTGTTCCTTTTGCTAAAGACATTTCCTCACACAAATTAGATACAGTGACTTGTCCCCTATGAGCAATTAATTTAATGATCATTATTTGTTGATGTGTTAATCCACTTTCCTTTAAGCTTTCACTAACTATCCCCATGGTATTAGAATATATTTCTTTTATAAGCATAGCTATTTCAAATGAATCATAACCTTTCATATAATTTACCTCCAATGTTACATACTATATTTAGCTTTAGTTTCTTCAAATTTTATTGAACTTATTAAAAATGTTAAACCAGCTAAAAATAACGCTGCCCCTAGCCCCATATAAAAGTTTCCTAATAACGTAGGATTTAATACCCCAAGATTTCTTATGACTATTCCAAATGTCATCATACATCCCATTACTATATATCCCTTTATATCAAAAAATGAAAATAGACATTGCTTCTGTAATTTACTATTTATAATTCTCTTAGCATGCTTTATAAATATTTTTTTAAATATAAAATTAAAGAATATATAAAATATAGCAATTGAAAAAACTACACTTATAAATATATTGCCTTTATTTAGCACAACATCTCCTCTTCCTAATGTAAATACTCTTAATCCTGCAAATCCCCATACCAAACCTGCTACAAGTAATAACGTTCTTTTATTAACTGCTAAAAATCCACTTTTAGACTTGTCCATCACTATCCCTCCTCATTTTAGTTCCTATGCGAACCTTTTAGTTCCTATGCAAACTATTATACAACTATTATTCCTCCTGTCAATAAAATATTTGATATATCTCTTTTATTTTTTAACTTATTGAAAATCCCCAATAAAAAAATAGCCCTATCCAAATAAAAATAATGGTTAAGGCTATAAATAATAATTTACAACTATATTAAATATATTTATTTTTTTAATATTACTTCTTAATTATTTTACTTTCATAAGAATTAAAAGTAATTCCATTAAACTCTTTTGTTAATGCAGTATGATTCATAACAAAATAATATTCTTCATCATTTACTAATCTCTTAACAACTTCTATACCAGATTCTGATTCAATAAATTCTATGTTAGCTTCTGATAATATCTTCTTAGCTATTATATTCATGGTATTATTATCTACACCTGTACCAATATAATAAGCTTCCCCATTACCATATTTATTTAAAGTTATAGCTGATAATTGATTATAAAATTCATCATCATACATAAATAAGCTTTCTGCTGTAGTAGTCTTTAACATATCTCTAAATACAGTTCCAGTACCTTCTATACCTTCAAAGTTATTTATCCCCTTAATCTTAACATCTTGTCCTTCCTGAAGAGATTCTATTTCTTCAACAAATCCTCCAATTAACTCATTATAAAAACTTGGATTTAATTCTCCTAATACTAAATTATTATAATAATCTTTAATTGCAGTTCTAAAGCTAAATACTACTTTACCTCCATTTTTAACGAATTCTTTAATCTTTTCTTGAACTTCAGTCTTAAATACAATCATTGTTGGTATTAATAAAACTTTATATTCATTAAAATCTACATATGATGGAATAACATCTATATTAATGTTATTTTCATAGAAAGGCCTATATAATCTATATACTTCATTTTTATAATCCATTAAAAAGCTTTGTTTTTGTATTCTAAATGATGCCATAGATTCATAGTCATAAATAACTGCTACTTCTGATTTTATTTCACTATTTATAACATTTTCATTTTCTTTCATATCTTTAAAGAAATCTTGAACTTCATAGAACTTTCTTCTTTTTTTATTATCTTGATCTATTATTCCATAACAATATTGCTCTGCCCCTTTAGTTGCACCTCTATATCTGAAATACATAAGAGAATTACATCCATGAGCCATTGCTTGATATGACCACATTTTAGCTTGATTTTGCCTTGGAAGATATCCTATAACATCATGTCCCTGTGCTCCCATTATGGCTTCTGTAATCCAAAAGTTTTGTCTTTTAGCACCTCTCATAAAATCTAAACCACAAGCAATTTCATGTGGAGGAATTGGCTCTCTTTGCCCACCCCATACTGGATAATTATTATATGCAACTACATCTATATGTTTTGCTACCTTTGAAAAGTCAAAGCTTTTATCAAAATATCCACCTGAAAAATCATGAATTATAATAGAATCTTCTCCTAATATTTCTTTTAAAATATCTACTTGTAATTTTGCATAATTTTCAACACTTATACTTCTAAATCTTTCCCATTCCATTCTTAAACTTGGATTATGAGTAGTTATTGTTTTTGCTGGAACTGGAATTTCATCAAAGTCATTGTAAGTTTGAGACCAAAATCTAGTACCCCATATTCCATTTAACTTATTTATATCATTATTATAGCTTTTTCTTAAGTAATCTCTAAAAGCATTCTTACATTCATTACAAAAACATACATCACTACCTTCATGCCCAAATTCATTATCTATTTGCCAAGCTACTATAACTTCTTCATTCTTGAAATGATTTGCAAGTTCTCTAATTATTATTTCACTATATTTATGATAAGTTTTGCTATTAAAACAATATTGTCTTCTTCCGCCAAAAACTCTCTTAGTATTATTTTCAAATTCACCTAAAACATCTGGATGCTTTTTTGCAAGCCAAGCTGGCATTGTTGCTGTTGGCGTACCAAATATAACCTTTAATCCTTTTTTCTTAGCTTCATTTATTACATTATCAAAATATGAAAAATCAAATTTACCTTCTTCACTCTCCATCATGTGCCATGCAAATTCACCTATTCTTATTACATTACTACCTAAATCTATAATATTATTTAAGTCTTCTTCTAACATATCTTCATTCCAGTGTTCTGGATAATAATCAACACCTAAAAACATTTTATTTTACCCCTTTTTACTGTAAATTTTACTAAAATATTATATCAAATTTATTTTTATAATAATATATTCTTTAAATAAAAATGACAAATTGAGAGTTGAACCTTCAATTTGTCATTTATTAAATTGTTGTTTATAATTATTTATAATACCTAAACAACTTCTAACTCAATTTCTCTCTTATTATTTAACTCATTCATTATCTTTTCTTGATATTCTCCATGTAACTTATATCCTTTAACATATATAAAGAATCCTAATAATGTTATTACTGAAGGTACTGCTACCATAAGTATTCTCATACCAAATATTGTTCCTGCAGTTTGTGTTATATTTGGAACATATCCTACTATTGTTAATCCAACACCTATTAACCAACCTGAAACTGCTGATGCTGTTTTAACTAACAATGTTTGAAATGAAGCTATTATACTTTCATTTCTTGAGCCAAATCTTACTTCACCATAATCTATAACATCTGCAAGCATAACAGTTGTAGCTCCTAAAGTGAATCCTGAACCTAACTTAAGTATTATTCCTGATAAAGCTATAAGTGCTGCATTTCCTGGAACAAAAATTCCTGCAAATAATAGTATTATTAAGCCCACCGCTGGTAAATAACATGCTAATCTAAATACACCTTTTTTACTCATTCTTTTTGAAAGCATAGGGAATATCATAAGTGCTGCTATTTCAGCTAATCCAGCAAATGCTGTAAACACTTGATACATATTTTCATTTCCAACAACATACTTGAAATAGTAAATTGACATTCCTCCTGATAATTGAGCAACTAAATTGTATGCAAGTACTACTCCTATAAATACCATAAGTTGATCATTTTCTTTTATAACTTTAAATGCTCTCTTTAAACTTATTTTTTCTGATTTTTTACTTATCTCTGTTGTTTTACAACTGCTATCTTTAACGTTTACAACAGTTATAATAGAAGTTATCGCAAAAATTATTGCTATTATTATTGCAAAAGATCCATATCCTTTAGTTTGATTCCCATTTCCTAGTGTATTGACTATAGAAAGTCCAAATGCCCCCATTATTAACCATGCACAACTTGCAAATATTCTTGGTATAACTGACATCTGAGCTCTTTCTTCATTAGTTTTAGATAAAGAAGGTAACATTGACCAATAAGGAATATCCATTACTGTATAAGTCATTCCCCATAATATATACATCACTGAATAATAAGCATATAATGAAGTTCCTTCTAACCCTTCAGGTCTTTTAAATAAGAACACCAATACCACTGCATTCATCAACGTACCTATTAAAATCCACGGTCTAAATTTTCCCCATTTTGTCTTAGTATTGTCAACAATCATTCCCATCGCAGGATCATTAATTGCATCCCATAATCTTGCTACTAAGAATAGACTTCCTACAAATGCTGGAGCTAGTCCAATTGAATCTGTAAAATAAATCATTAAATAACTAGATACAATTGCATAACATAAATCCTTTCCTAGTGCACCAATTCCAAAAGAATACTTCTCTTTAAATGATAATCCCATAATTCTCTCCCTCCAAATACTCCATGTATTTTTTATTTTTTGTAATTGTTTTCACATTTCATGTTTATATATTAACATAACAGGAAACCTTTTACAAGTATTTTTACAGTAAAATTTTATATTATTTTACTAAGTTTTTATCTGTTTATTTCAGCATATTTTTAAAGATGTCAATTTACACAATAATTTATTAATTACATTATTATAAAATATATAAAAATAGATTATTAAACCCTTAAATAACCTATAAATTAAATTTGGAATTTAATAATCTACTTTAAAATAATATTTTTTTAAATTTCACTAACTCTTATAATATCACTAGCATAATCTCCATTTAGCCTTACATCTAACCCTCTATTCATTAAGTAATTTCCTGCTTTAATTACTTCTTCTCCATTAATTTTTATTAGATATTTAGAATTCTTTTTCAATCCTCTAAGCTTAACATTAACTCCTCTATGTCCAATTAAACTTTGAGGTAAAAATACAAATAATAAACTTTCAGTATCTTTATTATATTGATAAATTTTATAATTATTTTTTGATGTATTTTCTAATCTATAAAAATCACCTTCTTGGATAATATGCCTTATTTCCTTATATTCTTCTATTAATTTTTGTGATAACTTTACTTCATTCTCATTAAACTTTAATATATTGCATCCAATTCCCAATGTTCCCATCATAGCACTATGATATCTAAATTTCATTGGTATAATTCTTCTTGATAAAAAGTTTGGACAATCTGTTACCCAAGCTCTCATAGCCTTAATTGGATAGATATATGAATAAGTATCTTGAATAAACAATCTATCATAAGCATCAGTATTATCACTTGTCCAAAAATCATCAAATATACCTAAAATACCATAATCAATTCTTCCTCCACCAGATGCACAGGCTTCAAATAACACATTAGGATGTTTAAGTTTTAACTTTCTTACAATATCATAAACTCCTTCTATATGCTTGTACCAGATATCCTTTTCAACTGCTGTTTGTGATATAGGTCTATTGGCATCCCACTTAATATAATCAATATCATAAGTTGATAACAAGTTATCTAGCATATTATAAATAAATTCTTTTACTTCTTTTTTAGTTACATTTAATACATATTGTCCTCTTGATGTATCACTTTCTCTAGTTTCAAAATGATATATCCACTCTGGATGTTCCTTATAAAGCTGAGATAACGGATTTACCATTTCTGGTTCAACCCATATTCCAAACATCATATCCATATCTTTAACTTTTTTTATCAATGGATCTAACCCCTCAGGGAATTTATCTCTATTTACATACCAATCTCCTAATCCATTATCTATTCCGTGTCTTTCTCCAAACCATCCATCATCTACTACAAACAACTCTGCCCCTATTTCCTTAGCTTTTTCTGCAAGTTTTATTTGTTCATCACAACTTACCTTAAACTCAGTTGCTTCCCATGAATTATATAATACTGGCCTTAATCCCCTTCTTAATATATTATCTTTTGCAAAATTATGAAGGTTATGAGTCATAATTTCAAAACCTGAATTACTATATCCAGCTATAATTTCAGGAGTAACGAACTCCTCTTTTGGTTTAAGCTCCATTAGAAAATCATGTGAATTAATTCCCATTTGAACTAATGTTTCACCATACTGAGTTTGCTCTATTATTCCACTAAAATTTCCACTTAACTTTAAAGCCCCAAAGAATACTTCCCCTGTAGTTTCAGTTGCATCCTTATCTAATATAAAATAGGGATTATGATTATGAGTTGATATTCCTCTTCTATTTTCTATAACAATCTTTCCATAGTTGACTTTTTGAATAAATCTTTGTTGTTCTGCTCCCCAATGACCATGAACATTTGAAAAATTTAGTCCTTCATAAGGAATATGAAATTGTCCACTATGTATTTTTTCAATTTCAATAATATCATTAGAATTATTTTTAATGCTTACATATCTTTCTATTAAATCATACTGTTCATAAACTTTATAGTGAAGATTAATATTAAAATCATAGTAAGAATCTTTTAACTTTATTATTAATTCATCATCATTAATATCATATCCACTATATTTATAAACTAACTCTCTACTTTTATCTGAAAATGTAACTTTCAAACAATGCTCTTTATATCTTAAACTTCCATATACAGGATACTCTTCCCTGGTAATTTCATATACCGGGTCATTTGTTGATACTTCAGTTAATATAGGCATATCAAAATCTTCAATATCTTGAATTTTACTTCCCCAATATAAATTTCTTAATAACCCTTCACTATCTACCCCAAATACATATGAAGTATTTTTACTTTGAAGACTAAATATATTTTCTGATTTATTAATTAAAATTCCCATAATTCTACTAACTCCTTTTACTACAATATTTTTAGATAACGTTTTCTTATAAAGATTATAATATATTTACAGTAAAATTTTCAACGTTTTTAGTAAAATTTATCTAAATTTATTTTTGTATTTTTATTACAATAAAAAAGAAAGTATCTTATATCATTAAAAATACTCTCTTTTATATAGTTTTCTATTATATTTTTCTTACACTATTTCTTAATACAAATTCACTAGGTATTATAACTTTTTTTGCATAATTTCTTCCCTTTAATTTTTCAATCATAAGTTCTACTGCAACCTCTCCTAAATACTCTATATGTACTCTTATAGCTGTTAATGGCGGATTAGTATATTGTGATATTATTGTATCATTAAATCCTATTATACTTACCTCCTCAGGAACCTTTATATTTCTTTCATATAATCCCTTAATTAATCCACTTGCAATAGCATCATTAGCCGCAAAAAAAGCCGTTGGCATTTCATTTTTGCTATCAATATAATTAATTATAGCTTCATGTCCACCCTCTGCCGTCATATCACTATTAATTATGAATTTTTCATTTAGTATTTTATTACTATTCATATATTCATAAAAATATTTTAATCTATCATCAAAAGTAGGAATTTTATTATCACCTAATGTATACTTTTCCCCAATAAACCCAATATTTTTATGACCAAGCTTAATAAAATATTCTAATCCTTGTTTTACACCTAACTTATAATTAACCTTTACGCTATCATATAATTCATCATTAGGTGCAGAATCTATGAACACTATATTCTTAGTCCTATCTGATAATTTTTCTACTTCTTCAGCAGTAAACTTTCCTATAGCAATAATTCCTTGTAATTCTTCCTCTTCAATATATTCATAATCATTCTCTTTTTTAAAAAGTCTAACAAGTTTTATATCATTTTCAAAGGCTTTTTTCTCAACTATATTCTTTAAAAGCAAATAATATGGATCCTGTAATTGTTTAACTACATCATACATTTCTACAATTCCTATAGTAACTATTTTTTTATCTAAATTTTTACCTTTTCTTTGCTTTGCAGTCTTATAATTTAATTCTTCTGCTACCTTTAATATTTGTACCTTAGTTTCATCGGCAACTAAAATTCCACTATCATTATTTAAAACCCTAGATACTGTTGCTAAGGATACCCCTACCTTATCTGCTATTTCCTTTAACGTAGCCATTCTTACCATTCACCTCAATATTCTTTTTGCATTTTATTAACATTATAATATAAATTAATTTAACTTTATAGTATTATACTTATATATTTTTGCTCTTCTTATAAACACAAATTTAATATAAAAATACGTTAAAACAATAATCAATAGACTATCCTTTTAACGCATTTTATATAAAGTTTATAAATCTATACCTGCACTAACTTCTTTAATATCATTAACTTTTTCTTTAGTCATAAATTTTATCTCTTTCTTCATCTTCTTTAATACACTTATATAGCCTGGTATCAAGAATGCATCTGCACATATCCACGCAATTGGACTAGCTAGGCATACTGCAGTAAATCCAAATATAGGAACTAAAACAAATCCACATACTGTTCTAGCTACCATTTCACATACTCCAGCACATATTGCAAATGTTGAATATCCCATTCCTTGAATAGTAAATCTTACTACATTTACAAAACACAATGGAATATAAAATGCTGCTGTAATTATTAATTGTTTACTCACCATTGAAAGCAATTCTGTTTGATTTCTATCTACAAAAAGTAAAGCTATAGTTTTTCCAAATAAAATAGATATTACAAAAGCAATTATAGAATATACAGATCCTATTATTATACTCTTTTTAATCCCTTCATTTACACGATCTAATTTTTTTGCACCAACATTTTGACCTGCATATGTTGCCATCGTTGATCCTAATGCATCAAATGGACAACTTAAAAACATAGATATCTTACTTCCTGCAGTTACTGTTGCAACAACTAGTGAACCTAATCCATTTACTGCTGTTTGAAGTATTACACTTCCTATTGCTGTTATAGAATACTGTAAACCCATAGGTATTCCCATATAACATAATCTTCTCATGCAATGTCCATTAACCTTAAGTTCATCCTTTTCAAACTTAAGAATACTATATCTTTTTTTCATAAATATCAAACAGCATATACCTGATACAGCTTGTGATATAACAGTTGCCCAAGCAGCTCCAGCCACTCCCATTTTAAAAATAATTATAAATGCTAAATCTAAAACAATATTAATTATTGATGACATAATTAAAAATATAAGTGGTGTTTTACTATCTCCAAATGAACGTATTATTCCAGCTAATAAATTATATAAATAAGTAACTGGTATTCCCAAAAATATAACGAATATATAGCTATATGCACCCTCCATTATATCATCAGGTGTATTCATCCACCCTAAAATTTTTCTACAAAGCAAACATACTATTATAGTCATAGTAATTGAAAATATGGCTGATAATATTGCACTATTAAAAACATATTTACGTAAAAGTTTATAATTACGTGCTCCAAATTTTTGTGCTACAGGTATTGCAAATCCATTGCAAACTCCCATACAGAAACCAATTATCATAAAACTTATTGACCCAGTTGAACCTACTTCTGCCAAAGCAGTAACCCCTAAGTACTTACCAACAATAATTGTATCTACCATACTATAGAACTGTTGAAATAGCATTCCAAATAATAGTGGAATTGAAAACCCTAAAATTAGTTTGAATACATTACCTTGTGTTAAGTCTTTTACCTTATTCTTCTCCATACCTTTTTCCTCTTTATAATTATAATTTTAACTTAATGAGTTTTCTCTTTTTACAACTAAATTTCTTTCCATAAAATTCTATATCTTTTTTTACCAAGCTATATATTATTACAAATCTAAAATAAATTCCATGTATTTTCTTATACTATTTTTTTATTTTTTTATAATAAAAACCATCTAGAAAAATTTACGCCTTCACTAGATGGTAATCTATAATTATATTATTTTATCCTAAGCCAAACTTGCATTTCTCCAACTCCTCTATTTCCCCAATAGTGATATGGAACTAATGTTATTTTTTCATTTTCTAATGTGACATTATTCTCATGATATAAGCTATCGTCATTATCTATTTCTCTATATCCATCAACTATTATTTTAAATAATTCTAAATCATTATGGGTAAATGCTTCTCTTTCAAAATTCTTTGAATCCTTAAGTAACAAATTATATAACATATCTCCATTATCTATTTCTTCTGTACAATATACTAATGGTCCATATGTTATAGCAACTTTTCCTGCATCATATCTTACTCTTTTATTAGCTTTTATAACTTTTAATTCAGAATTAAAACTTAAATATATAGAAATATCATTTTTAGGTATATTTCTTAAATATATATATCCATTAATAATTTCATAATCTGCTTCATTATTAAATATCTTTACTGAATGTCCAGAGCTCCAACTAGGTATTCTTAATGCTACATTTTTATTTTCTAAATCACTACCGCCTATTTTGATTTCTATTTCCTGAGACTTTAACAAATCACATTTCATTTCTATATTTACAAAAGACTCTCCTATATTAAGCCTTGAATTATTTGCAATATATTGATGAATATATACTGTATCATTATTAGAAGAATATATATAATCTCCTATGTTTAATAAAAATCTGGCTACATTTGGTGGACAACATGCACAAGGATACCATTTTTGTCTTTCAACCTTTACTTGCTCTAAAACAGGATTAGTATGATTTTTAGGATATACTTCTAATGGATTTACATAAAAGAAAGACTTTCCATCCATTGCTATTCCTGAAATTATTCCATTATATATTTCTTTTTCTATTACATCACTATACTTTGAGTTTATTTCCGTATTTAACATTCTCTTAGCAGCCATAGCAAGTCCTATTGAGGCACAAGTCTCTCCATATAATGAATCATTAGGCAAATCATAGTTTCCTGTAAATGCTTCTCCCACATGTGTAGACCCTATTGCTCCTGTTATATACATCTTTTGATTCACTATATTATTCCATAACTTTTGACAAGCTTCTAATAAACTATTATCCTTTGACTCTCTAGCAACATCAATCATTCCACATAACATATATACAACTCGAACAGCATGTCCAACAGCTTCATCTTGTTCTCTTACTGGCTTATGAGTTTGATTATATTCTGCACCTATACAGGAAATAAAATCTTTTGAGGCATTTGGTGATTCACAAGGATTCCATCCATTCCAATAGCTAATTTTCCCTCTTGCTTCCCATTCTACTTCAAAGAAATGTGGTAATTGTCCTCTTTCATCAATAAAGAATTTAGCTAAATCTAAATATCTCTTTTCCTTTGTTACACTATATAAAGACATAAGGCCTAATTCAACTTCTTCATGGCCATCATATCCTTTTATTTTTCCCTCTTCAACTCCAAAATTATTATAGATGCAATCAGCTAAATTCTTAGCTATTTCAATAACTTTTTCTTTTCCAGTCGCATTATAATAAGCTGTAGCCGCTTCAAAAAAATGTCCTGCACAATATAATTCATGACATTCCCAAAGATCTTTAAACTTCATATCTGGTCTTTCTATTATAAAATAAGTATGAAGATAGCCGTCATCCTGTTGTGCTCTTCCTATTAAATCTATAACTTCATCCGCACATCTTTCTAACTCTTTATTTTCTTTTAAATGCAAACTATATGCAACTGCTTCTAACCACTTATAAACATCACTATCTTGAAAGATAAATCCATAAAAATTCCCTTCCATTTCTTTTGCTGCTATTTTAAAATTTTTTATTGCAGAGCTTTTTTCTACACCTTCTAATTCATCATTTAATACCTTCCATTGATAAGGTATTACCTGGTTAATTATCAAGTTTTGATAATATCTAAAAAACCTATCTGTTATATTTACATTATTAAATTTTATATTACTTGCCAATTCTTTAGTAATTATATTATCCATAATTTTAACCTCCATATTCTCACTACTTTTATTACCTTTAGTACAACTTAATTATAATTTAATACCATTTATTAACTCCATTGACTTTAATGAGAAGCTCATGTAAAATAATGCACATGTTATATACAAATTTAAATTCAAACTGTTTTAGAAAAGTTGATATGTGCAGTAAATTAATCTTTAATAATACTATTGCTCATCCTAATAGAACTTTACCTTTTCACGATTTAGTTTACGTTTTAAGTGGAGGTTTTAATGTAATTGTTGAAAATGAACTAATTGAAAGTCGTGAAGGTGATATTATGTTTTTACCAGCTTATAAACACCATTATCCACATTCAAATAATCTTAACAACACATCTTGTTATTACATTCATTTTTCTTCTGACATTAAAGATGATGTTATTTTTAATAAACCAGATAAAATTATTGATGATTTTTACTGTATTCCATCAAAATTAAACCTTAAAGATAATCCTAAATTACCCTATTACTTTCACGAATTATCATCTTTATGTAATATAAGTAATACAGATAATACAAAACTAAAAAATTCAATTTTATCTAGAATTTTAGCTGAAATAGACTTAGAAGTTAATAAAATTGATACACTTCAATATAATCAACTTACAAAAGATATAATATCAATATTGGAAGAAAATATTCAAAATAAAATTAGTATTGATGATTTATCTAGATTATTAAATTTTTCTTCTAGAACTATACAAAAACATTTTAAAAATAATACTGGAAAAAGTATTCATGAATATCACTTAGAGCTTAAACTTAATAACTCTAAATATTTTTTAATTTCTTATCCCGATATGAAGTTAAAAGAGATAGCTGATATGTTTGGCTTTTACGATGAGTTTCATTATAGTAAAGCATTTAAAAAACTATTTAATACTTCACCTAATGGTTTTAGAGATAAATCTAATTAAGAGTTTCCGTTGGAAACTCTTAATTTATTCAAACTAACAAAGCTAAGTTCAAATCTTAACTTCTTAATTATAAATTGGTAATAATAGACCAGATTTTTTTAGTATTGGTCTTATTGCATTGTATATGATTGCCACTAAAATTACTGATACTGCTGCATTTATAAATGTAGTTGCTGCACTTAGTTTAGCTAGAATCATAGCTGCATCTTGAGGTTGTCCAAGTATATACTGCTTATAAAAGAATCCAACTATAGGATCAGCAATTACATTAAAAGCAAGTCCAGCAATTGATGCTATTAAACTCCATTTAAAAATATATTTATTATCATTGCTTTCACCTATTTTTGCTATTTTATGTGCAATAAAACCTGTTATTAAACCTATGCATAATTTTAAAATAAATGTCTTAGGTGCTACTAGTATATATACAGGATCAATTAAGTCTGCAATTGTCATTCCTATTGCCCCTGCTAATCCCCCATACCATCCTCCAAGTAATAAAGCTGCTAAAACGCAAAATGCATTACCAATATGAAGTGAAGTTGCATCTCCACCTGGTACTGGAATTTTAATTTGTAAGTAAGTGAAAGATACAAAGCATAATGCTGCAAGTAAAGCAGTTTGTATTAATTTTTTAAATCTAATTTGCTTATTCATTAATATTTGCCCCCTTGTTATAAAACTTTATATCCATTTTATACCTACTAATACAAATAAATCAATTGTATCCATACAAATATGTACTCTATATAAATTTATTTAAATATAATAAAAATGAACTATAGTCTATTGTGTCTATAGTCCATTTTCACCAATTATATTAATTTAAAGTTTGTAAATACTGATCAACATACTCTAAGAAATAATCCATACCCTTTATTCCTACTAAAGGTATATGATTAGCTATTTGACTTCCGTACAATATAGGCATACTAACTCTGAATTTTGTATTTTTATCATTAGCCATTCTTAATGTTACATCATCCGCTATAATTAATTGATTACTTTTATTTTTTAATAGCTCTATTCTTTCTTTTTCTGAATTTAATGTAGTAATATCTTTATCATCTATATCTTTAATATTATGACTACATATAAAACTATCTATATTAAATCCAATTTCTTCTGATATTTTTCTAAACCCTAATAATCTATTATATTCAGAATATATACTCATAGTTGGCTTAGAATTTTTAAGCATTCTTTTATACATAGGATAATGCTTAATATTCATAATACGCTTCATTAACTCTTTAGTAACATTATTATTAATACTTATATCCATAGTTTGTGATATTTCCTTTAACCACTCTAATGTTCCTACATATCCATATGGTGCCCCATAAATATATGGTATATCATAAACTTCCTTCATATACTTTGCCAACTCTAAAGCTTCAAAAGAAATAACAATATTAAGCTTAGCTTTAGTAGTATTTCTAATAACCTCTTCACTAGTATCTACACATAACGTACCTATTACATCATAATTAAAGCTATTTTTCATTAACTCTTTAATTTCATTAATATCAGAACGCATACGATAACTATATAATGATGCCCCTAATATGTTATAAGTATTATCTATCTTTTCTGTTTTTTCACCTAACATACTTTTAAACAAAGTATCATAAGCAATTTTTATTCCAGTTGTGTAATCACCCCTAAAGCCACCATTTTCTAAAGCATATAATTCAGCTGATACCTTAGGCTTAATAGCTCTGCATACACCTTTTAAATCAGTTCCAATTATTGCACTAACAGATGATGCTACTATAAAAATAGCTTTAGGGCTTATCCACTTATCAACTTCAATAATGGCATCTTCTAGAGTTTCTGTATAACCCATTATTACATCATCTTCTCTCATATGTGTTGCAAACAATCTATTTTCTTGTTCTACCCCAATTTTCCCAAAAAAGCCCATACTAAAATGTGTTGTTCCCGTTGGTCCAAATTCTATTACTACAGTATCATCTATAGATAAAAGAGTCCATAAAATTCCCATTCTATCTGATGGAGTCGGCAAATATCTACATAAGCTCATTTACTGTACCTCCTTGATATTCTTTTGATTCTTTATATGCTCTAACTAACTCTTCTACAAAGAAATTAACTACTTCCATTCCAGCCATTGCTGATGCCATATCACTTCTGACAATTGCAATTCCCTTTTTAGCTAACCTTGTAGCATATTCATGTCCTAAGTATAAATCTGGCTTTAATATATCATATACTCCTTGTAATGGTGCTATATTAGCACTCTTACATACATAAGGATTTTCTTTACTTAATATATCTTCTATATATTTATCATCATTTTCTGTCATATAAGATACTTGTATAAGCTCCGGTATCATCCCTAACTTTGTCATAAATGAGTTTACTTCAAAACATTGGAATGGTGTATTTCCATATATATATTTAGCACCTTTTAAAACTTCTTTTCCAAAATTCACAGCATCATTAGCCTTATTATAAAGCTGTATAACTTCTTTTGGTAATTCTAACTGTAATGTATCAAAAAGATTATTATATGCTTCTAATATATATTCTGGGTCAGTAAATTTTTCAAATAATATATATGGTATATTAAATTTACTTCTCATTTTTTTAGCCAATGGTAATCCTATTGAGCTTGTAACAATATTTATATGTGCTTGTGGTGCTTTACGTATATCTTCTACTGTACAACCTGGTAACATTAAATTAATATCTACATTAGAATCATTTAATATTTTCCCTAATTCTGTTTCAGTAAAATTTCCACTTCTCTGACCTATAACGTTTACTGATATATTTTCTAATTTAGCTTGCCTCTCCATTATACCTATACATGCTGATAAGGTTCTTTCTAAACCTATAATATGGTTTTCTGATTTGAAGTGCTCAGTATGCACAGTTACAACTGGCACTCCATACTCATCTCCTAATGTATCTCCTAAAGATTCAACATCATCACCAATTAATTCAACAACACATGTTGTTATAAGAAATACTGCATTAGGCTTATATTCTTCCATCAGTTCACTAAAAGCTGATTCAATTTTCTTTTGACATCCAAAAGTTATATCATGCTGATTAAGAATAATACTGACGCATCTTCCATCTATTCCACCATACACCTCTGATCTCATAGTCATTTGCTTAGTATAATAAGAGCATTCATCTGTTCCTATTACTACAAATACAGCATCTTTAATTTCTTTAAGTAATAAGGCCGACCCAAATAGAGGACAATGTGATCCTGGAAATGATGCATATGTTAATGGTTTTATATCTTTCATATTATTTATACTATCTAACTTAGATAATTTATTAATTATTTCTAGCGAATTTATCATGTCTCCCCCTTTAAACCGCTGCAATTTCTTTATATGCAATAATTGGTTTATCTCTTCCTTCTATATTTATAATTTCACAATCTACGTTATAAACTTCTTTCATCATTTTAGAAGTTATTACATCTGTTGGTTTTCCCTCATCATACTTCTTACCATCCTTTAAAACTATTATTCTATCACTAACCTCTAAAGCATGTGATAAGTCGTGTAATACCATAACAACTCCAATACCATGCTCTTTATTCAGTCTTTTTACTAAATTCATAGTTTCTAATTGATGAGAAATATCTAAATAAGTTGTAGGCTCATCTAAAAATAGTATCTCTGGATTTTGAGCTAATACTGTAGCTATCCATACTCTTTGTGATTCCCCACCTGATATTTCATTAATAGACTTCTTTTTTAAATGACTTATATTAGTACATTCCATTGCCCAATTAACAATTGGATCATCATAATCATTTTTAGCATCATACCATTTTTTATGTGGCATCCTACCATAGCTTACAAGCTCTTCAACCTTAAAATCTGGTGGAGCTGAATGTCTTTGAGGAAGAACTGCTATCATTTTAGATAGCTCTTTCCCTTTATAAGATTCAAGATTTCTATTATTTATATGAACAGTTCCTCTATCATATTTTAATAATCTAGTTATAGATTTTAAAAATGTAGATTTTCCTGATCCGTTAGGACCTATAATAGTTGTGATAACTCCTTTATATAATGATGTGTCTATTCCCTTTACAGCCTTATATTCCCCATATTTAACCTCTATATCTCTACAATTAATTTCCACTTATTTTCCCCTTCTTTCTAAGCATGTATAAGAAAAATGGTCCCCCTACCATAGACATAATGGTTCCTACTGGAATATCCATTCCTGGTACTAATGTACGACCTACAGTATCAGCAAAAAGTAATACTACAGCTCCTAATAGCATACTGGTTGGAATCATAATTTTATAATCTGAACCTACTATCATCCTTGCAATATGTGGCACAACAAGTCCTACAAATCCAATCATTCCTGCAACACTTACTGTAGCTGCTGCTAAAAATGCTGAAACAGCAGATAAGAATATTCTACTTAGATTTACGTTAATCCCCAGATTTTTTGCCATTTCATCCCCAAGCTGTAATGCATTAGCACTTTTTATACATATTATAGCTAACAATAACCCTATGATTACATAAATGACTAGAGTTTTAACGTCACTCCATGAACGACCAGATAAACTTCCATTCATAAATCCTAAAACCCCTTGTAAATTATCTGAATATAACATTTGTAAAAATCCATTATATCCTCCTAACACAGAGTTTATGGCTACCCCTGAAAGAATTATCCTTACAGGGTCTATTCCACCTTTCCAGGCTAATAAATATATTAGTCCACAAGCTAATGCAGCTCCTCCAAAAGCAAATATCGGAACTGCCGTTGTCATATGTGGAAATAATAGTAATATAGTAGTTGCAGCTGTACCTGCTCCAGCTGATACACCAATTGTTCCTGGATCAGCTAAAGGATTTCTCATAACAGCTTGCAATAACGCCCCAGCAACTGATAATGCTGCACCTATTAAAATAGCTGAAATTATACGCGGCAATCTTAAATTATATATTATAATCTTAATAGGATTACTTTCTTCAGTTAATAAATTAGTGATTATATCACTTAAAGAATATCTTGCACTTCCTATAGATATAGAAATAAGAGCTAATGCACATAATATGCAGCTAAGAATTAATATAACTGAAGTAACCTTTATTATAGATTTTGCTTTTTTCTTCATCTATTACTCCTACTTCTTTATTTAATTAATTATTAATTTCTAGCTTTTCATAAACAAAATCTATAAGATCTGATATTTGCTTTACTACACCTATCCCTGTACTTGGCATATAGCTTGATGGTAAATAAATAACCTTATTATTCTTTATTGCTTCAAAACTTCCCCAATATTCACTATTTTCAGCAAATGCCGCTTCAAAAACTGCTTTATTATCTTCTTCTGACATACTGCTTCCTATTGCTAATATAACGTCTGGATTGTATCCAAGAGTAGTCTCCTGATCAAGAGGAACCATTCCAGCTTGTTCATTCTCATATACATTAGTTAGACCTATCATATCTGCCATAGACCCAGCAGTACCACTTTTTGATTGTATATATTCAGTTGTAGCAATTATCATAACTGTTTTTCCTTCTAATGCTTTCTTACTTTCCTCCATCTTTTTATCTAAATCATCAAATGATTGTAATACCTTCTTTGCATTTTCTGAGTCCTTCCCAAAAGCATTTATAATTACTTCTGCTTCTTGAACTACAGATTCATATGTTGCTGAATGTCCACTATTTGTATAATAAACTGGAATATTTGATGATTCTAAAGCATCTCCATATTGTTCTTTAGATGAAGATGGAATTATAACTAAATCTGGATTAAGAGCAACAACTGTTTCTATATTAAAATCATCAGACATAAGTGATTGTAATTTTTCTCCAGTATAATCACTAGGCGTTTCAAAAACTGTTGATGTTGGAATTCCAACAAGTGATGCACCTACTTCAAATAATAAAGGTGTTGTTGATGTTGATACACAAACTACTCTCTCTGGTTTACTTTCTAATACTACATCCTCTGTAAAACCTTGTTGTTTCATTATTTCTGTATACTCTAATCTAAATTCTTTCTCTACACTATCTTCAGAAGCTACTACTTCAGAATCGTTAGCTCCTGCTACTCCTGTACTTTTTGCTGAGCAACCTGCAAGCATCCCTATCATTAAAATTGTTGAAATACCCATTACTAATACTCTTGTTTTTTTACTTATCATAATATAAATCCCCCTATTTTCATAACCTTTAATTTTACGCAATAATTTTATTTGCTAATTCTATATATACTTCTTTCATTTCTGATTCTTCTAAAAACTCAAATACTGTTCCTCCAGCATTTTCTGCAAGCTGAATTTCTCCACTTCTTGGTATTACGTGAACTATTTTTGTCTTTATTTCTTCTACTGCTTGTTCCACAATACTAATTTCATTTTCTATATTTTTCGAATTTAATATTAATCCTTTTAATTCTGCATATCCTCTACTTCTGAAATTTTTAATAGCTGAGCTAATATTTGATGCAGCATATAGAGACATCATTTCACCAGATGATACAATATATACTTCCTCTGCATATCCTCCTCTTATAGGCATTGCAAAACCACCGCATACTACATCTCCAAGAACATCATATAAGACAATATCTGGCTTATATGTTTCAAAAGCTTCTAATTCTTCTAACTTTTCAAAAGCTGATATAATCCCTCTTCCAGCACATCCTATTCCTGGTGTAGGACCTCCAGACTCTACACATAACACTCCGTTATAACCTGAAAAAACTATATCCTCTAATGATAAGTTATCTCCCTTTTCCTTAAGTTGCTCTAAAACAGTTGGAATTCTTTTCCCACCCATAAGATTTTTAGTTGAATCAGCTTTAGGATCACATCCTATTTGCATAACTTTTAGACCTAATTGAGATAATGCTGCTGATAAATTAGATGTTGTAGTTGATTTTCCAATACCACCTTTTCCATATATAGCAATCTTACGAATTTTTTTATCTTCCACAATTACTCCCCCTAAACTATTGTTAATCTTTCTTTAAATAATATAGATGCACTTAATATTTCAGCTTCATTAGGATGAAGCTTAGCAATTTTATATCTTCTTAATTTTTCATCTGTTATAGCATGATAATTATTAGAATCTAACTTTTTGAAAGCCTCAATTAAATTAGAATCAACCGCTCCCTGACAAATATATTTTCCTATTATTTCATTATTTTCTTTTAAAAGATCTTCTCCTTTAACTAAACTATTGAATCCATGATTTGAATCTGGATATGCACCTAATGTAGCAAATATACCCACTTTTTTATTTTTAATCCTTTTCATAAATTCTTTAGTCTCCTTATTAGGACCACCCTTATCTACCCAATATCCAATTAATATAGCATCATAATCTTCTATACATTTAACCTCATCAACAGGCTTTATTGATACATTAAGACCGCATTCTTCATATATATTATTGTAAATACCCATAGCTAATTTTTTAGTGTTTCCTGTTTTACTTGAATAAGCAATTAAAATATTCATATTCTCCCCTTCTTAATTGATAATGATTATCATTTTTACTTTATAATTGTATCATGGTATAATTAGGTAGTCTTTAACTATATTCTCTTGTTTTTTAATTATTTTACACTTTTTTTAAATCAAATTTTAAGGTAAGGGGAATTTTATGGAAAAAAATACAATAAATCATCTTCATATTTGCTCATTAGTATACTGTGGAAATACCAACCTAGCACTTAAACTATTTGATAAAAATTTAAAAAGTCTTATAGAAACTACCGGTTTTAAGCATTGTGATACCTTTATTTCATCTCTTAACTTTAGTATTTATAATTATATTCTTGTTAAAGAGGGAATTTCTTTACACAAATGTTGTTTTAAAAATACTAAAGAAAATTTTGATAGTTGTAATCTATCTTCTTTATTACTCACTGGCCATAAAATAATAAATTCTTATAGCTATTGTAAAGATTATTTAGGTGAAAAGTATCCTCATCCTGAAATTAGAAAAGCTATTTATTATATTCATAAACATATAGATGAAAATATTTCTTTAAATGATATTTGCTCTATTGTAAATATGAATAAAACTTATTTTTGTAGAGTTTTTAAAAATTATACAAATTGTACTTTTAGCGAATATGTAAATTTAAGAAAAATAACTGCTGCAAAACATCTATTATTAGACCCACAATTTTCTTTAGTTGAAGTTTCATTATGTTGTGGCTTTAATAATTACTCATACTTTTGTCGACTATTTAAAAAGGTTATTGGTATAACCCCATTAGAATATAAAAATATGAAAAATAAAACTAAAATTCTAGATATAAAAAACTGATAAATTAAAAATGAGCTGTAATTTATCATATCTACAGCTCATTTTTAATACTAAAATTCTAAGTTTTCTCCATTGCTTTCTATAACTTTTTTATACCAATAAAAAGATTTTTTCTTTTTTCTTTCCAATGTTCCATGTCCATCATTATCTTTATCTACATATATAAATCCATATCTCTTCTTCATTTCTCCACTTGATGCACTTACTAAATCAATACATCCCCATGTAGTATATCCTATAATTTCTACACCATCCTTATCAATTGCATCTCCCATAGCTTCTATATGCTCTTTTAAATACTCTATACGATAGTCATCATTTATTTCTCCATTTTCATCAACAGTGTCAACTGCTCCTAATCCATTTTCAACAACAAATAATGGCTTTTCATATCTTTCATATAAAGCATTTAATGTAGTACGGAATCCTAAAGTATCTATTTGCCATCCCCACTCACTAGTTTTTAGGTATGGATTTTTTAATGTTGGAAATGCATTACCTTCTGTAAATTTATTTACCTCTGGATCGGCACTTACCAATCCTGTTCCATAATATGATAATGATATAAAGTCTACAGTATTTTCTCTTAATATATCTTTATCATGGACCTCCATAATAGGCATTATTCCCTTACGTTCCATTTCTTTAAGTGCATAGTTTGGATAATATCCTCTTGATTGAACATCTATGAAGAAATATCCCTCTCTCTCAGATTTGTATGCCTCCCACACATCCTTAGGATCACATGTATTTGGATATACGCTTCCTGCTGCAAGCATACACCCAACTTTGTTATTCTTATCAACTTCATGTGCTATTTTAGTTGCTATAGCACTTGCAACAAGCTCATGATGAATAGCTTGATATTTATCCTTTTCAAAATTTCTACCTTCTTCTTCATAAAGCCCTGCTCCCATAAATGGAAGATGTAAAATCATATTAATTTCATTAAATGTAAGCCAATGAGTTACTAATCCTTTGTATCTATTAAATATAACATTACATAGATTTTCATAAAAGCCTATCATTTTTCTATTTTTCCAACCACCATACTTCTTTATTAAATGTATTGGACAATCAAAATGTGTAATTGTTACTAATGGTTCTATTCCATATTTATGACATTCTTTAAATATCTCTTCATAAAACCTTAATCCCTCTTCATTTGGTAATTCTTCATCACCCATAGGAAAAATACGTGTCCAGCTAAGGCTCATACGAAATACTTTAAAGCCCATTTCAGCAAATAAAGCTATATCTTCTTTGAATCTATGATACATATCAATACTTTCTTTAGCTGGGTAATAATGCTCATTATCAAAGTCTAACATTTTCATTTTTCCAGCCATAACTGCATAGCGATCCTCTCCATATGGAATAACATCTACATTTGCTAAACCTCTACCACCTTCATTATATCCACCTTCACATTGGTTTGCAGCTGTAGCTCCCCCCCATAAAAACCCTTTCGGAAATCTTGTATTACTCATAGCTAAACTCTCTCCTTTTTAATAATAGTAAGTAAATCATCATTATTATTTTCACTTAATCCAACTTCAACAATTTCAAAGTAATCATCATAGTTAGTAACAACAACAGGAGTAATAGTTGGATATCCAGCTTCTTCAATTTCTTTAATATCAAATTTAAGTAATTCATCACCTATATTAACTGAATCTCCTACCTTAACTTTAGGTTCAAAATATTTTCCTTCTAATTGAACTGTATCCATTCCAACATGAATTAATATTTCAACTCCACTTTCACTAGTTATTCCAATTGCATGATACGTTGGAAATACTGTTGCAATTGTTCCTTTTACAGGTGACTTAAGAATCCCTTTATCAGGCTTAATAGCTAATCCTTTTCCTATTATCCCTGTTGAAAATGCATCATCTGGAACCTCTGATAATGGAAGTATTTCACCTTCCATAGGTATTTTTATACTTTCTTTTTCTGAAGAAAAAACTTTAATTTCACTTTCATTAGACTCACTCTTCTTTTGATTATCTTCTGTTACTTCTTCCTTATCTTTAAATAAAGTTATTGTTAAAACAAATCCAAGTACCATAGCTATTACAGCACCAATTACACCAACAATAACATTATCCATACTACCTGTAGCTGGGTCAATCATAGCTGGGAACTCAAATATTCCTAATCCACCCATTATGAACTCTCTTAAATTTGCGAAGCCAAAAAATGCTCCTGCAACTGCTGATGAAATACAGCTTATTATAAAAGGCTTCTTTAATGGAAGTACTATACCATAAATTGCTGGTTCAGTAACTCCAAATATACCTGAAACTGCTGCTGGTAAACATAATTCTTTTAACTTCTTATCCTTAGTCTTAATTAGAATTGCTATTACAACTGCAGTAGTTGCAAAGGTTGTACCAAAGAATGGCATCATAACATTGTCATAACCTAATGTTGAAACATTATTTATATAAACAGGAATAAGCCCCCAATGAATACCAAAAATAACAAGTATTTGCCAAAAACCTCCTACTATAGCACCTGATAACATTGGTGATAAATCACGAACATATAATATAGCATTAGTTACTAATGTAGATGCATAAGTCGCAATTGGCCCAATTACTATAAATCCAATAATTAATGAAAATAATATTGTAAGCATTGGTTCTCCAAAAAATCTTATCATTTCTGGAACCACTTTTCTAAATAACTTTTGTAATTTTGATGCTAGATAGCATATTAAAATTACAGGAATTACAGTTGATGTATAGTCTATTGAAATAATAGGAATATTAAAAAACTCCATGTATACTGGTGATGCAAACATTGTACCATCAAATAATGTATACAATGGTTGTAATGTTGCTGATAAATTACTTTTCTGAACAGCAGGGTAACAAAGTGCAAGACCTATTATTAATCCAACGAATGGTTTTAAATCAAACTTCTTTGCAGCTGTATATCCTAAAACAACTGGTAGATACATAAACATAGCATCTGCTATTGCATTTAATATTTCATATGTCCCAGTTCCTGACATAATCCATCCCATAGAACTACACATTGCAAGAAGTCCTTTAATTATACCAACAGCAGTCATTACTCCTAAAAGCGGCTGAAAAATTCCTGAAATAACATCAATAGCTCTATTTAACAAATTAGTGTTTTTCTTTTCTGATTCATCATTCCTAGACTCCATTGATATGCCTGCTAATTTGCATATATCCTCAAAAACTAAACCAACATGATTTCCGATAACAACTTGATATTGCCCGGCTGATTTCAACACGGTTACAACTCCATCCATCTTCTTAATCACTTCATCATTTGCTTTTGATTCATCTTTTAAATAAAAACGTAATCTAGTTACACAATGTGTTAAGCTACTGATATTCTCCTTTCCGCCTATATTTTTAATAATTTCCTTTGCTAATGGTTCATATTTTCCCATTTTTAATACCTCCAATAATTCATTTATTTAATATGAAATCTGAAGGTTTGGCCAACTAAATGTCACCATCCATTTTAAATTTATATATATTTAATTAGCTTGTTTACTCATAATTTTTGCAATATGAATTGTTAAATATACTTTTTCTTCATTTAAAATTACATATTTATATTTTTTATTAATAAACTCACTAATTCTTTCAACACATTTATATGCTTCTGCATATTTGACCTTTATTATTTCTAATAAATTATCATCATTTTCATCTTCATATGTTTTTCCACTTATAAGTCTTTGTGCAAAGTACTTTATATGTGTTACAAATCTATAGTAGTATCCAGATTCTTCGTCAATACCTGTTTTTAGGCAATACTTCACTATATTCACTACTTCTTGCATAATTTTAGTTATATCATAAATATTCTCCGAACACTCATTAGTTAAACTATTTACAATATGAATTGCAATAAAGCCTGCCTCATCTTCTGGTAATGAAACATTTAATTTTCTTTCTATTATCTTTAATGCTTCTAATCCAATATTAAATTCTTCACGATAAAATCTTTTAATATCCCATAATAAAACATTTTTCATATTTATTCCATCAAGATGTCTTTCTACAGCAGTTTGTATGTGATCACTTAATGGTATAATAACATTTTCATTCAATTTTTTATCTAGCTTTTCTGTTGCATATTTTATAATTTCATCAGCAATTTCTATATATTCAAGAGATAATTCCTTTAATATATCAGTAAATTTATTAGATGAATTTTTGTCTGTTAAAGTAAAAACCTTATCTATAATATTATCATCTATATAATCCCCAATCTTTTTCTTATATGCAATTCCTTTACCCATAACTATTTGTTCTTCATCATTTTTTCCCAAAATTACAACAACATTATTATTAAGTATTTTATGAATTAACAAATAATCACCTCTTTCTTTTTTAACATAAAAAATCCTACACAAAATAATCATAATATATCAATGTAAAAAATAACATAATATACCATAATTAAATTTGTGTAGGTTTAGCTTGAATGCACAATCACTATCCCATGTACACTAATATTCATTTCTATAATTTAATATTATCATAAATTTCATGTTATTGCAAATGTTTACTTTGTAAAATTTTAATATTTTTTCATATATTTCATATAAACATTACCAATAAATCTGTCAAATTATTTTTCAAATATTTCTTTATATCTTTCCAACCCTCTTATAGCATCAAGTTCTTCATCTTCCTTCATATACTCTTCAAAGAAATCATTTAACTCTATTGATTTAATAACATCTTCCAATGCTAACTCTAACTTATTTATACCTACATAAAAGCAAGCTCTATTATAATATAAAAACCCTTCATCTTCATTTTCTAAGATACCTTCATTTATTATTTCAATGGCTCTATAGTAATCTTCTTTTTCTCTATACATTACTGCATAATTTAAATAACTATATGGATAATAAGGATTTTCTTCTATTGATTTCTTATAATACTCTTCTGATAACTCTAAGTTACCTAACTTTTTATTAAATACTCCCATATTAAATAGTATTCTAAAATGATTTTTATCTATTTCAAGTGCTTTTTCCATATATTCTAAAGCTAATTTAGTATCTCCTAATTCATCATAAATACATCCTAAATTAGCATTTGCCCATAAATCCTTTGAATTTAGCTTTAATACCTCTTTATAATTTTTTATTGCCTCTTCTTTATTCCCTAATTCATCATAAGCATTAGCTAGAAAGAAGTATGCTTTTTCATATTTTTCATCATATTTTATAGCTTTCTTATAATACTCAATAGCTTCTTCATATAATTCATCATCATCATAAATTATACCTAATCCATAATAGGCTATAGCATTAGTTTCATCTAATTCTAATACTCTTCTATACATTTTTTCAGCCAAATCAAAATGTGCTATTTTATCATAAAGAAATGCTAAATCTAATATTAAATCTATGTCATCTTTTCCTTCCGGACAATTATATGCCTTCTTAAAAAACTTTAGAGCTTTTAAATAGTTCTTTTCAGTCATAAAGTTACGTCCTATAGATATATAGTTATCAAACATGTATGTCTTTTCCAAAGTAAATCCTCCAAATTAAATAAGATTGCACCTTATTTGGTACAATCTTATTTTTACACTAATTTCATTATATCTAATTTATATTATATTAAATTACTGTTGCTCCATCAACAGAATTGCCTTTATCATATTAAAAAATTGGCTCTTGATTATTCATTGAATATCCGTCATTTCTAACATCTTTCATATCCACTATAGTATCTTTTACTTCAACTTTGCTAAGCTTTTTAACTACACCATAAGGTTCCTTTAATGAAAGCTTATCTCCTCTTCCTGAAATAACCCATAAAACTTTATATCCTCTAGGTTTAACTTGTAATTTATCTTCACCCTTACCATCAGTAAAATAAACTAGTAAATTAATATTTTTACTGTTAGCATATTCAAAAACAGGTGTAAATCTAGTTCCTCCACCAGAAGAACATCTTTCTTTTATATCATTCATATTTTTTGCTTTATATGCACGTTTAACTTCTTTATCACATTCTATTATAGTTATTTCATGATTATAATTTTTTACTATAGCCAGAACTTCCTTAATAGCTTGCTTAAATTCCTCATCACTAATGCTTCCACTTATATCAATAGCAACTGCTATTTCTGCCTTATGATTTCTAAGTTCACCTCTTAAATCTAATCTATTAGGCTGCCTTCTATTTCTTCTTGTTATAGTTTTTTTCTTATTACTTTCTACAGTACCCATTAATCTCTTAAGATATAAATTCCAAGGAAGTTCTCCTTTACTTTTTCTTAAGGCAGATATCATTCCTTCTAAATGAAGAGGAATTGTCCCCTTTTCAGCATTACTTATGAACTTCTCAGTAAAATCCTTAAGCATTTTTTCATCTACGGCTTCATTTTCATCCCATAAATCATGAGTTTTCTCTGGATCAAATCCACTATCAGTATCTTCTCCCCAGCTATCATCTTCCTCACCTTCATCATCCTCTTCAAGCACATTTAATACATTTTGAATATTTTCTGCATAATATTCAAAGGTATTATAAGGCTCAAGATTTAACTCATACTTTAAATTTATTCCTTTTAAAGTAATTGCATATGGTGGTAAATTATTAAGATATTGATTTACTACTATATCCATAGCTAAGTTAATAGCAAGTGTACTAAACTTACCTTTTAATTCTTTAGCTCTTATTAAGTGCATAGATAATACATGATGAATTTCATGCTTAATAGTACTTTCCATTTGTTTTATATTAAGCTGTAAAAATATTATCGGATTAAAATATATAACATATTTAGCACCTTTGAAATTTATACCAGTAGGAGTACTTATATCAAAGCGTATTTCTCTTCCCATTTGAAATAAGAAATAGCCATAGAAATTATCCTTTTCTTCCATAAGACTTAAGTTTACTTTATCTATGAGTTTAAAAAATTCCTCTTCAAAATCTTTAGGAATATCCACATCAAACTTTTCACCAGCACGTAATGCCTTAAACATAGCTGAACTATTTACTATTTTATCAGCCTTTATATAAAGTTCCTTTTTTAACTTTTCAAAATAACTTTCCATATGCTATCCCCTTATTGCACTATAAGCTTCAAAATAACTTTCTACAAACTCTTCATTTTCTAAAGCTCTTTTGTAACTTTCAGGATAACTGCTTTTTATATCCTTCATAATTCCTACCATTAAATCTACAGGATACGCCTTTAAAAACTCAATGAATCTATTAATATGATAAGCATCTTGGTCATTACTATTTTTTATGTTTTCTTCTAAGCTCTTTAAGATATTCATTGCACTTAAATAAAGTCTAGTATGACTTTCACTTTTAACTTTATTTATAACTTCTTCACTTAGAGTATCACCTTGAAAAACTTCATCAAAAGATATTAAAGGACTATGGTCTGATTCAACAAAATTTATAAATTCTTCTGCTATAACCTTTCCAACATTACCTTTTATAACATTTAAAAATACTGCTCTAGGTATAGAATCTCTCTTATCTTTATAAACCTTAAAAGCCTTAGATACTCTTTCATAACTTCTTGGTGTTGCTCTTACATCATCTTCATTTATCTTATGTAAGTATTCTGGGAAAACTCCAATAAACTCTATTACCTTTTGCTCAATTCCAGCTTCCATTGCCCATTTTAACCAAGCTTTATGATCACTTTCCATATTAAGCCATACAAATCTATTTTCTTGGGCTGCATCCATATCAACTACTTGATAATCAAAATCTGAACCATATTTTCCTGATGGATTCATTGCTGCTAATATATTTACATCATCATGCAATTTATATCCATTAATTTCTCTATTTAATATTAAGTTCATAAGTTCTTGTTGTACTGTATGCTCACAACGATTTATTTCATCTATAAATAAAAGTACTTTATTCCCCTTAGCTATTTCTTCATCAATTTCTCTAAGCTTTGTATGTACAGCATATATTGTTGTCTTCTTTTCAATCTTATTCCCAGTAGAATCCATAGACATATATGATTCTACTGTAGGTAATCCCCCTATTTCACCTTCTTTAAGAAGATTTCCATCAATAACTATTAAACTCCAATTATTTTCCTTTGCTAATTTATTAGCTAAAGCTGTTTTTCCTATCCCACTTTCACCAACTATTAAAGGAACCTCTTCAGTTGCTAATACTAACTCCACACTTCTTAATGTATCTATAAAATTCATTTTACCTTCCCCCTATATCATCTTTAGTTTTTCATCCACTGCAATTTTTTTTGCTTTCTTACTTCCATATTTATAAATAAACATAATCTTATCAATAGCTATAACATCACTTTCTTTATCAATAATGCTACAGTTTAAGAAATCTCTCACATACTTTTCTTCTACATCATCTTTTGATAATACCTCTATTAATACCCCATTTATTTCATCTTGAGATATTTCATTTAACATACTTTTAGTAACATATCTAATTACTAAAATATTAACCTTTAAAAAACTTAATAATTTATCTTTATCTAAATTGTTTATAAACTTTACAGCTGCTTCATTATTCTTAATAGCTGCAACTTCAGCTTTATAGCATGGCGTATTAATATATCTTAATGCATCATAACTTATATTCACAGCAGCTTCCTGTACACTTTCATAAGGCTCTTTAATATATTTAATTGAATCGTAATCTTTTCTTACAGCTAATAATTGTAACTCTTCATTAGGATTTTTAGCATATCTAATAGCCCATCCTCTTTGTTCTATAGCTAATTTAATTACTTCATTACTAGGATTTTTAATATAATTTAAATTACTCCATCCATTCTTTATAGCCTCTACCATCATTTCCTCTGTAGGATTATCTATAAACTCAATAGCCCTAGGATTACTCTTCATAGCTAACTCTTGCATTTCTATAGTTGGATTTTTTATATATCTTAATAAAAGTCCATCTTTTTCTATAGCTATTTTTTTCATTTCCTCTGTAGGATTACTTATATTTTTTATAATAATTGGATTTATCTTTATCATTTCAATTACTTTTGCATCATCCATAAAATTTCCTCTATCTCTATTATTAATTTTAATTTTTATTTAATAATAATTATTACCTATATTTATTATAATACTTTTTTAAAATTTTTAAAGTAGATAAATATAGTAGGATTTATTATTTTTTTTAATTATATCTATAATAACCTCTTATGCTTATTCTTTTTTATTATATTTATAAATATTAAAATACCTATCAAAACACTATAGTACTTGATAGGCATTTTATAACTTCATTATTAAATTATTTTATAAAATTATAGTTCTTTTGCAATCTTATTTATCTTATCTTTTAATCCCAATAAATTATTTCTAATTTCAGTAAAGTCACCGCTTATTAATTTTTTATTTTTAACAACTACCTTTCCATCAACAATTACGGTATCAATATTACTAGCATTTGCAGAATAAACTATCGCTGCATAATAATCATATATCGGTTGCATATTCACAGATTTAGTTTCTATTAAAGCCAAATCTGCTTTCTTTCCAACTTCAATTGATCCTACTTCCTTATCTAATCCTAATACTTTTGCTCCACCTATAGTTGCCATCTCAACTAACTCTATTGATGGTAATATTGTTCTATCATTATTAAATAATTTATGAATCTTTCCTACTTGAACCATTTGTCCAATTACATCTAAAGTATTTCCACTCATAGGTCCATCAGTACCAAGACCTATATTAATTCCTTCTTCTTTCATCTTAATTATAGGTGCAACCCCTTTTGCTCCTTTTGCATTAGCTCCTATATTATGAGATACCCCTACCCCTTTATCTTTTAATATTTTTATATCCTCATCATTTACTAATACTGTATGAGCTGATATAAAATTAGAGTCTAGTATACCCAACTTATTTAAATATTGAACAGGTGTCATGCCATGTTTTTCTATACATTCTTTAAACTCATAGTCCATTTCAGCAACATGCATTGTCATTGGAACATTATATTTTTTACTTATTTCATAAGCCTCTTTTAATGATTCATCACTATTAGTATAAGGTGCATGCGGTGCTATTCCAGGAATTATAAGACTATCATTTTTCCACTTTTCAATAAACTTTCTTGAATAATCTAATCCTCCAAAAGGCTCCTTAGCATCGGGAGCTGAAAAATTCACTATTGTTTCACATAATACTCCTCTCATATTAAGCTCTTTAGAAGCCTTAGCAACTTCATCTTCAAAATAATACATGTCACAAAAAGTAGTTACACCACCTAATAGCATTTCTGCTATAGCATATTTAGCTCCAATATAAGTTAAATTTTCATCTACTAATTTTTGCTCTAAAGGAAATAAATATCTCTTTAATCTATCTTTATAATCATCAGCTAAACTTCTAAAGGGAACCATTGATGCATGAGTATGACAATTTATCATTCCAGGCATTAATATTCCTTCTTCACCATCTATAATCTCAACTTCATAATTATCTTTATTTATAAAATTTTCTTTTCCCTTATTATCACCAACATAAATTATTTTGTTTTCTTCAAACACTACTACTCCATTTTCTATGATATCTCTATTTTCATTCATAGTAATAACTGTAGTATTTTCAACTATAGTAATCTTTTTTTTCATTTTAAATCCTCCAACCTGCAGTAAAAGACTATGCACATACATAGTCTCTTCTACTTATTTAAATAGTGATACCACTTTACACTTTTTAACATCAATAAGCCCTTTATCCGTAATTTTTATAGCTGGACTTACTGGTAAAGATAAGGTGCTAAATGACATTATTTCATTCATATGATTATAACCTAATTCCTTCATAGCACTTCTAACTTTACCTAATTTTTCTCCTACAACTTCAATTGGTTCATCACTAACTATTCCACCTATAGGTAACTCTAATTTTGCTAATACATTATTATCCTTTACAACAATATATCCTCCATTAAAGTCTATTAATTTATTAACAGCTAAAACCATATCTTCAACATTTCTTCCCATAACCATAACATTATGATTATCATGAGCCCAAGTTGTAGCTACTGCTCCTTCTTTAATAATCTCTCCTTGTACTAATCCAAAAGCTACATTATTATTTTTTCCGTATCTCTCAAAAACAGCAATTAAAGCACAGTTACTATTTTCCCATTTTAAAAGGTTATTTTCTACATCCAAAGAAACTTCCCCTTCTTCCGTAAATGTAGTATTCTTCATAATATTCATAGTTCTACAAGTAACTTTATTATTATATTTTTGTGGTACCCTAACTAATAAATTTTCATTAGTAATTTGATTTAACTTTATGCTATTATAAAATTTCTTATGAAAATTACTTTTTTTCATAAAATACTTTTCTTTTAAGCCGTTACATCTATTAAATACAACTTCTCCATTTTTATACACTTCATAAATATCAAAGTTTTTTATATCATCAAGTAAAATAAAATCTGCTATTTTTCCTGGAGCTATTGTTCCTCTATCAAAAAGCCTCATTCTTTTAGCCGGAGTATAAGTAGCTACATATATTGCATTTTCTATAGACATACCTAAATTTACAGCTTCTTTTACTAATTCATTAAGGTGTCCTTTAGTTAATTTATCAGCCATAACATCATCTGTAGCTAAAGCAAAATGTTCATATAAATTATTTTCTACTAAAAATTTAATATTTTCTATAGTCATTGATTTATGTTGCATTTCAATAAACATGCCATTTTTGATTTTTTCTTCAAGAGAGGCTACTGACTGTTGTGTATGATCTCCATCAACACCTCTGTAAATATAAAATGATAAGTCAACTCCATCTATTTTAGGGCAATGCCCTTCTAATGGAATTTTCTTATCTTTACTAACATTAATAATATTATTTATAGCTGAATTTTCATCTTCTATTAAGTCTTTAAAGTTCATTACTTCCCCAAGACAAAGTATATTTTCATAAGATAATAATTCTTTTACTTCATTAACAGTTATTTCTCCTCCAGTAGTCTCTAAATGATTACTAGTTGAAGGTACAGAACTTGGTATACCATAAAAAATATCAAGCTTTTCTTTAGACTTAATAAATTCCTTTATTCCTTCAATCCCAAAAACATTTGCAATTTCATGAGGGTCAGCTACAACTGTAGTGACCCCCTGTTTTATTGCTGCTTTAGAAAACTCACTTGGTATTGTCATTGAGCTTTCTATATGCATGTGTATATCTATTAATCCTGGAATCATGTACTTATTATTTCCGTCTATAATATTTTTAGAGCTTAATCTATCCTCATAATTATTTCCTATATGAATAAATTTCCCATCATTTATTACAACGTCACCTTGTATAAACTTTTTAAAATAACTGTTATATACTTTTAAGTTTTTAATAATTAATTGTACTTCCATTTTTATACCCATAATACTAGTTCATTATTCTGTTCCAAGTATTAACCCATTCATCCATTAATGTATTAACAAATTTAAAATCAATTATTTTAGCATTATCAACTACTGAACCATATGTTAAATTTGTAGCTTCTTCCTCTGTTAATTCAACGTCAGTATTAACTGGTGATTCACTTAAAGCCTTAGCAGTTCTTTCTTGAACTTCTTCACTTAATGCATAGTTAATAAATTCATAAGCTAACTCTTTGTTTTTTGAATTTTTGTTTATATTAATTGTATTAAAGTTTAAGTAAGTTCCTGATTCTGGCACTACATAAGTTACTTCTGGTTTTGCTTTTGCAATATTTCCATAAGCGAAATCTGCTGCTATTGCTGCCACTATTTCACCACTTGCAAACATATTTGCTAAATCTGAAGACTTGCTATAAGTTTTAACAATATTAGGTTTCAAAGCTTCTAATTCTTTAAATGCAGCTTCTCCATTGTCTGTTTGTACATCAACACCAGCTTTTTCTGCTGCTATTTCAACTATTGCAGGTCCATTAGTAGTTGTTATATCTGGAATAGCTATTTTATTAGCTAATTCAGGCTTCCATAAATCTTCCCATGAATTAATCTCTATTCCTGCAGATGGATCTACAACTATTCCAATACTATTTAATGTATAAGCTGGACCAAATCCTCTTTCTACAGTAGTTTGCGCTTTACTATTAAGCTTTTCAGCATTAGGAATCTTTGAATAATCTAACTCTTCAAATATTCCAGCCTCTATTCCTTGTTCTGCAAAAGATTCTGCTAAATAAGTTATATCTATTTGAGAGTTTGGATTGTTTTTCATTTTAGTTAATCTCTCAGAGTTATTTCCCACTTCTAAAACAATTTCTACTCCATATTCTTCTTCAAAAGGTTCAAATACTGTCTCTTTTAAAACATCTTCATTTAATCCCCAAGTTGAAATTACAAGTTTTTTATTTGATGATTCTCCTTCTGCACTTCCACATCCTACTAATGCTGTTGCAGATAGAACTCCTGCTAATAATACTGATAAAATTCTCTTTTTCATAAGTAAACTCCTTAATATAAATATTTTTATAATATTACAATTTTATTTGATGGTAATTGAAGTTTTATTTTCTCACCTTTCTCATATACAACATTATTTTCACTATTTACAATAATGTTACCCATAGCTGTTTTCACATCATATTGATAAGCTTTCCCTAAGAAAGTTCTTATCTCTATAGTACCTTCTACTGTATTTTCCAAATCATCTTCAACTATCTTTATATCATCTGGTCTTATAGTTCCTTTTGCCTTAGAATTTTCCTTTGCTCTTGTAACCTTTAATTTAATTCCACCTTCATTTTCATAAGTATCTTCAGATATCTTATTTAATTCAAAGAAATTTTCAAATCCTACAAATCTTGCAACAAACTCTGTTGCTGGATTTGAGTATATATTTTCTGGAGTATCAAATTGCTCTATCACTCCTTTATTAAGTACCGCTACTCTATCAGAAATTGAAAAACATTCTTCTTGATCGTGAGTAACAAATAATGTTGTTATTCCTAGTTTTTGTTGAAGCTTTCTTATTTCAACTCTCATTTTTAATCTTAATTTAGCATCAAGATTACTTAATGGCTCATCTAAAAGTAAAAGGCTTGGTTCAATAACTAAAGCTCTTGCTATAGCTACTCTTTGTCTTTGTCCACCAGATAACTCCTTAGGATATCTCTTAGCTAAATGACTCATATCAACCGTTTCTAATATTTCTGCTACTTTTGTTTTTATCTCTTCTTTAGGCATCTTTTTCATCTTTAATCCAAAGGCCACATTTTCTTCTACAGTTAAGTGCGGGAATAAGGCATAACTTTGAAACACTAATCCAAAATTTCTATTATGTACAGGTATTTTGGTATAATCTTTATCACCTAATAAAAATTTACCTGCTGTTGGCTCTATAAACCCTGCTACAACTCTTAAAGTAGTAGTTTTTCCACAACCACTTGGTCCAAGTAGAGAAACTAACTCTCCTTTTTTAACCTTTAAATTTAAATTTTCTAATATATTATTTTTCTTATCATATGAAACATTTATATTTTGTAAATTTATTAAATCCATCTTTATTGTCCTCCAACTAATTATTTAGTTCTAACTTTATCCTGCAAAATTATTAAGACCTAATGTTTTTTCTAATATGTACATAATTCCAATAGTTAATATCATTAATATTACTGACAATGCTGATACTGTTGGGTCATAATTATATTCAACATAATTCATCATTGTTATAGGTAATGTACTTACCCCTGGTCCAGTTAAGAACATAGATACTGGAACATTATTAAATGAATTTATAAATGCTAACATAAAAGCTGCCATTACACCTGATGTTATGTTAGGTAATACTACCTTAAAGAATGTTAATGACTTTTTACATCCTAAACTCATAGCTGCTTCTTCTATAGAATAATCAAACCCTTCTAAACTCGATCCTACAACTCTTATAATGTAAGGAATAATTACTACTGTATGTCCAATAAATAAACTCATATATACTGAAAGACTTAATTTTACTAATAAGAATTGGAAAAGCGAAAAACCTACTACTATTCCAGGTACTATTAATGGTGAAAAGAAGAAGCTTTTAACAAGAGCTTTTCCTTTAAAGTTAAATCTACTTAATCCATAGGCTGCTGGCATACCTATTATTAATGCTGCTAATGTAGCTATTCCAGATATTATAAAGCTTGTCCCCATACTCTTTATAAATGATTGTGATTCAAAAACTGTAATAAACCACTTTAAAGAAAATCCTTTTGGTGGAAATGCTATATAATTTTCTGTTCCTATACTTGTCATTGCAATAATAACTAATGGTGCAAATAAGAATATATATGTCAATATAACAAACACTGTTAAAACTTTATTTTTTTTCATCTTATGAAACACCTCTCTTATCTAATCTTGATGCTAGGAAATTGATTCCTTTTATCACTATTAAAGTTACTATAATCATTATAGTTGCTACTACTGCAGCACCTTGCCAATCTCCTAATGTCATAGTTTTTTGATATATTAATGTTGCTAAAACTGTATTTTTATTTCCTCCTAATAATTGTGGAGTTGTGTATGCAGTTAAAGAACCTGTAAATACTAAAACCGTTCCAACTATTAATCCTGGTAAACTTAAAGGAAACACAACCTTAAAGAATGACTTTAATTTATTTGCTCCTAGGCTTTCTGCTGCCTCTAATAAATCATTATCTATATTTTCCATAACACCTACTAATGAAATAATCATTAAAGGTAAGAATATATATACAGTACCAACTATAATTGCTCCTTCTGTGTATAAAAGAGATAATGGTTCATTTATTATATTTAATTTCATAAGTAAATTATTTATTATTCCATTTTTTCCTAATATACTCATCCAAGCAAATGAACGCACAACTGAATTTGTTAATATAGGAAACACTGTTAATGCAATAAATAATCCTCTTATTTTTTTAGATACCCTTGATATATAGTAAGATACTGGCACCCCTATAATCATACAGATTACTGATGATATTACTGATATTTTGATTGTTCTCAAAAATATAGACATCATATATGAGTCTGTAAAAAATTCCTTATATGCACTAAACATCCCATCTTTTGTGTTTGTAAAGGTAGGAATTATTATCTCTACTAATGGAACTATCATAAAATAAGCTACCAATACTATACAGGGAATAAATAGTAAATAACGTCCTTTTCTTTTCATACTTTTCCTCCATCTTAAATAATTTATGTTCGACTTATTTTAACTTTATTCTTTATATTTCACTTTTATTCTATTCCCCGTTACGAATATTGTCAATGTTTTTGTTATTATTTTTCGTAATATTTAACTTAACTTCTTTCAAATACGAAAAATAAGAGATTAAATTCAATAATTATACTCAATTTCTTATTCAACTGTTATAGATTTTAACTCTTATGTAAAAACAAAAAAACTCTCTATGTATTGTAACTTAATCAATACGTAGAGAGTTTTTATTTAAACCACGCTTCTATAGACTTCATACAATTTATCCCAAGTTAATTTTCCTACTATCCCATCATCTACTAACCCTGCCCATCTTTGAAATATCATTACAGCTTCTCTAGTTCTATCTCCAAATATTCCATCAACAGTAACTGCTGGAATAAATGGATATTTTGAATTAATTGCATCTAACCAAGTTTGAATAAGCCTTACTGATTCACCCTTCTTTCCCTTCTTTAGCACATACCCTGGATATTTAATTAATTTCCCTGAAGAATCTAGTATATAAGGTTCTAAAGTTTTATAAACTTCTATCAGCTTACTCCATGTTTTAGGTCCAATAATCCCATCCACAGTTAAATTAAATTGCCTTTGGAATGATCTTACTGACTCCTCTGTTTCATTATCATATTTTCCAGTAATTTTTACCGGTAATATTTCATCATAAAAAGCTCCTATAACAGCTAATAAGTATTGTGCAATCTTTACGTTTTCTCCTTCAGCACCTAATCTTATTGTTTCTGTTGGCGCAGTTTCAGGTAAAGGTAACTTTTCTCCCTCTGAATTAAGTTCTGCTAGTTTTTTTACACCTACATAAATTTGTGATATCTTATACCATGTTTGTTTTCCTACTATTCCATCTTGAGTTAAATTAAAAATCTTTTGAAAGGTTTTTACAGCATTTTTAGTTGCCTCATTAAACTCTCCATTTACATTTGTTATTTCAGGAATTTCAGGATAATTTTTTCTTATTCTATTTAGTTGCATTTGAATTGTTTTAACATCCTCACCACTATCACCTACTCTTAGTGCCTTACCAGGATAGGATTGTATGGTGCCATATTCATAATTAGCTGTTCTTAATTCAATATTATTACCATAATACACCTGTAATATTTTAAATGCATCATATCCTTGATCTGCATAACTTACTGTTCCCCATTGAGATAATCCATCACAAGTAACAGTTGTCCCATTACAATATTGAGCCAATAATGGTTCTTTAAATTGAATTCTAGATATATATTCGTTGAATATATCATCTACAACTTCACTTATAGTATCATAAATATTTCTTCCATTTACAAAATAATGGTCATAAGCTGTTGAATTTGTAATATCAAAATCATATCCTCTACTTCTATACCATTCAGTGTATATTCTATTTAAAGTAAATGAAATTTGAGCATAAATGTTACTTTCTAATGCCGCTCTTGGCCATGTTGGATATATTTCACTTGATGCAACATTTTTTAAATAATCAGTAAATAATACAGTCACATTTTGTGCACTTGAATTTGGAGAACCTAAATGAACAGTTATATATTCAGGTATAACAACTTCCTTTAGTATTTTTGCACCTTTTTCATTACTAGCTTCCATTGCAATATTTTTAACCCCTATTTTTTCTTCAGCTATTACTTCTTCACTTGCAATTAACCCATTTGGTGGTATATCTATAATATCAATTGCATTTAATCCCCTTGCTTTTGGAGTCATCTGAACTTTTTGAATAGATGTTATACCAGCAAAAATAGGGATATTTTTTATATATTTATTTTGTAGTGTATTACTAATAATAATAGCATCATAAGTTTTATATGGCTTGATAGATGCATCAGGTTCTTCTGATAAATATCTCTCATAGGTATATAAACTCACAGGTTTACTTTTACCATTACTATCTACCTTTAAAACCTTATTACTAAAAATATCTGCCGTATCTGTATTCAAAATAATTATTTCAGCATCAGTAACTGGTAACGCCTCTTCCCCCACATATAAAATAAATTCTAATTTTCCAAAACTCATTTTACCACCTTAATTTAATACTTCGTTATTAATATATTAAATCTGTATTATTATGTGAGTATACATCCCCTATATTAAGGCTTTTATCTAATATTTACATTTATTATATCAAAACTATTTTTTAAAATATTGTAATTATACTAAAATTTCCATAAATAATATGCACTATATTTTTTATGTTGAGTATACTATAGTATAAAACAAATTTAACAGAATATGAATTAAGTTTTCATATTTCATAGGAGGAAAATTTATGGGAAGATCTTGTAATAATCGTAACAGAAATTGTTGTAGAAATAATTGTGGTAGAAATAATTGTAGTAATTTTAATAACTGCGGCTGTAGAAATTGTGGCTTTAATAACTGTGGTTCTGGAAACTGCGGCTTTGGTAACAACTGGCTAATATGGCCATTATTATTCTTATTTTTCTAGCACACTAAGCTAATATTAAACGCAATTCTTATATAACTACTCTATCTTTGGTACTATTATTTTTATTTATATAATTTACAGAAAAAAAGTTAGGATTATATCTCCAATCCTAACTTTTACTTATTTATACTTATATTTCTCTTGTTTCTCTTTTTAATAATTCTTTCTCTTCTGAGTTTAAATAAGGTGAAAGCTTATCATATACTTTCTTATGATAATTGTTTAACCATTTTTTCTCATCCTCATTTAACAATTCTACTTTAATTCCATTTAAATCTATAGGACAGTATGATATTGTATCAAATTTATAAAATTCTCCACATTCATTACTTTCATCCTTAACTACTACCATAACATTTTCAGTTCTTATTCCAAATTTACCTTCTTTATAAACACCAGGTTCATTAGTTAATATCATTCCTGGCTCTAATGGAACTGTATTTCCATTAGGTCTTATACCTTGTGGCCCTTCATGAACATTTAAGAAAAATCCAACTCCATGCCCTGTTCCACACTTATAATCTAAACCATATTGCCACAATGGACCTCTAGCTAAAATATCTAAATTACAACCTGTAGATCCCTTTAAAAATTTAGCTTTTGCCAAATTAATGTGACCTTTTAATACTAAAGTAAAGTCTCTTTTCTCCTCTTCTGTAATATCTCCTAATACAAAAGTTCTTGTTATATCAGTAGTTCCATCTAAATATTGTCCACCTGAATCCACTAAAAATAATCCCTGTGGTTTTAATTCATAATCACTTTCAGGAGTAGCACTATAATGCATCATAGCCGCATGTTCTTTATATCCAGCTATTGTTCCAAAGCTATCTCCCTTTGCTAGTTCACCTTGACTTCTCAATTCTGATAACTTTTTACTAGCTGATATTTCAGTAACTTTTTCTTTACCAATATTATCTTTTAAATATTTTATAAATTTAACCATTGCAACGCCATCTTTAATATGAGCATTTTCAAAATTAGCTATTTCAATCTCATTTTTTATAGCCTTTAATTTAGTAGTTACATTTAGCTTTTCTATTATTGTGCAAGATAATAAAGAATAAAGTTTAGCATTAACTTTAGCTGGATCTATTAATGTATTTCCATTAAGATGTTTTACATGCTCTTCAATTTCACTATAATCATATATAATAACCTCTTGTGCTTTTAAGGCTGCTTCTACTTCAGCATCAACTTTAGTTTTACTAATATAAAGCTTTGCCTCATTCTCTGTTATTATTGCATAACTTAACGCCACCGGATTAAACAAAATATCATTACCTCTAATATTAAAAAGCCATGCTATATCATCTAAAGAAGTTAATAAGTAGTTTTGAACTTCATTTTCCTTCATATATTTTCTAACTTCATTTAGTTTTTCTTTTACACTTTTTCCACAATATTTTTCATCATGAACAAAAATCTTATCTTCTGGCAAGTTTGGTCTATCATTCCATATTTCTTCTAATAAATCCTTGTCCATATTTATATTGAACTTATTCTTCTCAGCTATCTTTAATAAATCTTTATATTGATTAGTACTATAACATCTTCCATCAAAACCTAATGTTTTATTTTCTTTAATGTTCTTTTCTACCCATTGATTAATAGTATCATATCCTGGTGTTGCCATTTTCATTAAATCAATTCCACTACCTTGTAATTGCTCTGCTGCTTGTATAAAATATCTTCCATCAGTCCATAATTTAGCTTCTTTTTCTCCAACTAATAATGTACCAGCAGAACCAGTGAATCCTGACATCTCTGCTCTTCCTCTATAATATTCTGCTACATATTCACTTTGATGAGGATCTGCACTTGGAATTATGTAATAATTAATATTATATTTTTTCATAACTTCTCTTAATTTCTTAAGTTTACTCATTTTTTCTTTCCCCCTAATTTATAATAATCTTATTACTATTTGTATAATATTTACTTTAATAGCAATTTTGTAATATTTCAATTGTTTTAAAAAATAAATTTATCCTATTTTAATTATTATTTTCTTTCTCTAACCTGTTACAATAAAATTTTATCTTATTTATAACTTTATTATCTCCCTTTAATACATAAGTGCATATAAAAATACTTATTGGAATTATAAGTAAACACCCTATATTAGAAATAGCCAAACTGAATAAATTTTGATAAAATTCTTTTGAATTAATAACACTTTCAAGAGTATAATTATTTTTCATAAATAAAATACTAATCATCATAGTTTCACCTATTGTAGCAAAGAAAAGAGTGTTAACTGTAGTTCCTAATATGTCTCTTCCTACACTAAAGCCCATCTTTATTAACTCTTTAATAGTAATATCACTATTAACTTCATTAAATTCAAATAGTGATGATGTTATTGCCATAGCTGTATCCATTATTGCTCCTAATAAACTTACTATAATCATACATATCATTAATTGATTCATATTAATATTTACATTAGGAGATAAGTAAATACTAATATCTGAGCTTAAATCTAATTCACTATATCCTCCAAAGCTAGATTTACTTCCTACAAAAGCAATAATTAAACTTAATAACAAAGTAACAAGAACAACTGAAATAACTGCAGCATATGTTTTTAAATTATGTCCATTTTGATATATCAATGTTATCTGACAAAAAATTATAACACCTAAAATAGTTATTATTATTGGATTAATTCCTAAAATTATAAGATAAATACCTATTACTAAAGCAAAAATATTACATATCAATGCAATAAATGACTTCGCTCCCCTATCTCCTCCTATTAGAATCATTAATACTAACAATATTATCGCTAATATCAGTATCATCTTTCTTCATCCCTTTCCTAAAAAATAATACCGCAACTAAAGCAGATATAGGTACAGCAGCAACTATTCCTATAGAACCAATTAGAAATCTAACTATTTCAAATGAAATATCAAATTGAATCATCCTAAACAAGCTATATCCATTTATTATTTTCAATATAACAATAGCCAAACTTCCCCCTATATAAGAAAACATTAATACATTTATCATAGTTCCCATAATATCATGTCCAATTTCTCTTATAGATTTAACTAATTGCTTTACAGTAATAGACTTTGTTGAATTAACAATTTCATTAACAGCAGAATTAATTGTTATACTTACATCCATAACGGCTCCTAAACATCCTATTATTACACCTGATAAAAATATATTTTCTATATCATTAGGTCCTGCTATATAGTCCATTAATTCATAATGCAAATCCCCACCAAACTCTATAGTTAGCTTGTATAATACATATATCAATGAAGTTGTTATTAATGTTGATATTATTGCCCCTATATTTTTTCTTGAAAAGCCTCCAAGTAACAGTAATGTTACAACACTAAAGAATATTATCATTAATAAATTTATTAACATAAAATCTTTTCCTAAAATATATAACTTTATAAAATATATAAATGCAGATATATTAACAACTAATGTAGCTAATGTGTATACTCCAAATTTTCCAGCTATAGCAACAATAGTAAATATAAATATTTCTATAAATAAAACTATAAATTTATCTCTTTTTAACCCACTAATACTACCTGTAAGTTCTCCATTATTATTCTTTACACCTACAAATAAATCATCACCTTTTTTATATTTTTCATTTTTAAGAACAGATGATGAATATGTATTTTTTAAGATAACTGTTTCTCCTTTAAACTGTCCATTTTTCACTTTAGCAGTAATAACCTGATTATAATAATTTTCTTTCCTTCCATCTGGTCCTTCCTCAGTTTTATCAAGAGATTCACTAACACTTATAACCTTTGCTATGGTTGATTTGTATATACTATAATTATTATTAGTCCATATAAATACAGCTACAAAAATAATAAATAATATTAATAGACTAAAAACTCTTATTTTATTGCTTCTAATATATTTTTTTGCTTCTTCCATAGTAACTCCCTTCTTAATATTAACAGTATCATATCAACTTAAAGTTTTATCCATTATAAGTATAACTCAAATATAAAAAAGTTGAGAATAATCTATCCCCAACTCTTTTCTATAAATTTATTTTATTAACCTAATATTTGTTTTACCATTGGATTAATTTTAGATCTATCAAATTTACCATTTACCATTGGCATTATTTCTTTCATTATTTTACCCATATCTTTAGCTGTATAGTTTCCATTAGTTATAATTTCTTTTAACATAGCATTAACTTCTTCCTCAGTTAATTGCTTTGGTAAATATGGTGTTAAAACTTCTAAAGCAAACTTTCCTTCTGCAATTTTTTCTTCATCATTAGCTTGAACTGCATATTCTAAAGCTTCTTTAGTTTGTTTTATGCTTTTTTCTATTATTTTAATAACATTTTCATCTGGAATATCTTCTCTATTATTAACTTCATATGCTTTAATTTCAGAATTAACTAATCTTAAAACACTAACTCTTGCCTTATCTCTTGCTTTCATTGCAGCTATTTCATCTTTTTTTAATACTTCTTTTAACATATTTCTCTAATTAGTTTAAATAAACTAATATAACCTCTCTTTCATAATAAAAATTTTATTAAGTAAATTATACCAGTTTTATGCTTAAAATCAAAGAAATCAAATAAATAATTCTATGAGTCTTTAATAGCAACTCAGTTGTAACTAATTGCTTTTCCAGAACATAAACATGTTTAGATAGTGTATAATTAATATAATTATTGATTAAGAATCGTATTATTATAAAAGTTAGTTGTTTATTAAACTAATGCATAAATAGGAAAAGGTATTGCTACTGCCATTTGTGGTAGATTGGAAAAAGCAGTTCAAAAGAAAGTTATTACCCAAGCTTCCATTACAGCAAGACCTTTCTTCGAAAAAAGAGGTTACAAAGTTATTAAAGCGCAACAGGTTGAGATAACGCTTACTATCTGGATATGTGTGAAAAATATAACTGTAATTATATTCTGATTGATGATTGTTATCAAGTGGAAACTAATTTATAAATTCTAATTTATCGATTAGATTCTAGTAACATTAAAAGGATGTCCGAATTAGACATCCTTTATCTTATATTACTGTTGCCAATGATAAAATCCATAAGACATTATTAATATACTTAATACTAAACCTATATTTCCTATCATTATTACAGAGGATACATCTGAAACACATGCCATAAAAGAACTTATTCCCATAATAATAATACCAATAAATGCACTAATCTTATACTTCCTCATAAGATGATCCTCCTTTTATCTTTTTATTTTTAAATATAATGCTTAATATAGGGAAAATTATTATTGATGATATCAAACTTGTTAGAGCTGGTAATCCAACTGGTATTATAAATGATAATATTAAAGAAATAGCCCATGTTAAAAATGCATATATGTTCCACTTCTCAAATTTTACAGATTCCAAAGATTCATATCTACCTTTATTAAGTATAAAATAATCTGCTATTATAATTCCTGCTAATGGAGGTATTACATTTCCTAAAGTCTCTAAAAATGTAAAGAATACTGATATTTCATAAGGTTTAGTTAAAGTTGCTAATGCTGCTACTATTAAAAGAATTATAATCATTTTCTTACGATCCATATTAAATGAATTTGAAAGATTTAGTGAATTTGAATAGAGATTAGCTGCATTTGTGGTAAAAATATTGGTAGTCATTAGTATTATTGATGGAATTAATAATCCCATTGATAATAAAACTGCTGGTAAATCACTATTATTTACTGCTATCGCTGCTAAAGCACCACATATTATCATCAATGAATTTCCTAATAATAATCCTGTAAGAGCACTTAAAATTGCTTCTTTAGTATTTTTAGCATATCTCATTATATCTGCTATACATGTTGCTGATGATAAAATCCAAGTTCCTATAATAGCTGTGACCCCTGTACTTATAGTCATAACAGTTGATGGAGTATATGCAAATATACTTGATAATCCACCACTAATATTTATTGCTCTAGCTGATGTTGCTAAAGATAAAAATACTATTGCTGGTATTGATACATATCCAAGAACAGAAATAGCTTTTATTCCTGCAAATGCAAATATACCCATTAATATTGCACTTAATATCATACAAATTCCTTCTCCTATAGAGCCAAAATTAAATATAAGTGCAATAAAGTGACCATATGTTGCTGCTTGAATTATATACCAACCTAAATTTACTAAAGGAACAAAAAAAGAAGCTATTCTTGATCCATTTATACCAAAACTATATTTTGTAAGTAGGGCAAAGCTCAATCCATTTTTACTTGAAATAATACTAACAAGAGTTGCTATAATTCCTAAAAATACATTACCTAAAACACAAACTAATAAAATATTACTAAATTTTAACCCTTCAGCAAGTCCGCCTCCTGCCATCATACTAGTAACAACAAATACATAGCCAGTCCAAACTATAGTCAAACTTGCATAACTCTTTCTTTTATCCTCTGGAACAGCACAAAACTCATAATCATTAGTAGTTGCATTAGTTTGTTTTTTTGAAGCCACTTTCCCAACCTCCCACATAATTAAATTTTTTATTTATTCCAAAAATCTTTATGAACCTCTGCTACTTCTTCTTCAATTTCTTTAAAAGGTCCTATAACCTCAATATTTTTTTGTCCTTTTGCAAGCACTTCTCTACATGGCAGATCAAATGTTGGATTTTTAGGATCACTTCCCGTTATCTTTAATAAGTCCTTTTCAGACATTCCATACACTATTCTTCCAACATTTCCCCAATATATAGCACCTGTGCACATAGCACACGGCTCTGCTGTTGAATATAAAGTACATCCCCATAAAAAATCTTTTGTATACTTCATAGATGCCTTTTCCATCAGCTGTGTTTCAGCGTGTCCTGTACACTTATAATTTGTCCCTTCAATATTCATTTGTTCCAGTAACACCTCTCCATCATTACTTACTAGAATACATCCAAATGGCATATTTCCAGAATCCCGTGAACGTTTAGAAACTTCTACACACTTTTTCAGATAGTATAAATGACTTTTATACCCCATGTTTTCTCCTCCCAAACAATATTACAACGTTTTCACATTATACCATACTATATATTGGTATTTTATATGTTTTATGACATAAATAAAAATATAATTTGTATTCATATAAAAAGCCATGATGAAATCCCATCACGGCTTTTTAATATCTATATATTTAATTTCTTTTTTTCTTCTTCTCCATCTTTCTTTTTAAACTCTTTAAATAATTATAAGTTTTATACAGCGTTGGATTCTTTACTTCCTCTTCCTTTTTATGAACAAATTTCATTAATTCCATAATAGGTTCCATCTTATTAAGTGTATCATTATATCCCTCAATTATTCTTACTCGTTTGGCAGTAGCATCTAGATTTAATGTACCTGTTATAGTATTTTCAGCTAAATTTTCTGGAGCTATTATTATAAGTCTTGAATTTGGATAAAGGGATCTATCAATTTGTGCATCCTTAGATAGTAAAACTACAATTATAATATCACATTTTTCTCCATATACAGGTTGAATTGGAACATTATCAGATATTCCTCCATCTATATATTTTTCTCCTAAAACTTCAGTACTATCATATATTAAAGGCAATGATGCTGATGCTAAGACAATTTTTTTAGCAGTTTCATTATCATAATCATTTATTTTAAAATACTTAGCATTAAAATTAGGAAGCTTTGTACACGCTGCATAACATATCTTATTCTTTTCTTTAATTTTATTAAAATCTAAATACTTTTCTACCATTTCAATAGCACCATTATTGCTAATGGCTCCATATTCTAATTTATCTGTTAAAAACTTTTTTGCTAATTGTAGGTTCTTTCCTCCAATGTATAATCCAATTCCTCTTTTAATTAATTCAGTTTTGCTAATTGGGAGCAATTTTTCCATTGTTACTTCTTCCCACAGCTTATCTGCCTTTTCAAGTTCATCCATAGCAAATAATATGGAATTAAAGGCTCCAATAGAAGTTCCAGAAAAAACTGATATGTATTTAGTTAAATTCAATTGCTTTAAGGCCTTCCAGACACCAAGTTCGTATGCACCTTTACCGCCACCACCAGCTAATACTAATCCAATTTTCATAAATTCTCCCCCCACCTTTTTCCATTTTTTATTAAATAAATTATACTATAAAAAATAAAATTATAGAATATTCATGAAAACTTTTCATATCAATAATTCTATTTAATATTAATAGATTTGATTTTAAAACTTTAATTTTTATATAATAACTATTATTATGTATGATATACTATTTATGATATTTCATTTAGGAGCTGATTAACTTGAAGAATAAAACATTTAATATAATTATTTCGCCTGCAAAAAAAATGAATATAAATAATGATGATATTATAAGCGAATCTATGCCTTGTTTTATGGAGAAAACAGAATGTTTATATAATAATTTAAAAGATTATAGCTATGATGATTTAAAAAAACTTTTAGCTTGTAATGATGAAATTGCAGAACTTAACTATTCTAGATATAAAGATATGAATTTATATAAAAATTTATCACCTGCGATTCTTTCCTATGAAGGTATTCAGTATAAATACATGTCACCAGACTCTTTTAGCAATTCAGAATTTGATTATATATCAAATCATTTAAGAATTTTATCTGGTTTTTATGGTATTTTAAAACCATTTGATGGTATTGTTCCTTATAGATTAGAAATGCAAGCAAAATTAGCAATAGGAACTAACAAAAACTTATACTCTTTCTGGGGAGATTCTTTATATAAAGAACTTACTAAAGATACTAATACTGTATTAAATCTTGCCTCAAAGGAATATAGTAAAACTATCGAAAAATATTTAACTAAAGATGATACTTTCATAACATGTGTTTTTGGAAGTTTTGTTAACTCTAAAATCAAGGTAAAAGCAACTGAAGCTAAAATGGCTCGTGGACTTATGATACGCTATTTAGCTGAAAATAATATTACTGATATAGAAAAAGTTAAAGATTTCAAAGAACTTGGATTCTCTTATTCAGAAGAGCATTCAAAACCTAATGAATTTGTTTTCTTAAAATAATTATAAAAAACTATACAATAAAAGCGCCTGTGTTTCCACAAGCGCTTTATCGCTAATTTATTTTAACTACATTTCGTAATTAAAGGCTAATTTTATTAAAGTTTACTTTTTTAAACTTCCACCATTAGTTGCTATGACTTCTTTATACCAGTCAAAGCTCTTCTTTTTATATCTTTCTAAAGTTCCTGTTCCATCATCATTTCTATCAACATATATGAAACCATATCTTTTCTTTAACTCTGCAGTTGATGCAGATACTAAATCTATACATCCCCATGTAGTATATCCCATAAGTTCAACACCATCTTCAATTGCTTCTGCTACTTGAACTAAGTGATCATTTAAATAATTAATTCTGTAATCATCATTTACAGTTTTATTACCATTCTCATCAGTAATTAATTCATCAACAGCTCCAAGTCCATTTTCAACTATAAATAATGGTTTTTGATATCTATCATAGAAGAAGTTTAGTATATATCTTAACCCTTCTGGATCTATTTGCCATCCCCAATCAGATGCCTTTAAATATGGATTTGGAACTCCTGCAATTAAATTTCCTTTACCAGCCTTTTTCGTTGGGTCTGCAGTTGCACATGAACTCATATAGTAACTAAAAGAAATAAAATCTACTGTATTCTTAAGTATTTCTTTATCTCCTTCTTCAAACTTAATTTCAATATTATTCTCCTTAAAGTATCTGTTCATATACTTTGGATATTCTCCTCTTGCATGAATATCAGCAAAGAAAAGATTTCCTCTATCTTGCTCCATAGCCTTTAATACATCACTTGGCATTGGAGTTAAAGGGTAATTAGGAACTCCTAAAATCATACATCCAATTTTAAAATCTGGATTTATTTCATGACCAATTTTAACTGCTAATGCACTTGCAACTAACTCATGATGCATTGCTTGATATAAATCTTGTTTACTTAACTTTTCTTTTGGAGTCCATATTCCTGCACTCATTAACGGGAAATGTAACGCTGAGTTAATTTCATTAAATGTTAACCAATATTTTACCTTATCTTTATATCTTGTAAATACTGTTCTAACATAGTTTTCAAAAAATCCTATAAGTCTTCTATCAACCCATCCATCATAATTTTTAGCAAGTGCTAATGGAGTTTCATAATGAGATAAAGTAACTAATGGCTCAATTCCATACTTAGCTAATTCATCAAAAACTTTATCATAAAATTCTAATCCCTTTTCATTTGGTTCTTTATCATCACCATTAGGGAATATTCTTGACCATGCAATAGATAATCTAAAAGTCTTAAAGCCCATTTCTGCGAATAACTTTATATCTTCCTTATATCTATGATAAAAATCAATACCAACAAGCTTCATATTATCTTCTGTTGGCTCTTCAGTTGGTGCCCCTGTTATTCCTCTTGGCATAACATCTTGAATTGATAATCCTTTACCGTCTTCATTATATGCACCTTCAAATTGGTTGGCAGCTGTAGCCCCACCCCATAAGAAATTCTCTGGAAACTTAATCATTTTATATACCTCCACTTATCTCATTTAATAGTTAAGAAAATATAACTAGAATTTATCTAACTATTCTCCTAACTATTAAATTTTATTATTATATATTATTTAACTGCTTTTATAAGCTCATCTTTTTCCTTAACATCTTTATCAATTAATGCTAGTACATCATTATAGCTATCTACATTTGTAACAAGTACTGGAGTGATTGTTTCATATCCCTCTTCTTTTATAGCCTTAATATCAAATTCTACTAATAAATCACCAGCTTTTACTTTATCTCCACTCTTAACATGAGCTGTAAAATGCTTTCCACCTAATTTAACTGTATCTAATCCTATATGAATTAATATTTCAGCTCCATTATCAGCAGTTAATCCTATAGCATGCTTTGTCTCAAATAATGCTGAAACTGTTCCATCAACTGGTGCCACAGCTCTACCTACTGTTGGTATTATAGCCGCACCTTTTCCCATTATTTCTTCTGAAAATGTAACATCATTAACTTGCTTTAAAGAAACTGCTTTACCTTCAATTGGAGATAATACAACTGAACTTGATGTAACCTCTACTCTATCAATTGATACTTCTTCAGTTACTTCTTCTTCATCTTCTTCATTAGCAGGATCTTCAAATCCAAATATCCAAGTCAATACAAAAGCAATAGCCATAGTCATTCCTGCAACTATTAATGCATTTACAAAGTTAGAACCACCTGCTGGATTAATAAATTGAACTATTGATAAAAGTGCTGGTGTAGCAAATACATAACATTTTAATCCAACAAAACCTGCATATAAACCTGAAATTCCCCCTGCAATCATACAAGCATATAATGGCTTTTTATATTTTAATGTTATACCATACATAGCTGGTTCAGTAACCCCTGCAAGGAACGCTGAAATACTTGAAACACCTGCAACTTGTTTTAAATCTTTGTTTTTTGATTTAAAGAATACTGCTAAACAAGATGCACCTTGTGCTAAATTAGAACATAACATTCCAACTAATAATAAAGTATCAAATCCAACATTAGGATTATTTATATTCATTATTGATAATGGAACAAACGCCCAATGCATACCTGTCATAACTAATAATGGCATTAATGCACCCATTACCATTATAGCAAACCATCCTGCTTTATCGTAAATAAATACCATAGCTGTTGATAATGCTTCACCTATATAAAATCCGATAGGTCCTATAGCTACTAAAGCTATTGGAAGTGCAATTAAAAGTGTTAACATTGGTCTTAAGAAATTCTTTGTAACTGCTGGAGTAATTTTATCTGTAAACTTTTCAATATATGTCATTATCCATGCCATCATAATTACTGGAATTACAGAATAAGAATAACTTGCTGAAGCTACTGGTAATCCAAATAATGAAATCTTATCTCCTGAATCAACTAATCCTATAAAATCAGGATATAGCATAACACCAATCACTGCTGCTAATGTATACGGATTAATATTAAACTTTTTAGATGCTGAAATACAAAGTAATAATGGTAAGAAATAGAATGTTGCATCTCCTAGTGAACTTAATATTGTATACGTCTGACTAGTTTCTGATAATATTCCTATCATCGGAAGTATTACAAGTAGAACCTTTATCATACCTGCTCCAATAATGGCTGGCATTGTTGCAGACATACAACCTGAAACCACATCTAATATACTTGTAACTATTCCTTTCTTTTCTTTAACTTCGCTTGAATTTCCTTCTTTGAAATTTCCAAGCTTAATTAGTTCCTTATAACATGTTCCTACACTGTTTCCAATGATTACTTGATACTGGCCACCTTGTTTAGTGACACCCATTACACCTTTTATCTTCTTTATAGCTTCATCATCAGCCTTGCTTTCATCTTTTAAAACGAATCTAAGTCTTGTCATACAGTGCTGTACACTATTAACATTACTTTCTCCACCTATTTTTTCTAGTATCTTTTTTGCAACTATTGCATAATCCATTTTATTATTCCTCCATTTAAAATATATAAATTTTAATGAAGTAAAGCCCATAATACAGAAAATCTCTGCTTACAGTAACTACCTTTCATAACTAAGCTTTTATTTATAAAAAAACCTAAGAATTATAGATGAGCGCTCAAATCCATAATTCTTAGGTATAGCCTACATTACTAGTAACAATCCTAAGTAATATTCTAAATCTTTGATTTAATTAATCGAACTTACTCAGCAAACTAAGAGAGCTGAGCTTCCTTTTAATCTTCTTTTATTATTCTTTTTATATGTACTGTTAAATACATCATTTCTTCATCTGAAAGTTCATGATTAAACTCTTTATCAATATACTTCTTTATTTTTTCTGCACATAAATATGCATCCTTATATTGTCCTTTTATCATTTCACAGAAATTAGTATCATCACTTTTCATAACTTTTCCACTAAGCATTCTTTGTGCAAAAAACTTTAAATGAGTAATAAACCTTTCATAATGAAGTGAGTATTCATCTAATTCTATATTGAAATGAAACTTAACTATATTTAAAATATTTTGAATCATTTTCGTTATATCTAAGGTATCATTCATATCTCTAGAATTTAATTGTGCATTAACTATATGTAATGCTATTGATGCTGCTTCATCTTCTGGAAGCACAACATTTAAACGTTTTTTTATAATAGCCAAAGCTTCCTTACCAATTAAAAATTCATGATTATAGAATCTTTTTATTTCCCATAATAAAGCATTCTTAAAGGTTAATCCTTGCTTATATCTTTCAATTGCAAAACTAATATGATCTGTTAATGAAATATAAATATTATCATTTAATCTTTTACCTAATGAATATTTTGCATAAGAAATAATTTCGTTAGAAACTTGTATATATTCTAAAGGGATTTCTGATAGTAAAGTCATTAATTTATTAGAATCACTTTTATTCTCAATAGCATATATCTTTTCTATCTTGCTTTGATCTATTGTATCTCCAATTTTCTTTTGAAAGCCTAGTCCACATCCCATAACAAGTACTTCTTTACCGTTATTATCAAATGTTCTAATCAAATTATTATTTATTATTTTATCTATCTTCAACTATTTCTCCCCCTTTTCATCTGTTTTAAAGTATAAAAAAAGACCATACTCAAATAAAATAATATTTTCTTTCAAAACATTATAAATATTTTGGTAAAGCCTGCATAACCAGTAACAACCCATGTCCTTTATTAACTTTATGATAATGATATCATAAAGAAATTTCAATGTCAATAACTAGAATTATAATGTTGTTTTTTGCAATAACATAATGTATATTTTTATCAAATTAACTTGTACAAAAATTACTTTTCACTTGTTTACTTTATTTTCCATAAATGTTATTATATATAACTGTAGGGTGGCCAAACTACTTTTAATTAAATGAGAAAATAACTAAAATTAATAGATAATTAATTTTATAAAAATATATATTTAAATGGGGAGAGATTTTTTTATGAGATATTACATTTTAAGAACTAACGCTAAATCGGAGAACAGTACCCACAAATTACTTAACGGGTATAACTTTAAAATAAATAATTTAAATGCAGAAAGATTAATTAGTGATGCTAGAGATGAAGAAATATTTTATTTACTATATAACATTTCTGAAAAAAAATTCGTAGAACAAGGATTGATTAGAACTGTTGAATCAAATAGACCTTCAGCTAAATACGAAGCTTTATTTGCAGAAAGAAAACCTTTAAATATTCGTTATTTACCATATTCAACTCCTAATTGTGGAATAATTCCAACTTCTAAAAAGAAGGTAGAGGAAATTCTTAATGTTGCAGTTTAATAAAAAACTACTCAACATTTTATATTATTTTAAGTAATACTAGTTTAAATCTTGGAATAATAAAGGAGCTCATCTATGATAAGCTCCTTCAACTTTTTCTATATTTATTATATTATTTTAATTTCCAGATATCTTCATTATATTGAGCAATTGTTCTATCTGATGAGAAGAATCCAGCTTTACTGATATTTATTAAAACTTTTCTATTCCAAGTTTCTCTATCTGAATAATCTTCAAATACTTGGTTTTTAGTCTTAATATAATCTTCAATATCAAGTAATGTCATGAACCAGTCTTTAACAATTAATTCATTGTGAAGTCTATTTAAGTTAACTTCATCTCCAACCTTTAACATTTCATCACTTACTATAAAGTCAACTAATTCTTTGATGTTTTCTTTTTCATAATATTCTCTTGAAACATAATCAGCCTTCTTATAGTGTTCAATTACTTGTTCACTTGATTCACCAAAGATATAGATGTTATCATCTCCAACTAATTCATGAATTTCAACGTTAGCTCCATCTTCAGTTCCTAAAGTTAAAGCACCATTTAACATAAACTTCATATTACCTGTTCCTGAAGCCTCTTTAGATGCTAAAGAAATTTGTTCTGAAACATCACAAGCTGGTATTAACTTAGAAGCCTTAGTTACATTATAGTTTTCAACCATAACAACTTTTAAGTGTTTGCTAACAACTGGATCATTATTTATAATTTCTTGTAAGCAAAGAATTGTATGGATTATATCTTGTGCTATTATATAAGCTGGTGCAGCTTTTGCCCCAAATATCATTGTAATTGGAGTTGTTGGAATGTTTCCTGCTTTAATATCTAAATATTTATGAATGATATATAAAACATTCATTTGTTGTCTCTTATATTCATGAAGTCTCTTTATTTGAATATCGAAAATAGAATTTTCATCTATTTCAACACCTTGAGTATCTTTTAAATATTTCTTTAATGCAATTTTATTATGCTTTTTAATTTCTCCAAGTTTCGCTAATACTTCTTTATTATCAATATACTTAGCTAAATCTTCTAACTTAGTTGCATCAGTTTTAAAGTCTTCACCGATAAGTTCTGTAATATAGTTAGTTAACTCATTATTACAGTGTATTAACCATCTTCTGAAAGTTATACCATTTGTTTTATTGTTAAACTTTTCTGGATATATATCATAGAATGGTCTTAATTCTTCTTGTTCTAAGATTTCTGTGTGAAGTGCTGCAACACCATTTACACTGAATCCATAGTGAATATCCATGTGAGCCATATGAACTCTATCATCTTTATCTATAATATAAACTCTTTCATCTTCATATTTTGCTTTAACTAAGTTATCTAATTCTCTAATAATTGGCATTAATTGAGGCACAACTTTTTCTAAGTAAGCTATTGGCCATTTCTCTAATGCTTCAGCTAATATTGTGTGGTTTGTATATGCACAAGTTTTGGTAACGATACCGATAGCTTCTTGCATTTCAATACCCTTTTCCCCTAATAATCTTATTAATTCTGGTATAACCATTGAAGGGTGTGTATCATTAATTTGAACAACTACATGCTCATGTAACTTGTGTAAGTCATATCCATTTTCTTCTGCTTCTAAAAGAATTAATTGTGCAGCGTTACTTACCATAAAGTATTGCTGATATATTCTTAATAAGTGTCCTGCCTCATCACTATCATCTGGATATAAGAATAATGTTAAATTCTTTTTGATATCTTCTTTATCAAAGTTTATTCCATCTTTTACTAAAGTTTCATCTATAGAATCTATATCGAATAATCTTAATTTATTTGATGCTTGATTATATCCTGTTACGTCTATATCATATAATGTTGAAGTTACTTTAAATCCACCAAATAATACATCAAATTTAATGTTAGATTTATTTAACCAACCTTCTGAAGTTATCCATGGATTCTTTTCAGCTGTTTGTTTATTGTTCTTAAATACTTGTTTAAATAATCCATAGTGATAGTTTAATCCAACACCATCTCCATTTAATCCTAAAGTTGCTATTGAGTCTAAGAAACATGCAGCTAATCTTCCTAATCCACCATTTCCTAATGAAGGTTCTAATTCTATTTCTTCTATTTCAGTTAAATCTTTTCCATTAGCAGCTAATACTTCTTTAACTTCATCATAAAGTCCTAAATTTATTAAATTATTTGATAGTAATTTACCAATTAAAAATTCTGCTGAAATATAATATAATTTTTTATTTCCTTTATTTGTACCTTTATTTTTAATGCATCCTTTTGTCATTTCTAACAATGCTAAATATACTTCTTCGTTTGTTGCTTCTTCTATTGTTTTTTGAAACCTATTTTTTAAGATCTCAGCTAAATTATTTTTTACCATAATAAATTATCCCACCTTAAATTCATTATTTTTAATAATATATAATTTAATAATTTGTTTTATGATTAAATCATTTACACTTATATAATAACAATTTTTCAAAATAAGCTTTGTACATTTTTTTTATTTTTTGTATATTTTTTATGCTACTTTTAAAAAGCATTAGTTTTTTTTATTTTTTTGCTCACTTTCTGTAAACATTTTCAATTTATTTTCTAGAATTTCCAGAAAAAAACAGGTATACCTTCAAGTATACCTGTTTTAAAAATAATTATTTTAATTAAATGTTATTAAAATAATTTATAACTGTTTCTTTATCACTAAAATGATGTTTTACTGTACCAATTATTTGATAATCTTCATGGCCTTTTCCGGCTATAACAACTATATCATCTTTCCCTGCAATTCTGCATGCATATTCTATAGCTTCTTTTCTATCTTCAATAACAGTGTGACTATCTCTAATTCCCTCTAATATATCTTCTATTATTCTATGTGGATCTTCTGTTCTTGGATTATCAGAAGTTACTATTGTAACATCACTATATTTTTCAGCAATTGCTCCCATTAAAGGTCTCTTTGTTTTATCTCTATCTCCACCACAACCAAATACTGTTATTAATTTACCTTTAACAACTTCTTTCATAGTTTCTAAAATATTTTCAAGTCCATCTGGAGTATGAGCATAATCTACAACTATTGTAGAGTTCATTTTATCATGATAAACTCTTTCACATCTTCCAGCAACTGCTTTCATTGTATCGAAAGCCTCTACAACCTCTTCTACACTTACATATCCACCAACAACAAGCATTCCTATAACACCTAATGCATTATAAATATTATAAAGCCCTGGAATATGAAGTCTAACATTACCTTTAAATTCTTCACCAATATATAAATCAAAAGTTGAACCATTAGCTTGTAAATCTAAATTTTTAGCTCTAACATATCCATTATCTACTCCATAAGAAGTAACAACTTTATCATCATTACTATCTTCATGTAATGTATTTAACATTTTCTTTCCATATTGATCATCACAGTTTATAACAGTAGTTTCAGCACCCTTAATAAATTTAAACTTTGCATTATAATAATTTTCAAATGTCTTATGATAATCCAAATGATCTTGAGTTAAGTTTGTAAACATTCCTCTACTAAAGTTTAACCCTTCTACTCTTCCCATTGCTGAGGCATGTGATGATACTTCCATTAAGCAGTATTTACATCCAGCTTCTCTCATATCTTTAATAAGCCTAAATAATTCTATAGCTTCTGGAGTTGTCATAGATGTTGGAATCATCTTATCTCCAATGTAATTTGCTATAGTACCTATAAGTCCAACCTTATTCCCCGCATGCTCTAATATGTGTTTCATCATATATGTTGATGTAGTCTTTCCATTAGTACCTGTTACCCCTAAGAACGTTAAATCACCATCTTGTATATTAAAGAATGTCTTTGCAATAATAGCCATGCATTCTCTTGTATCACTTACCTTTATGTAAGCAACTCCCTCTTTAATATCACTTATATCTTTACTATGAACAATTACCTTTGCGCCTTTTTCTATAGCATCATTTATCAAATCATGTCCATCTACTTTTAATCCTATAACAGCAATAAAAAGACTTCCCTCTATTACTTGTCTTGTATCTCTTGTAATATCTATAACATTTATTTTTGTATAATCTATTTCATTTGTAGAAGTATAATCTAAATTTGAATTTTTTAATATTTCACTTAATAACATCTAAAATCTCCTTATCTTAAATTGATTTTTATCGCTCACTTATAACAATATATTTTATTGTCCCATAATATTGTACATCATTTAGAGTTCTTTATCTATAAAAAGTAAGGTTAATAATACAATAAAGTATTACCTATAATTTTAACCCATTATTCTTATATTAATCATTATCTAAAGATTGCTCCTACATTCTATTTTTTTAAGTTTTGTTGCATTTTTATACCATTTGTAATATAATTTAAAAAATGGTTTTTTTAATAAAATATCATCAAAGGCGATGATAAAGTTAATCTAAAAATTTAAAATTATATTTTAAATTTTTATTTCTTATCTTTGAGCCTTTGTGCAATTAAGAATTATTTATAAGGCTCGCTTTTAGCGGGCCTTTATTATTTTATAAAGGGGGACTAAAAATTGTGTAGCTTTGTTGTATTTTCTTCTAATAAATTAACCTTATATGACTTCTCAAAAATTTTAAAAAAGGTTGAACACAGGGGACCAGATAATAGCTATGCTGCTATTGAAAATGGTTTATCTTGGGGCTTTAATCGTTTATCAATAATGGACCTATCTTCTAACGGAAATCAACCATTTAAATATAATTCCTGTGAACTTGTATGTAATGGAGAAATTTATAATTATAAATCTCTAAGAGAATTACTATCTAATGAATATAGTTTCCATTCTAATAGTGATTGTGAAGTATTAATACCACTATATTATAAATATGGTATAGAAATAATGTGTAAAATGCTTGATGCTGAATTTGCTTTAGTTTTATATGATACTGAAACTGACTCTATAATGGCCGCTAGGGACCCCATGGGAATTAGGCCTATGTTTTATGGTTACACAAAAGAAGATCATAAAATCTGCTTTGCAAGCGAAGCCAAAGCTTTAATAGGTTATTGTGAAGATATTATGCCATTTCCTCCAGGGTATTATTATAAAAATGGTGAATTTATTTGTTACAATGATTTATCTGAATCAAAATTCATTAATAATGATGATTTAAATGTTATATTTACTAATATAAAAACTAAACTTATATCTGCCGTAGAGAAAAGACTTCATGCAGATGCACCTATTGGATATTTATTAAGCGGAGGATTAGATTCTTCCCTTGTATGCTCTATTGCTCAAAAATTTATGAATAATCCAATCAAAACTTTTGCCATCGGAATGGATACTGATCCAATAGATTTAAAATATGCAAAACAAGCAGCTGATTTTTTAGGTACTGATCATACTGAAGTTATAATAACTAAAGATGATGTTTTAAACTCACTAGAAGAAGTTATATATCATTTAGAAACTTTTGATATTACTACTATTAGAGCTAGTATTGGAATGTACTTATTATGTAAATACATTCATGAAAATACTGATTTAAAAGTTATTTTAACTGGTGAAGTAAGTGATGAACTATTTGGTTATAAATATACTGATTTCGCACCTAATCCAAGTGAATTCCAAAAGGAATCACAAAAAAGAATAAAAGAGCTTTATATGTATGATGTTTTAAGGGCTGATAGATGTATTTCTGCTCATGCACTAGAAGGACGAGTTCCTTTTGCTGATATTGATTTTGTAAATTATGTGATGAGTATTAATCCATCTAAAAAGATGAATACTTATAATAAAGGCAAATATTTATTAAGAAAAGCATTTGAAGGAGATAACTATCTACCTGAAGATTTATTATATCGTGAAAAAGCTGCTTTTAGTGATGCTGTTGGACATTCCCTAGTAGATTACTTGAAAGAATATGCTGATGAAAAATACACCTCTCAAGATCTTGAGTTTGCTAAGGAAAAGTATAAGTACTGTACACCATTCACTAAGGAGTCTCTTCTTTATAGAGATATTTTTGAAAAATATTATTCTGGAAATGCTAAGTGGATTAAAGACTTCTGGATGCCAAACAAAGAATGGGAAGGATGCAATGTTAATGATCCTAGTGCTAGAGTTCTTTCTAATTATGGTGATAGTGGAAAATAGTTTAAAATTTAAGGAGCCTTCTATCAATAGGCTCCATTTTCTATGTAATAAAATATAACTTTCCTAAACTCTATCTGTATTATATTAAATATTTATTAACACATACTTCCTTTTCTTTAGTGATATAATTAATATAAAAATTATATTTTAGAGGTGAGTACATGAAGGAAATCATAATAATTTTATTATGTATTATACTTATAGCTTTAATAATAACGATTTTCTATGTTGGAAATTATTTATATAACTTAGGTATAAACCCAAAGTATCCAAAGGATCTTATATTTAAAAGCAATACTGATGAAGAGACAAAACAAAATGAAACTAGTGGTGTTTCCACTATTGATAGTAAAACATGGTTGCTTAAACATAGTAACTATGAAGATTTATTTCTTAAATCTAAAGACAATTTAGAATTACATAACTACATAATAAAAAATAAAAACAACTCTAATAAATGGGTTATTGCAGTTCATGGTTACACTTCTCAAGGAACATATATGGCTTCATATGCTAAAAAATTTTATGATATGGGATATAATATTATAATTCCTGATTTAAGAGGTCATGGAAAAAGTGAAGGAACTTACATAGGAATGGGATGGCACGAAAGACTTGATATTGTTGATTTAGCAAATTATATTACTAACAATTATAAAGACTCTCAAATTGTTCTTTTTGGTGTTTCTATGGGCGCTGCAACTGTTATGAGTGCTTCTGGTGAGAATTTACCTAGAAATGTTAAGGCAATAATAGAGGATTGTGGATATACGTCTACTTGGAATCAATTTGCTTATCAATTAAAATCATTATTTAAAATACCATCATTCCCGCTAATGCACACTGCAAGCATTATTTGTAAGTTTCAAGCTGGATATTTTATTAGTGAAGCATCTCCTATTAAGCAAATAAAAAAATCAACAACACCAACACTTTTTATTCATGGTGATAAAGACGGATTTGTACCTTTCTTTATGCTTGATAAACTTTATAATGCTTCACCAGCTGAAAAAGAAAAATTAATTATCCCTGATGCAGCTCATGCTAGAGCTAGCTACGTTAATCCTAAACTATATTGGGAAACTGTAGAAAACTTTCTAAATAAATATATTAACTAAATTCTTCGTTACGTGGAAGCGAAAAAATGAAATATTTATTTTCCAGTAACCGTGAAATTTTCACCTAGAATTTATATAATTGATTCCGTAAAGTTTGCTAAAGTTTTTAAACTCGCTATTCGCTCAAACAGTAAAAACTTCTTTACGCAACTTTACTCCATCAATTATTAAATTCTACGGCTTAATTTCAATGGTCCTTCCAAATTAATATTT
>NZ_SMUS01000002.1 GCF_004353185.1 Clostridium cuniculi | reverse complement strand
CCTTTTAAGGGTAGCAAGTAAAATAAAATGCGGCTGCTGGACCATTTATGCGTCTTAAGACGCAAGCTAGCAATTTGCCCTTATAGGGCTTATGAAAAACCACCAGCTTAGCTGGTGGATATTTATTTTGTTTTAAAAAGAGTTACTATATAAATATTATTTAACTTTAATAAAAGAATTTTGGAAGAATATTTTTATATATGTTATTATATTATTGGATTCTAAAAATGGGGGGATTGGTGAAGATGATAGGGAGAAGGTACAATAGAAGTAGATATAGAAGGCAAAAAAATAAAAAAAACGTTATTATTTCAATTATATGTATTCTAATAATTGGAGGAGTAGTTGTAGGAATTAAGTACATTCCAAAATCAAATAAAGAAAATGTACAAGTTACTACAAAACCTGATGAAGAAATAGATTCTGGGGATAAGGAAGTAGTTAATAATTCTGAGGATAAAGATGTAAAAGACAATTCTGAAGAAGTAGAAAGTAATATATTAGATAATAGTGGTTACTTATCATTTGAAGAAGATCCTAATGCAGATGATGTAGCTATAGTTGCTGAAAATACTAAGGGGCTTTTAAATGGAACTAAACATTATCCTGTAAGAACAGATGGTAAAAAAGTTGTTTATTTAACTTTTGATGATGGACCATCAACAACCAATACTCCAGGAATATTAGATGTATTAGATAGATATAATGTTAAAGCAACATTTTTTACTTTGGGAAAGTCAATTGAAGCTAATGAAGAAGCAAAAGACATACTAAAAGACACAGTTAAAAGAGGACATGCTATAGCTAATCATACATATGGACATGATTATTCATATTTATACCCTAATAGAACTATGAATGTAGACAATATAGTATCAGATCTTGAAAAAAGCGAAAATTCAATGAAGGCGGTATTAGGTAAGGATTTTTCTACAAGAGTTATTAGATTACCAGGTGGATACTGGTCATGGGAAGGTCGTACACCTATGAAGGAAGCCATGGAACAAGATGGATACTATAATGTAGATTGGAATGCATTAAATAAAGATGCTGAAGGAAAGACGAAGAATGCAGATGAATTATTACAAAGCACTAAGGATACAATAGAAGTATTAGGGCCTAATGCTGATAGCGTTGTTCTTTTAATGCATGATACATATGGAAAAGAAGAAACAGTAAAGGCACTTCCGCAAATTATAGAATATTTACAAGGGAAAGGCTTTGAGTTTAGGACTATTAAGTAGTAAAAAAATTAAGATTAAAGGGATGAGTTTTAACTTATCCCTTTATGTTTTCATAGTGAAATTAATTTGTAACACTTTTGTAACGAATTTACCTATAGCTATAATGTATATTAATATTAAAGGGAAAAATAAGTTTAAAGTAATAAGTTATGTTTATATAAATTAATTAAAAAATATAAAAAATGGAGGAAAACATAGAAGGATGAGCCCAAGTAAGAGAAGAGTTAATAGAAGAAAAAAAAGACAAAGAAATCAAGCAATTTTGATAGCAAGTATTTTAGTGATAATAGGAATATTTGTAGGTATCAAATTTATTCCTAGACAGCAACAAGAACATGTACAAATTGCAAATCCTAGTGAGAATGAAAATGGGACAAGTGATAATACAGAATCTAATAATAAGGAACAGGTAGAGAATAATAAAGATCAAGTAAATAGTGAAGAGAAAGTGGAGGAGAATAAGTTAGATAATAGTGGTTATTTATCATTTGAAGAGGATCCTAATGCAGATGATGCAGCTATAGTTGCTGAAAATACTAAAGGTCTTTTAAATGGAACTAAACATTATCCTGTAAGAACAGATGGTAAAAAAGTTGTTTATTTAACTTTTGATGATGGACCATCAACAACCAATACTCCAGGAATATTAGATGTATTAGATAGATATAATGTTAAAGCAACATTCTTTGTATTAGGTTCATCAATAGATAAGAATGAAGAAGTAAAGGAAATATTAAAAGAGCAAGTTAAGAGAGGACATGCAATAGCAAATCATACATATAGTCATGACTATTCATACCTATATCCTAATAGAGTCATGAATGTAGATAATATTATATCAGATCTTGAAAAAAGTGAAAATTCAATGAAGGCAGTATTAGGTAAAGACTTCTCTACAAGAGTTATTAGATTACCAGGTGGATATTGGTCATGGGAAGGTCGTACATCTATGAAGGAAGCTATGGAACAAGATGGATACTATAATGTGGACTGGAATGCGTTAAATAAAGATGCAGAAGGTAAACCAAAGAATGCTGATGAATTATTACAGTGCACTAAGGAGACTGTAGAAGCGTTAGGACCTAATGCAGATAGTGTAGTTTTATTAATGCATGATACATATGGAAAGGAAGAAACAGTAAAGGCTCTTCCAAGAATAATAGAATACTTACAAAGTCAAGGTTATGAATTTAGAACAATTAAATAATAAAACTGCTCACAGCTGTGAGCAGTTTTTGTTATCTGCCTTTAATTTTACCTTCAATTCCTCTTTCAGCTAAAATTTCATAAATAGTTTTAGATGTAGTATCAGCTAAAGTGTAGCCAATTAATTTTAAAATCTCTTCAAGTTTTTCCTCAGAAGTAGTTTCAATTTCTAAATAAGGGAAAGGGCAGAAGCTCTTATCATTAATATCAATTTCAATTAAAGAATCATTAAGTTTATAGCTTTCTCTATATTTAGAAATAGATTCTTGAAGTATAAGACCTAAAGATTTAAATATTCTTCTAGCCATTTCTCCATCTTCAACAATAGTTTCATTTTCTTCCATAACTTTAAATGTACCTTGACTTAACATTTTTTTAGTAGTCATAAACACAGTTTCTTTTCCAGTAAGTCTATCAATAGTAGTTCTAACTCTAGCATATCCTTTATCAGCTAAAAGTCTACCATCTTCAAAATCATATATTTCATTAACTTGATCTTCAGATTTAACCTTAATTGCACCTAAAGATTTCATTTTATTTCTAATGTCATCAACATCAATATCCATTATTCTAGTTTCTAATTCTTTCATTAATAATGCTCCTTTCAATTTAAAGATAAGAATATTTATATTATACAATAAAAAATATAACAATAAGCCAAAAAAGAAATTTAAACATAAAGATTTTATTTATAAATTTCAATAAAATTACAGGAAAAAGTTGACAAATGAGATTAATAGTCATATAGTTAATTATATAAGTAATTAACCAATTAACTAACTAAGAGAAGGGAGGTTAAAAATATAATATGATTATAGAATTTAATAATGATATTCCTATTTATATTCAAATAGCTCAGGCAATAGAGGACAATATTATAAAAGGAATATTCAAAGAGGATGAAATGATACCATCAACTACAGAAATATCAGTAAAGTATAAAATTAATCCTGCTACTGTAGGAAAGGGATTTAACATTTTAGTTGATGAAGGAATTATATATAAAAAAAGAGGTGTTGGGATGTTTGTTTCAAAGGGAAGTAAAGAGGTATTAATGAATAAAAGAAAAGAAAGTTTTTTTAATAATTATATAGTTACACTTTTAGATGAGGCAAAGAAGTTAAATATATCAATAGAAGATATTATAAAAATGATTAATAAAGAGGGGTAAGAATATGGCTATAATAGAGGTTAAAAAGGTCAATAAAACCTATAACAAAAAACAAGTTTTAAAAGATATAAATATAACATTTGAAGAAAATAAAATTTACGGGTTGTTAGGAAGAAATGGGGCAGGAAAAACAACTTTATTAAATTTAATTACTGATAGAGCAATAGTAGATTCTGGTGAAATTACAATTAATGGAGAAAATGTATATGAAAATGATAATGCTTTAGAAAAGATATATTTTATGACTGAAAGGACTCTTTATCCAGAAGATTTTAAAGTAAAAGATGTATTTAAATGGACTAAAGAATTTTATAGTAATTTTGATAGTAAGTATGCCTTAGAGTTAGCAAAGAAGTTTAGTTTAAATATTAATACTAAAATAAAGAATCTTTCAACAGGATATAATTCAATATGCAAAATAATAAATACACTTGCTTCAAATGCAGAAATTTTAATATTTGACGAGCCAGTATTAGGACTTGATGCAAATCATAGAGAGTTATTTTATAAAGAGTTAATGGAAAATTATATTGAAAATCCTAAAACAATAATTTTATCTACTCATATTATTGAAGAAGTTTCAAATTTAATAGAAAAGGTAATTATTTTGAATAATAGCAAGATTATTAGTAGTGATGAAGCTGAAGAATTATTAGATAAGGCATATACAGTTTCTGGATTAACTGAAAATATAGATAAGTTTATAAGTGCAAAAAATATAGTTAATATTGAAGAGATAACATCATTTAAATCTGCCACTATAATAGGTAATTTAACTAATGAAGATAAAAAGTTAGCAGAAGATTTAGATTTAAAATTTTCAAAGGTTGAATTACAAAAGTTATTTATATATTTAACTGAAAAGGAGGAGGTTTAATATGAAAAGTTTAAAGATTGCGAAGATGAATGCTGAGGGAATTATGAAAGCAGCCATAATATATTATTTTATATTTATTTGTGTAATAATAGGACTAATAGCTGTATCTGATGGGAGAAGTACATTGTCAGGTATAGAAGTTTCAACTGTAATTTTTATATTTGTTTGTGGATTAAATTCCTTTAAATCAAATTTTTATTTTGCTAAAAGTAATGGTATATCAAGAAAAACATTTATTAAGGGATTATTAATATCAAGTGTTCCAATAGCTTTAGTTATGTCAATTATTGATATTATAATTAATAGAATAAATAATATTTTTATTAAAAATCCAACTTTTTATGATATGGCTTATGGAAATTCAGTTGGGTATATATCAAAAATTTATGATGGGAGTTGGGTACAAAGTAATAGTCTAAATACTATTTTTAATACTATTTTATTTCAATTTTCATTATGCCTTTTAGCTTATGTAGTTGGAATAGTAATTAATATGATTTATTATAGGGCTAATAAATATGTAAAAGTATTAGTATCAGCTATTCCAGTAGCATTTATAATATTAAAGGGCAATCTTTCCATGAGAAATCCTAGTTTAACGCTTAGAATAAATGAGTTTACTAATTATATATTTGGATTCAACCCATCAAATGTTTTTGCATGTATAACAACATTTTTAGTATTTACAGTAGCTTTATCAGGGATAGCATTTTTATTAATTAGAAAAGCTGTAATTAAAGAAAGGTAATAAATTAAAATGGTATATAAAATAAGAAACTAACATTTAATGTAGGTTTCTTATTTTATGAAATAAATAGAAAACGTTGACAAGTGATATTATTTGAGTTAAGATAGAGGTGGAACTGGGTAGTAATTGCTTAAGTGCAAGCTAAGCCTATTCATTAATATGCAGAGGATATCTATAGGTATTTTGTGCATTATAATGAATGGGTTTTTTTGTTTTTATAAATAAATTATAAGGTAAAATATTAATATAATTTATAAAGTTTAAAAGAGGAGAAGGTAAGATGATTATTACTAGGTTATTGAATAATAATGTTGTAATTACTTTAGATTCTAATGATGAAGAAATAATAGTAATGGGCAAAGGCATAGGATATCAAAAATCAAAAGGTGATACTATTGATGAAGAAAAGATAAACAAAGTATTTAGAATATCAAATAAAGAAGTTTCAAATAAATTTCAAGAGTTATTTAATAAAATTCCAATGGAACATATGAAACTATCTAGTGAAATAATTGAGTATGCAGAAGGTGTATTAGGAAAGAAGCTAAATGATGGAATCTATATATCTTTAAGTGATCATACTTACACAGCTATAAAAAGAATTAAGAATAATATTACAGTAAGAAATGCTCTGCTGTGGGATATTAAAAGATTCTATAAAGATGAATTTAAAATAGGTATGAAGGCATTAGATATTATAGAGGAGAAAACAAAAATAAGACTTCCAGAAGATGAAGCAGGATTTATTGCTCTTCATATGGTAAATGCGCAATTAAATGAAGAGCAACCTCAAGTTCAAGGAATTACAAAATTAATAGAAGAAATCCTTACTATTGTTAGAATAAATTTTAGGATAGAGTTAAAGGAAGAATCGGTATTTTATTATAGATTTATAACACATTTAAGATATTTTGCACAACGACTATTTTCAAATAATACATATAATGGAGATTCAGATGATGAACTATTAAGTATAATAAAAGGTAAGTATCCAAAGGAAGCTCAGTGCATAGATAAAGTAAAACTTTTTATTAGTAAAAAATATAACTATGAGTTATCTAGTGATGAGTATATATATTTAACTATTCATATTGCAAAGTTACTACAGGACTCAAAGTTATAATTATATATATTTTTTATATGAAGGGATGTGACAAGTATTTAAAAGTATTAATTTAACTATAAGCTGGATGGTAACATTAAGTTGGCCAAACCTTCAAATTTCAAAAAATAGAAATATGGAGGAATAGAAATGGGAAAGTATAATGAATTAGCAAAAGATATTGTGAAGAATATTGGAGGAAAGGAAAATGTAATTAGCTTAACACATTGTATTACAAGATTACGTTTTAAGCTTAAGGATGAAAGCATAGCAAAGGATGATGTGTTAAAGAATATGTCAGGTATTGTTACAGTTATGAAAAGTGGTGGACAATACCAAGTAGTAATAGGAAATCATGTACCAGAGGTATATGCAGATGTATGTGAATTAATAGATATTGATAATTTAAGTAGTAATGAAGAACCTAAGAAGTCAGGAAGATTATTGGATAGAGGAATAGATATTGTATCAGGTATTTTTCAACCAATATTAGGGATTATGGCTGCTTGTGGAATGGTAAAAGGTTTAAATGCATTATTTATTGCACTTGGATTATATAGTGACACATCAGGTGGAGCTTTAATTATAAATGCAATAGGAGATGGATTATTTACATTTTTACCGCTATTTTTAGGATATACATCAGCTAAAAAGTTTGGATTAAAACCAATGATAGGATTAGTTATTGGTGCTATTATGTGTTATCCAGGTATACAATCTGGAGCAATATCATCTATGGGTGATGCAATGTATACACTGTTTACTGGAACTATGTTTGAATCACCAGTTTACATTAGTTTCTTTGGAATTCCTGTAATATCAATAGATTACACAGGAACAGTTATTCCAGTAATTTTATCAGTTTATTTTGCTTCAAAATGCGAAAAGGTATTTAATAAAATTGTACCGGATTTAGTTAAGTTTTTCTTTGTGCCAATGTTAACTCTTTTAGTAGCATTACCAATTACATTTATAGTTATAGGACCAATTGCAACTTTTGGTTCAACAATAATTTCAGAATTTGTATTTGCAGTAAGAGATTTTAGTCCTTTAATTGCAGGTGCTATTGTAGGATTTACTTGGCAGATACTTGTTATCTTTGGAATGCATTGGGGCTTTATACCTGTATATATAAATAATATTATGACTAATGGATATGATAATGTAATGATGCCATTCTTTGCATGTACATTTGCTACTTCAGCAGTTGTTTTAGCTATATTCTTTAAGACAAAAGATAAAAAGATTAAAGAAATGGCATTACCTAACTTTATATCTGGAGTTTTTGGTGTAACAGAGCCTGCTATATATGGTATATTACTACCATTAAAAAAGCCATTTATAATTAGCTGTATTACAGGTGGTATTGGAGGAGCGTTTTATGGTTTCTTCAATTTAAGAAAGTTTATGGTTGGTGGAATGGGAATATTTGAATTACCAGCAATGATTGAACCAGATGGAGCTATGGGAAATTTAATAGTAGCATTACTTGGTATAGTAATTTCAATGGTAGTAGGATTTGTTTTAACTATGATCTTCTACAAGGATAAGGAAGAAGTTGCAGAAGTTATGGAAATTGTTGAAGAAGAAAATAATGGGGAAGTTAAAGCTAACTCCTTAAAGAAAATATTTATTTCTAGCCCTATAAAAGGAGAAACAATAAAATTAGAAGATATTGAAGATGCTGCTTTTGCAACAGGTGTATTAGGACAAGGTTTAGCTATTAAACCAACAGAAGGAAAAGTAGTTGCACCAGTTAGTGGAGATGTTACAACTTTATTCCCAAGTTTACATGCTATAGGTATTACTAGTGAGGAAGGTGTAGAGATACTTATTCATGTAGGACTAGATACTGTGCAATTAGAAGGTAAAGGCTTTAAAGCACATGTAAAACAAGGAGATAAAATTGTTAAGGGACAAGAATTAGTAACCTTTGATATTGATTTTATACAAGAATCAGGCTATAGCATTGTTACACCAGTAGTAGTAACAAATTATAATGATTATTTTGAAATAGCTGCTACTGAAAGTAAAAGTTTAGAGCTTGGTGATAAAGCTATCACTGTAATAATTTAATAATTTATTTTAAGCTCTGTTTTAACTTAGTTGAGGCAGGGCTTAATAAATACTGTAAAAATTTTATATGATAATATGGAGGAAAGTATGAAGTTTAATGATAATTTTTTATGGGGTGGAGCTACTGCTGCAAATCAATGTGAAGGTGGATATAATGAAGATGGTAGAGGATTAGCTAATGTGGATGTTTGTCCTACAGGTAAAGATAGATCTGCTGTAATTACAGGAAATTTAAAAATGTATGATTTTGATGATGATCATTTTTATCCTGCTAAGGTAGCAATAGATATGTATCATAATTTTAGAGATGATATTAAGTTGTTTGCAGAGATGGGATTTAAGGTTTATAGAATGAGTATTGCTTGGAGTAGAATTTTTCCTAATGGAGATGAAGAAACTCCAAATGAAAAGGGGTTAGCTTTTTATGATGAAATCTTTAATGAATGTAAAAAGTATGGAATAGAGCCTTTAGTAACAATATGTCATTTTGATTGTCCAATGTATTTAATAAAGAATTATGGTGGATGGCGTAATCGTAAGATGATTGGATTTTACGAAAAGTTATGCAGAACTGTATTTGAAAGATATAAAGGCAAGGTAAAATATTGGATAACATTTAATGAAATAAATATGATTTTACATGCACCATTTATGGGAGCAGGGATTTGTTTTGAAGAGGGAGAAAATAGAGAAAAGATAAAATATCAAGCAGCTCATCATGAATTAGTTGCTAGTGCTATTGCAACTAAAATTGCAAGGGAAATAGATAAGGATTATAAGGTTGGATGTATGTTTGCTGCAGGAAGTGCATATCCATATAGTTGTAATCCAAAGGATGTTTGGGAGGCTACAAAGGTAGATCGTGAAAGTTATTTCTTTATTGATGTTCAAGCAAGAGGTAAGTATCCTAATTATGCTTTAAAAGAAATGGAACGTAAGGGAATTACTCCGATTATGGAAGAAGAGGATATAGATATATTAAATAAATATACTGTGGACTTTATTGCATTTTCTTATTATAACAGTCGTTGTGTAAGAACAGATAATAGTGATGATGTAGCAGAGGGAAATTTATTTGCATCAGCAAAGAACCCTTATCTTTCATATAGTCAATGGGGATGGCCTATAGATCCATTAGGATTAAGAATAACATTAAACCATATTTATGATAGATATGAAAAGCCATTATTTATTGTTGAAAATGGATTAGGAGCAAAAGATGAGATTAATGAAAATGGTGAAATAGAAGATGATTATAGAATAGACTATTTAAGAGAACATATTAAAGCAATGAGAGATGCTGTAAACTTAGATGGTGTAGATTTAATTGGATATACAACTTGGGGACCAATTGATTTAGTTAGTGCTGGCTCTGGAGAGATGGAAAAGAGATATGGATTTATATATGTAGATAGAGATAATGAAGGTAAGGGAACATTAGAAAGAAGAAGAAAGAAGAGTTTCTATTGGTATAAAAAAGTTATAGAATCAAATGGATCAGATTTGGATTAAATATTAAATAAAGTGAAAAATAAAAGGCTGTGATTAATCACAGCCTTTTATTTTATATGTAATTAACTATTATAGATTTCCTTATTTAAACAGCCTTCAGAATTAGCTACAACTACTGCAGTAGCAGAGTCACCAATTACATTCAAGCAAGTTATAAGCATATCTATAGGCCTATTTATAGCAATAATTAATGAATAAGCTATAAGTGTAGCTTCATTATTAAATCCCATACCTGTTAATACTGTAAAAAGTATTATTGATGATGAACCAGGTGCAGATGGTGTTCCTACAGAAGCTATTAATGCTAAAACTGCTATTAAAATTATGTTTTGAATAGTAAGAGTATATCCAGAGCTAGCTGCAATAAAAATAGCTGCTATTACTTGCATTATTGCAGTACCATTCATATTAATAGTCATACCTAATGGAAGTACAAAAGAAGCAATATCTTTACTAACTCCAAGTTCCTCAACAGTTGTTTTTTCATTTAGTGATAAAGCAGCAGAAGAAGCTGCAGCTGAAAATCCTAAAAGAGCAACTTTAGCAACTTTTTTCATAAATATAATAGGATTTAATTTAGTTGTTAAATAAACAAACAATGGATAAGCAATAACTAAAAATAGCATAGATGAAATTGAAACTGTAAGCATATATGCTAATGCTGGTTTCAAACGATCTAAACCATACACAGCAAAAGTTCTAGTTACTAATATGAAAACTGCTAATGGACTAAAGTTAGTTATAACAAATCCTAAAAATACACTAATTATATTATTTAAATCAATAAGTAAATTCTTTAAAACTAATACTTTTTCACCAAGATTATTTATACATAAACCAACAACTACAGCTAAGAAAACTATAGATAATACCATTGAATTATCTGACATAACATTAGTTATATTACTAGGAACTGCATCAAGTATTACAATTAATGGATTGTTTCCGTTAGCTGTAGCTACAGATGTAGAAGTATCACTAGCAAGGTTAACATTGAAAAATCCAAGCTTATAAGCTGAAAATCCAAATACACAGGCAGTAGCTAATGCAAATATAGAAGTTATTAAAAAGCCTAATAGTGTTTTTGATGATATTCTTCCAAGCTTTTTAGTATCACTAATATGACACATAGCAAGAGCTATTGATGAAAATACCATAGGAATTATTATTAATTGAAGGCAATTAATAAATAGCTGGCCAAGTATATAGAAAATACCTAAAGCATTTTTACCTTCTTCAGTAGTTATATCTTGAAATAAAATATTATTAATAGAATTCCATATAGAAGCTTTATCATTAGAAATTAATGATTCTCTTAATAATATAAAAGCAGTACCAACAAGTAGAGCTAGTACAAGAGAAAGTGCCATTCTTATAGCTAATTCAGTAGATTTATTTTTTCCTTTTGTAAAGTTGAATTTCATAAAATTATCTCCCAATAATTAATATTATAATTATGTTAACAAACAATCTATGTAAAGGTTGTAAATTAACATATTAAAAATTAAGTGTTGAATATTTTATTAAAGGAATATAATTATTTAACGTTATGATAAATAATATATTAGATAAAATAATATGTCAATAATTTAACTAATTAATGTGATATTAAAAGTATATATGAAAAGTAGTAAATGAATTTAAGAAAAAAACTATAGATAAAAACTATCAAATTAATAGAAAGTATCTATAAAAAGAATTACTAATTAGATTTAAAAGTGATAAAATATATATAATGATTTAATTATAAGGGGGCATATGAGATGAAGTTTAACAAATTAAATAAGGGGCAATATAATATGATGGAAGTTAAAGAAACACTTAAGTGCAGTGTTTGTAATGAAGATACTAATTATATAGATTATTGGAACGGAAATAGGTTTTGTTCTATAGAGTGCCAAGAAAAGTACTATAATTGGATTAAGAAAAATAAAGAGTCAATTGCATAGATAGTTTATTAATGATGAATTAAGATAGGTATATCTAGAATTCATCATTATTTTTATATATTTGAAGAGGAAATATTTTATTATTCATATAAATTTATAAAGTATAATTATATAATATGATTAATATATAGCCTATATCTATAGATAATGTTGTTAAAATCAATTGGATTACTATAAGATACTGGAATATAATAAAAGTAAATTAAGTGTTAAATATTTAACGTTCATTATTTTTTTTAAGAATACTAAGAAGTATCAAAGAGATTATAGTAGCTTAAATATAAAGAAGCTATTGAGATAAAGGAGAGAATACAATGGAAAGACGTATTTCAGGTTATACTACATTAATAGGATTATTAGCAACGCCAATTAAGCATACAAGCTCACCTAAAATGCACAATGAAGCATTTAGATATTTAGGATTAGATTATGCTTATCTTGCATTTGAAGTTGGAAATGAAGGATTAGAGGATGCAGTAAAAGGTTTAAGAGCAATGCAAGCTAGAGGCTGCAATGTATCAATGCCAAATAAAACTGTTATTCATAAATACTTAGATAAATTAACTCCAGCTGCAGAATTAGCAGGTGCTGTAAATACAGTTATAAATGATGATGGTGTTTTAACTGGACATATTACTGATGGTGTTGGATATATGAGATCATTAAGTGATGCTGGATTCGATATTATAGGTAAGAAAATGACTATAGTTGGAGCTGGTGGAGCAGCTACAGCAATTTGTATCCAAGCAGCTTTAGATGGAGTAGCTGAACTTTCAATATTCAACCAAGATGATGAATTCTTTGCAAGAGCAGAAGAAACAGTTAAGAAGATAAATGAAAAAACTAACTGTAAAGCTAAGTTATTTAGATTAGAAGATAAAGAAGCTTTAAGAGCAGAAATTGCTGACTCTGTAATATTCACAAATGGTACTGGAATGGGTATGAAACCATACGTTGGTCAAACTTACATAGAAAAAGATATGTTAAGACCAGATCTTATAGTAAGTGACGTTGTATATCAACCAGCAAAAACTAGATTATTAGAATTAGCAGAAGAAGTTGGATGCCCAACAATTAATGGATTAGGAATGATGTTATTCCAAGGTGCAGAAGCATTCAAATGCTGGACTGGACAAGAAATGCCAATAGAACACATGAAAGAGTTCTTATTTGAAAGCAAATAAGATTTTAAATTAGGAAATTAGAAGTTATTTATAGCAACATTAATAGTTTTACGAAAAATTAAAAGAATATAATTAAAATTTGGGAGGAAATAGATATGAAATTCATGGTAATAAACGGACCAAACATAAACATGATAGGTGTTAGAGAAAAGGGAATATACGGAACAAAGAGCTTTACTGAAATATGTGAATATATAAAAGAAGAAGGAGAAAAGAGAGGACATGAAGTTACTCTTCTTCAAAGTAACTGCGAAGGAACTATGATAGATTTCTTACAAAGAGCATATTTTGAAAAGTTTGATGGAGTTGTTATAAATCCAGGAGCATACACTCACTACAGCATAGCTTTACATGATGCAATAAAAGGAAACACAGGAATTCCAACAGTTGAAGTTCATATTTCAAATGTACATGCTAGAGAAGAATTTAGAAAAGAATCTAAAACGGCTCCAGCTTGTATCGGACAAATGTGTGGATTTGGTGAAAAAGGTTATGTTTTAGCAATGGAAGCTTTAGAAGACTATATCACTAGAAACAAGTAAGATTTTAGCAAATGATGGCTGTTGCAATATGCACAGCCTTTTTTAATTTTTTTATAAATCAATAGAATATATCTATAAAAAAACATAAAAATATTCATTAGATTTATAGCTTTTAAAGAGTTATACTTAAATAAGGAATTATATGAAAATGAAAGTTAAAACTTTATCAATATATATTTATAGGAGAATGTAGGATGAATAAGTACCAAAACATATTTACACCATTAACAATAAAAAATATGACTATCAGAAACAGAATTGCTATGCCTCCAATGGGAACTAATTACGGTGGAGCAATGGGAGATTTCACTGAAGAGCATGTACAATATTATGAAAAGAGAGCTAAAGGTGGAACTGGTTTAATAATAGTAGAAAATGCTTGTGTTGATTTTCCAATGGGTTCAAACGGAACAACTCAAATTAGATTAGATCATGATAGATACATACCAAATTTATTTAGATTAACTGAAAGATTACATAGACATGGTGCTTGTGTTGCTATTCAAATAAATCATTCTGGAGCATCAGCTGTACCATCAAGAATAGAAGGAAATACTCCAGTATCATCTTCAGATATTCCTTCAAAAACTGGTGGAGCTATTCCAAGACCATTAACAGTTGAAGAAATATACGCAATTGCTGATAAGTATGCAGAAGCTGCAAAAAGAGCACAAATGGCTGGATTTGATGCAGTTGAAATTCATGGAGGACACTCATATTTACTATGCCAATTCTTATCACCTTTATATAACAAGAGAACTGATGAGTTTGGTGGAAGTTTAGAAAATAGAGTAAGATTCCCTAAGTTAGTATTAGAAAAAGTTAGAGCTGCAGTGGGACCAATGTTCCCAATAAGCTTTAGATTTAGTGCAGATGAATTCATGGAAGGTGGAAATACATTAGAAGATACATTAGAAATGATGGAATATCTTGTTGATGAAATTGACATATTAAATGTATCAGCTGCAGTTAATGATACACTACAATATCAAATAGATGCTAACTACTTAAAGGATGGATGGCGTTCATACATGGCTAAGGCTTTTAAAGAGAAGTTCAATAAGCCAGTTATAACATCAGGAAACATCAGAAATCCAAAGGTTGCTGAAAAGATATTAGAAGAAGGACATGCTGATTTATTAGCAATGGGACGTGGACTTATAGCTGATCCAGAATGGGTTAACAAAGTTAAGAGTGGAAGAGAAGATGAATTAAGAAAATGTATATCTTGTAATATTGGATGTGCAGGTCACAGAATAGGGATAAATAGACCAATAAGATGTACAATAAATCCAGAAGTTATATTAGGAGAAGAAGCACATACTTCTATGAAAGTAAACAAGCCAGTAAATGTTGTTGTTATTGGTGGAGGAACTGCAGGATTAGAGGCTGCTTGTACTGCTGCTGAAGTTGGATGTACAACTTTCTTATTTGAAGCTAAGCCTTACTTAGGTGGATTAGCTAGAGAAATAGCTAAATTACCAGCTAAAGATAGAATTAATGATTTCCCAGATTACTTAATTAATAGAGCTAAGAAATTAAGAAATCTTTATATATTTACAAATACTACTGCTACAATAGAAGCAATAGAAAATTTAAAACCAGATGTAGTTGTTAATGCTACAGGATCAACTCCTCTTTTACCTCCAATTACAGGATTACATGATAGAGTTGATAAAGAAGATTCAAAAGTATTATCAATATTTGGATTAATAAGCAATATTGAAAAGTTCAATGGAATGGACTTAGAAGGAAAGAAAATAGGAGTTATCGGTGGAGGAGCAGTTGGACTAGATGTAGTTGAATACTTTGCTCACAAGGGTGCTCAAGTTACTATAGTTGAAAGAATGCCAGCTGTAGGAAATGGAATGGACGTAATAACTAAGCTTGACTTTATGACTATGCTTAAGAAGAAGGAAGTAGATGTAAGAGTTGAAACTTCATTATTAGAAATAAAAGATAGCAGCTTTATAGTTAATAAAGATGGTGTAGATGAAGAAATTAACTTTGATTATGGATTTGTATGTTTAGGAATGAGAGCATATTCTCCATTAATGGCACAATTACAAGAAAACTTTGCTGAAACTAATGTAGAAGTTGTTAACATTGGTGATAGTGTTAGAGCTAGAAGAATTATTGAAGGTGTTGAAGAAGGTAGACATATCACTGATACACTTAAGAGAATTGGCGCTCTATAATAAAATATGAAATGTAGAAAACCCAGTTGAGGAATCAGCTGGGTTTTATTATATTTATGATTTCATAATAATTGAAAATGTGTTCTTATTGAGTTAAACACATATTTTTAATTAGCCATAGTTAATTCATCTACTTGATTTTTTGATGGCATACATAGTAGTGATAAAGCAACAATAGTTAATATTAAGCCTATTAAAGATAATATAGTAGGAACTTCTGAAAAGAATAACATTCCTAAAAGCATAGCAGATATGGGTTCACCACCTGCAGCTAGGATAGATGTCTTTCCAGCTTCTATGTAACTTAAAGATACTGTATAAAGTACATATGGTAATACAGATGTGAATACTGAATGTAATAACATAAATATAGAATTATTTACTGGTGCTGAGATTACAAAATCCTTAAGTATATTCCAATCTGTAAATGGTAATAAAACAATTTCAAGAGTTAGTAAGCTATAGAATGTAATAGTAAGTGCTTCATATCCCTTACCCATTGCAATTTTAGATACTACGCTATATAGAGCATAAAAGAATGCAGAAAGTAATCCTATTAAAATTCCAATTGCAGATAATTTCATTCCACTATTATTTTCTAAAAGACCACTAGCAAGTACGCAGCCTAAAATTGCTAATAGCATACAACTTATTTTACGTAGAGTAATTTTTTCTTTAAAAAGTATTGCTGCTATAAATATTACGAATATTGGAGAAAGACTAAGTAATACTGCTGCTAATGATAATGATAAGTGGTTTACTGATTCATTATAGCAAAAATTTAGTCCTAGCATACCCAAGATACCAGATGCCATGAAGACCCATGCATCCTTTAATTTTATTTTTAGTAATGATTTATCTAATATTAGAATTCCAATAAATAGAATAATTAAGGCAATTAAGACTCTTGAAGAAATTATAGTATAACTATTTAAACCAAAGTCACTTAATTTTCTAATGAATATTCCTGCAGAACCCCATAATCCACCAGAAATTATGGGAAACAAAACTGCTATTTTTTTCATATGTATATCCCTCCTTATTATATAATTGTATAAATAATACAATTAAATTATAATACTTTATTTTACAAATACAACAATATTTCATAAATCAACTATTATTATGATATTACTTACAGTTAATTTTAATCTAATTTTAATCTTTCTTATATTTTAGATTAATTTATTAAACGTATTATATAACCATAGTAAATGAGGAAAGCAAATTTAGGGAGGTTATATAAATGGAAAGAAATGAAATGATTAAAAAATTAATGGAAAAGGCTCATGTAACTTATGAAGAAGCACAAGAAGTATTAGAGAGATGTAATTGGGATCTTTTAGATTCAATAATATATTTAGAGAGAAGTGGAAAAGTAGAAAATAATGATACTACTACTATTATTGAAGTAAAAGAAGAGGATCAAAAGAAAGATGACAACACTAAAAAAAACCACGAAAGCTATGGTGGAATTGGAGAAGTTATTGGAAGAATATTTAAAGGTTTAGGAAAAATTATAGCTAAGGGAAACAAGAATTATTTTGAAATTAAAAAAGATAATGAAAAACCAATAAGAATATCTTTAACAATATCAATACTTTTATTATTATTCTTTATGCCACCAACTGTAGTATTATTAATAATAGGTTTATTCTGTGGGTATAAGTATTCAATTGAAGGACCTAATATGAATTATGATGGAGTAAATGATGTTTTTGAAAAGGTATCAGAATCAGCAGATACTATAAAAAAAGATTTTAAAAAAGGATATGAAGGAAAGTAGAATATTATAAGAAATAGGCTTTGAAGATAACTCAAGGTCTTTTTCTTTTTATGAAATCTTTAGAAATATTTTACCGGATGGTATAATTTAATAAATAAGGATAAATTTAAGATGAATTATTATAAAGTAAAGGCTGGAGGAAAATTTGTGGATAAGCTTAAGCTTGTAGAAAAGTTAAGGGAAAAGACAGGAATAACATATGAAGATGCAAAAAGAGTATTAGAAATAAATAATTGGGATATACTTGATGCTATTTTAGATTTGGAGAAGCAAGGAAAGGTAAAGGGTCCTTCTGTTAGTATATTTTATACTAATGAATATAAGGAAAGTTATGAAGAAGAAAATACAGAATATAACTTTGAGGAAGTTAAAAAAAATAGTAATTATAAATCTAATAATACCTTTGAAGGGATTTTTGAGGTTATATGTAAGGCTATAGATACCTGCAACAATATTTTTATAGAAATAAAAGGCAAAAATGATTTCTTTTTAAAATTTCCACTTACAGTAGTTATTGTTCTTTTAATATTCGGATTTTGGCTACTAATACCTCTTGTTGTTATTGGATTATTTTTAGATATAGAATTTTCTATAGAATCTAAAAAGATTAATACAGATAAAATTAATGAGATATTAATTAAAATATCAAAAGAAGTGCAGAAGATTAAAGGAAAAGGGAAAGTTGGAGGAAAGTAATGGTTAAGATTTTAATAGTTGAAGATGAAGAAAAAATAGCAAGATTTATAGAGCTAGAGTTAGTTCATGAAGGATATAAAGTATTAAAAGTTAATAATGGTAGAGAAGGTCTTGAAATTGCTGAAAAGGGTGAGGTAGATTTAGCTCTTTTAGATGTAATGTTACCAGAACTTAATGGTCTTGAAGTATTAAGAAGGCTTAGAAAAACTTCTGATATACCAGTAATAATGCTAACTGCAAGAGATGCTGTTATGGATAAGGTATCAGGTCTTGATGCCGGTGCAGATGATTATATAACAAAACCTTTTGCAATTGAAGAGTTACTTGCAAGAGTAAGAAATGCTCTAAAAAAGAGAATAGTTACTGTAAAAAAGAGTGAAGATACATTAAAGTGTGGTTTATTATCTCTAGATAAATTAAGGCATAAAGTGCTTTATGATAATACAGAAATTGAATTAACTAATAGAGAATTTATGCTTTTAAAAATATTAATGGAAAATAAAAATATAGTATTAACTAGAGATGTACTTATGGAAAAGGTATGTGGTTATGATTATGTTGGGGAAACAAATGTAATAGATGTTTATATAAGATACTTAAGAGCAAAGATTGATGATAGATTTAATATTAAGGTAATTACTACAGTTCGTGGTGTAGGATACGTAATAAAAGATGAATAAGAGAAGAAAAACAAAGAATGTTACATCTATTGCAATAAAGCTTAATGCCATAAAGGTAAGAGATTTATTTTTTAAATTTCTCATAATTGATGCAATTTTAATGGCAATTTTAATAGGACTATGGTGTATTGAATCTGAAAAGAGCTTTTATGGAGAACTAGTAAATAATGCTGAAAGAGCAATTAAATTTTATCCAATAGAAACAGCAACTTATACAGTAATATGGGATGATGGAAAAACTATGGTTAAGGCAGCTAGTTATTTTTTATATAATTTAAGAAAAATAATAATAATAATTGGAATGGTAGAAGGTATATTTTTATTAGAAGAAATAATATTTGGAACAGCAAGAGTAAGAAAAATATTAAAGCCTCTTAATGAAATAGCGGAAACAGCAGAGAGACTTAGTAATATGGTATTTGATGAAGAAAAATTTCATAGTTTAGAAGATGCTATATCAAAAATTAGCCCAGTTGCTTCTGATGAAAGAATTCATATTGGAGATAGTGAGTTTAAGGGATTAGAAGATGCTATTAATAAATTGCTAGATAGAATGAGGGATTCTTATAGACAGCAAGCAAGATTTGTATCAGATGCTTCACATGAACTTAGAACTCCTATTTCGGTAATTCAAGGTTATGCAAATATGCTTGATAGATGGGGAAAAAGTGATGAAAGTGTATTAGATGAATCTATTACAGCTATAAAGTCTGAATCAGAAAATATGAAAAATTTAGTTGAACAGTTGTTATTTTTAGCAAGGGGAATTAATGGTAAAACACAGCTTACTATTGAAGAGTTTTCTTTAAGTAATATGATTAAGGAGGTTGTAGAAGAATCTAAAATGATAGATGATAAACATGTATATAGTTATATTAATTTAGAAGAGGTTAATGTTTATGGAGATGTGGGACTTCTTAAACAAACTGCTAGGATATTAGTTGAAAATGCATCTAAATATACAGAATCAGGAGGAAATATAGTACTTAGGACAGGAAGAAATAATAAGGGGGAACCTTATTTTTCTGTACAGGATAATGGAATAGGAATGGATACGGAAGATATACCACATATATTTGAACGTTTCTTTAGAGCTGATACGGCAAGAGTTAGAAAGAATGGTGGTACAGGTCTTGGATTATCTATAGCTAAATGGATTATTGATAATCATAATGGATATTTTAGTGTTGTAAGTAGAAAAGAAATAGGTACAAGAATAACAGTATATTTACCATAAATATAATAATAAAAAATTAACTGTATCATAAATAAATTAAAAAAATAGCTTTAATCATTTGGATAAGTAAAAGAAATACTGTGGTAATAATTTGAATAAAAGTTATATTAACTCAAAAAAAAATATTGACAATTTATGGTGTAGAATATATACTATAAATTGTCCGTTTTAATACAATATGATTTCGGACAATTGGAGGTGAGCAATGAACTATAGTCATTCGGATGATAGTACTCTAAAATCTTTTCGTGAAACTTACAAAGATTTAGAAAGGGTTTATGATAGCTTTTCTAAAATTTGCGGATTATCTAATACAGAATACTGGGCATTGTTGATGATATATGAGGGAGTTGCAACTCAACATGATATTAGTGAAAGTCTTTGCCTTAGTCGTCAAACAGTTAATTCAGCATTTAGACAACTAATTAAAAAAGATTTAATACGTCTAGAGAGTGTTGAAAATAATCTTCGTGTAAAAAAGGCTTATCTAACAAAAGATGGGGTTAAATTTGTAGAGAAGTATGTTGGAAATATGCATGGATTAGAAGAGAAGGTTTGGCATATGATGAAGGAAGAAGAAAGAGTCCAACTTACAAGGCTAATTCGCAAATACAAAACCTTAATGAAAGAATCATTAGAGGAATATCAAAATAGTAAGAATAGTTCATCGGAGGACTTGCAATCGTAATTGCAATGTCGATAAGATGTCGAGTGCGCTCGGTTATTTAAAATAACTGAGCGCATTTTTTTATTTAAAAAGGAGGAATTTTAATGAAATTAATATTACGTTTTTTAAAGCCACACTGGAAATTATTTGTTATTACTATATTATTAATAATTTTAGATGTGGCTGGGGCTTTATATATTCCCACATTAGTAGCTGAAATGATGAATGAAGGAACTTCTAAAAGCACATTAAATGATCTATTAGCAACTGGTGGGCAAATAGTAATAGCTTCTATTATTTCGGGGGTAGGAGCTATTCTTGGAGGGTATACATGTTCATTACTTTCTTCAAAAATAGGAAAAGATTTAAGAGATGCTATTTATGAAAAATCACTTAAACTGTCAATGTATGATTTTAAGCAATTTGGTACAGCTTCTATTACAACCAGAACAATTTCTGATATAACCAATATTCAATTTGCTTTTATGAGTTTTATTCAAATGGTTTTACCTGTACCTGCTATATTCATAATTTCATGTACTTTATCCTTTAGATTAGATGTAGTGGTAGGTTTTATGTTGATAGCAGTATTAATTATTGTAATGCTTGTTGCTTTTTGCATAATGCGTATTGCATCTCCAGTTTTTAGACGCCTACAAAAACTACTTGATCGTATGAGTACTGTTTTGATTGAAAATATAACAGGCGTAAGAGTTGTTCGTGCATTTAATAAGCAAGCCAGTGAGCAAAAGCGTTTAGATATAGCATTTACCGATTATGCTAATACTTCTATAAAAGCAAATAGAATGTTTGCCAATTTAGATGGTCTTTCATTTTTTTCAATTAATGTTTTTGTTGTTTTGATTTATTGGTTTAGTGGAGGACGTATTGCTACTGGGTATTTCCAACTTGGTGATATTACTGCATTAATCGAATATGCATTACTGGCATTATTTTATTTGATGATGGCACAAATGGTAATTTTAACTTTACCTAGAGCTCTTGAATGTTGTCATCGTGTACAGGCTGTATTGGATCATTCTCCAGAAATAATTGACCTTGTATCAGAAGATAAAGATATTAATTTAGAGAATGATGATGAGGTATTAAAATTTAATAATGTATATTTCCGTTTTGCTGATGCAGAAGAAGATACTTTAAGCAATCTAAATTTTACATGTAGACGTGGAGAAACTACCGCGATTATTGGAGGTACTGGTAGTGGAAAATCAACAGTGGCTTCATTGATTCTAAGATTTCATGATGTAACAGAAGGAACTGTGTATTTAAACAATAAAGATATTAGACAAATGACACAGCATTCTTTAAGAGAGCATATATCATATATACAACAAAAAGCATGGTTATTTTCTGGTACAATAGCTGAAAATTTATGTTATGGAAATCCTGATGCTACGGAGTCTGAACTGAAACACGCATTAGAAATTGCACAAGCTAGTGATTTTGTAAATTCATTACCAGAAGGAATAGAAGCATATGTAGCACAAGGAGGAGTGAACTTCTCTGGTGGACAGAGACAGCGGTTATCAATTGCACGTGCTTTAGTTAAAAAACCAGAATTATATATTTTTGATGATAGTTTTTCTGCTCTTGACTTCAAAACAGATGCATCACTGCGAAAAGCATTAGAATCAGAAACAAAAGATTCGGCTGTATTGATTATAGCACAACGAGTTAGTACCATCCGAAACGCAAATCAAATCGTTGTGCTAAATGAAGGGAAAATGGTTGGGTTAGGTACACATGAAGAATTAATGGAAAGCTGTAAAGTTTATAAGGAAATAGTAAATTCTCAAACAAAGGAGGTTAAAGAAGTATGAAAAAAAATAGAGTAAAAACAAATCAAAAGTTAATCTATGATTCTTCACAAAATACGAAAGATACAATACTGAGGTTATTTCATCAATTGAAGAATCAACGTATTCGTCTTACTATAGTAGGAATTTCTATTTGTATTTATATAATTTTAAGTATCTGGACACCATTTAGAAGTGCTGTGGTTATTGATAAATTATGGCAGAGTATTAAAGCTGCTAAAGCACAAGAAATAGTATTTTCTATTACCTGGGATAATGTAGGAAAGGATTTAACGATTCTATCAATACAATATCTTTTTACATGGTTTTTCTACTATATACAATCATTTTTAATGGCTAGTGTGGCTGATACATTAACATTATCTTTACGTCGACAAATTGCTGTGAAATTAAATTTATTGCCATTTAGATTTTTTGATCAGAATAAACCAGGAGAAATTTTAAGCAAAGTAACAAATGACTTAGATAAGATTACAGAAACATTACAAACAGGACTTTTAAAGTTAGTGGTTGCTATTGGGATAGTTATTGGATCACTTGCAGTTATGCTATATTATAATGTTATTTTAACTTGTATATTTCTTATATTTATGATAATCAGCATAATTATTACAAAAGTTGTAGCTAAGAAAAATTTAGAATATGCAGCTTCGAGACAGGAAACTCTTGGAGAATTAACAGGGATTGTTGAGGAATATTATACTGGGAGAAATATAATTAAGGCATATAATCATGAAGATGAAAGCATGGAGCAAGTATTCAAATATACTGAAATTAATAGAAAAGCTACACAAAAGGCTGATTTTTTAACAAACTGCATGAATCCGCTTATTCGTTTAATTAACCGTTTAGGACAGGCAGTAATTGCAGTTATTGCAGGAAATGCAATGTTAAATGGAACTATGACAATAGGTGTCGTACAAGCATTTTTCCAATATGTTAATCAAGCTTCCGAACCTCTAACTCAGGCCTCTTACATGATTAACACTTTGCAATCTGCCTTAGCATCAGCAGAGCGTACTTTTCAGATTTTGGATAGTGAAGAAGAAATTCCAGATACATTAAATCCAATAATGTTAGAACGTGCAAAGGGGGAAATTTCTTTTGAACATGTAAGCTTTGGATATAATGATTCTAAACTCTTGATGAGAGATATTAGTTTTACAGTGCAACCTGGACAAAAAATAGCAGTAGTCGGAAGTACGGGAGCAGGTAAAACAACTTTAATAAACCTATTAATGAGGTTTTATGAGGTTAATAGTGGGAAAATTTTAATAGATGGTATATCTTCTGTTGATATGACTAGAAATGGTTTGCGTAAAAATTTTGGTATGGTATTACAGGATACATGGTTATTTGGAGGAACTGTTGCCGAAAATATTGCATATAGTAAACCTGATGCTACACGTGAAGAAATTATAGCTGCGGCTAAAGCGGCAAAAGTGGACTATTTTATTCGTACAATGCCACATGGGTATGATACAATGTTAGATAATGAGGGGTCTAACCTATCAGTTGGTCAGCGTCAGCTTTTGACTATTGCACGTGTATTTTTATGTGATCCACCTATTTTGATTTTAGATGAAGCCACATCTAGTGTGGATACTCGTACAGAAGCAGAAATTGGTAAAGCAATGCAAAGTCTAATGAAAGGACGTACAAGTTTTGTTATTGCCCATCGTTTATCTACAATTCGTGATGCTGATAATATCCTGTTTATGCAAGATGGGAATATTATAGAGCAAGGAAATCATTATGAACTTTTGGAAAAACAAGGAGCTTATGCTAAACTGTATTATAGTCAGTTTGCATAATTTTCTATATTCATATCTAATAGTGATCTTAGTGGTATTTAGTATTAGATCTAAAAAATATTTTATAGTGTTTTAAATTTATAATATAAAAGTAATAATTTAAAAGTATTAGTTTGTTTTTTCAGTAGGAGAGCAAGAATTCTATAAAGAAAAAGGATTCGAAAATGAGCCAACAAGATGTGCAGCTTGTAGAAGGGCTAAAAAAGAACAAAATAGAAGATAATTTTAGATTGTTATAGGTTGTAGTTTAAACTACAACCTTTTTTGATATTTGATTATAATTAAGAAAGGAGTTATTACTTAGAATAGTTATATTTAAGTAGTAATTTTATTATAATGTATAGATATATCTATAAAAAAAATCAAAACCTATAATTGATAACGATTATCAAATGAGTTAAGATATAAATATAAAAATTTAATAAAAGGGGGAAGGTTATGAATATATTAATTGGAATATTAATTCCTCTTCTAGGAACTACATTAGGTGCTGCTTGTGTTTTTATAATGAAGAAAGAAATGAATCAGTTAGTTAATAAGGGGTTACTTGGATTTGCGTCAGGTGTAATGATTGCAGCATCTGTATGGTCATTAATTATACCAGCTATTGATATGAGTGATGGAATGGGTAAGCTTGCTTTTCTACCGGCAGCAATTGGGGTATTAGTAGGGATAGCTTTTATGCTTATTTTAGATAAAATAATTCCACACCTTCATTTAGATAATGATAAACCTGAGGGATTAAAAAGTGAAGGTATTAAGAAAACAACAATGCTTGTACTAGCTGTAGTATTGCATAATATACCAGAGGGAATGGCAGTAGGAATTGTTTTTGCTGGAGCTATGAATTCAGAAAATGTAATAACTATTGCTGGAGCATTTGCACTATCAATAGGAATTGCTATTCAAAATTTCCCTGAGGGAGCTATAATATCAATGCCATTAGTAGGTGAGGGAATAAGTAAGGGAAAAGCATTTTCATATGGATTTTTATCAGGAGTTGTTGAACCAATAGGTGCAATTTTAACAATTTTATTTTCTACAGCTTTAACGCCAATAATGCCATATCTTCTTTCATTTGCAGCAGGAGCAATGATTTATGTAGTTGTTGAAGAGTTAATTCCAGAATCATCAAGTGGAGAACATTCAGATATAGGAACAATAGGATTTGCTATAGGTTTTGTAGTTATGATGGTTCTAGATGTAGCTTTATCATAAGCTTTACGCAAAAGAATTAAAGGAAGAATGCTTTATAGAAAAGGAATTTATTGATTAATGGTATAAAGATAAAGATTATCAGATCATGTACGTAGTAAAAATAGAGAAAATATTAGAAAATGGAATGGCTAAAAAATAATATATGTGACATATAGAATTACTATCTATAAATTATAGTAATACAATACTGTGATAGTAGATAATTACACAATTATCTACTATCTAACATTCAGTATTTTTATCAATTTTTATAGCTAACTCCTTGTTTAATTTGGTTAAGCTCCAATATTTAATATAGAATCATCACTGTTAAAGGTATTAGCATTATATAAAAACAACACATCTGTTATTTCTTTATTTTCAATTAGTTTATCTAAGTCATCATAAAAATATCTTAAATCAACTACATTGATTTCACCATAATGAGATGTTAAAAATGGTAAGAAACAATTTGCATAGGAGTCTTTTATAACTAATAATTTCTTATTTGGATCACCTAAGGTCTTTATATTAATTAAAGGATGATTTCCACCAGTAAATATACTATATTTATCTTTTTTATCTAAATATGTACTATCAAAGAGACTTGTACTTTTCTTTTGCTCATTTACATAATTCACAATAAAATCTGATTCTTTAGGAATATACACATCAATACTATCTGATTTTTTGCCTTGTATACCTATTTTAGAGGATAAACTTCCATAGAATGAATCAGTAACAGTAATAATTTTAAAGTTATCAATAGGGGTTGGGGTTAAACCTAATTTTTCACACATTACTGTATAAGCAATATAAGCTCCCTTACTTGTCCAGTGATGATCTGTTTTGTAAAATATGTACTCATTCTTATTTTCACTTAAAGCCTCATATGGGTTTATAGTTTTAACATTATCATTTAATCCAGAAAAAACAGTATTTATATAAGATAATTCATCATCATTAGGAGCATATTTAGGCAAATTATCTTCAAGAACTTTAGTTGCTGTAGGTGTTAGCATAAAACTTATATTTAAGTTGTTATATTTATCAGAAAAAGAGTTTATGGCAGCGATTTTAGCAGAAGTTTCTTCTTCTGAGCCCTCTTTAAACTTTTCAAATAACTGTTCATCTTCTCCTATAAAGATAGAGTTAATTTCAGTTTTGCCAGATAGCTTTTCCAAGTTAGTTTTGATACTTACAAAGCCCTTCTTACCGGCAAAATTATCTTCTACATATTCTGTGTACTCCTCAGTAAAATCTCCACTTAGAAAGCTTTTTATTGTAAATTTAGGCATCGTAGCTAGGGTTCTATTTTCTTCTTCAGAGAATGGTTTATCAGTCTTTAAAATATTAAGAAGTATTACAATTACGATAAAGGTTATAAACATGAGAGTCATAAGTCTGTTTAGAGCTCTGTTATAAATTCTAACCTTTCTTTTGCTTAGTTTATTTATTTTAGGTTTATATTCTTTTTTTTGATTTTCCATAAAAACACCTCCTTAGAATCTAAAGTATAAGAATGGATTATAGCTTGCGCCTACTAAATAAGCAGTAGAAATTATTAGAATTAATAAATTAATTGCTGTTATTAAAAATACATCATTTTCTCTAAAGGTAGATTTAATTTTATTCATATAAATTTTAATTAGTTTTGTACTGCAAATTAATCCTATCAATAGAATAATAAAATTATTAGTTAATATATATTTAGCTAGATTATCAATAAAAATATTATTACTAAATCCAAACATTATTTTGATATAATGACCTGAATCAGTAAGTGTATTCATATCAAAGATAACCCAACCTATCATTACAATTATTAATGTATATATATGTGAAAATATAGAAGGAATTTTTTTAAGTAAATCCTTTAAGTATATTTTTTCTATAAATAGAACTACTCCAAAGTATAATCCCCAAACTACAAAGTTAGTACTGGCTCCATGCCATAAGCCTGTAGTAAACCATACAATAAATAAATTTCTAACTTGAATAAGTGTACCTTTCTTATTTCCTCCTAAGGGGATATAGATATATTCTCTAAACCATCCACCTAAGGACATATGCCATCTTCTCCAAAACTCAGTTATACTTTTTGATATATATGGATAATCAAAATTTTCTAAAAAATCAAAGCCAAACATTTTAGCAAGGCCTATTGCCATATCTGAATATCCACTAAAATCAAAATAGATTTGAAGAGTAAAAGCAATTATACCTATCCAAGCTAATACAACAGATAAATCATTTAAATTTACTTCTTTTACTTGTGTCCAAATTAGTCCTATATTATTAGCCAGTATTACTTTTTTTCCTAAACCTATAATGAAGCGTTGAACTCCTTCTCCAAATTTATCTATACTTTCCTTTCTATTAGCAAGTTGTTTATGTATATCGTCATATTTAACAATTGGACCTGCAATAAGTTGTGGAAACATTGTAATATAAGTTGCAAAGTCTATTAAGTTTCTTTCAGGTTTTACTTTCTGCATATAAATATCAGCTATATAAGATATTTGTTGGAAAGTATAAAATGATATTCCAAGAGGTAGAGAAATAGATTTAACCTTTAAGTCTAAACCAATAATAGAACCTAAACATTCTATAGCAAATCCATAATATTTAAAGAAAAATAATATGCTTATATCTATAAGAAGTAGTGTTATAAAAATAAATTTAGATTTATCCTTATTTTTAATATGTACTCTAATTAGTAAAGCGCCTAAGTAGTTTATAAGTATTGATATAATAATAAGTATAATATATGTAGGTTCTCCCCAAGCATAGAATAGTAAACTAGCTAAAAGGATAACAGTATTTCTTAATCTTCTAGGGGCAATATAATAACTTACTAAAACTAGTGGTAAAAATATAAATATAAAAATTAAGCTGCTAAAAACCATAGTTATTCACTCCAATTATTCCTTTATTTAAAGTTGTCTTTAATTATTTTGTATATAGATGAAGAATTCTCAGAAATAATAAATATTAAATATTGACCTTCTTCTTCTAATATAGCGTCTTCAATAATTTTATATTTTTCTGGACTATAGTTTTTAAAACTTTCTCTTTGTTTTTCTAGCCTCTTATTAACTTTTGCTTTTATTTCAGACATATTTTCATTTTTTTTTAATTTTAAGATTAGTATTTCTTCAACATCCATATTACTTTTAGGTGCATAGGATACAAAATTTTCAATAGAATTTACATTGATATAGTATATATTTTTTAATGTTTTTTCATTTCCAATATTTACAGACTCTAAGTCTAAATTTTTTTCTAAATCACTTTTTATTGCAGTCATATCAGCACTTTTAATGCTCAATATAGGATATAAACCTATGAATAAAGATATAATTATAACTATTTCAATTAAATAATAAATGGTATATTTTTTTTGCTTATTAAGTTTTATTTTTGTATATTTATGTATCATATAGTCCTCACTATAAATTTAATAATATAATCAATTATAAAAGTTTAAAGTATATAACAAGATTGATATTTAGAATCAAGTTTGTTATATATGAAATTTATATTTTACTGTATGTAATTTTTTAGAAGATCTAGCCATATCGTATAGAAATCATATTTATAGTGAATTCCATCTTGTTCATGCAGATAATCTTTTTCAGTTATTACGCTTGCTAAATCTATATAAGTACTACCTGTAGCAGTGGAAACTTCAGCAACCTTTAATCTAAATTCATTTAAATTTTCATTAGTTAATCTATAATTTGTATTAACTGCATTATTCATTACAGGAAGTGGTGATATTAAATAAATATTTGTTTTTGGTAGTACTGCTTTAATTGAATTAATAAGTTCAATATACTTCTCTTTAAATGCATTAGAGCTTTCTTCAGATGAATTACTATCAAAAGCGATAACATCATTCATTCCATATAATAAAACTAAATTTTTAGGATTAATACCTTGAAGCTTGTCTATACTTTGTGAAGCTTTTATTACAGTATCACCTTTATTAGCAATTACGTTATAGCTATCTAAAATACCAAATTCAGATAATGCTTCAGTTATGGAATCACCCATAAAAATAGTGTTTTCGTAGTATTTAGCATAATTGATGTCTTCATTTTCTGAGCTATCATTATTTGCATTTAAAATATTATTTTGATAAGTATCAATTTTATCTTGCAAATCATCTAAAGATTTATTTTCTAATTGAACTAAAAAATCTTTTTGAGATGGAGTTTTGCTTTTAAAAATTCCACTTAACATACCTATAATAAATGAAAATATAATATAAAATGACATTGTTAAGGTGAGTATAGTTAGTATTTTTCTTTTCATTGTATTTTCCTCGCAATTATTACTATTAATAAGATTATAAGGTAATTTTCTGGGGAAATTGTTACAAAAGAGTTACAGATTTCTTATAAAAAAACTCTCTAATAATATCTATAAATTATTAGAGAGTTTTCTATAGGTATTAAGTTTGTATTGTACATTCCTTTCATAGTCCAATTTGAAAAATTCAGTATACATACAATCTAGTACATATAATAAGGATAACCTTGTTGAAAAAGATGAAATTTTATTATAGTGATTTTCATTTGAACTTAGATATAATTGATAATCGGCATATTTAGTAATAGGATTTTCATTTGTAGAAGAGATTAATATTATTTTTGTTTTATTCTTTTTTAATATATCAGCTAAATTTTTAACTATTACACCTCTGCCTTCAAAGGACATTATTATTGCAATATGGTTTTCGTCACTAGTAGATGCTGTTAATAGCTGAGTATATTCTTCTATGGGTACATTAACAAAGGTTCCTATTTCTTGCATTTGAAACTTAAAGTTTTCTGCAAAATAAATATTACCTGCAGAAGTATAAAAATCTATATATTTTGCTTTTTTAAGTTCAGTAGCTATTAGTCTTAACTGCTCCAGAGAAATTAGGTTTAAAGATGATACAATAGTTTGATCATATAGCTCCTTCATTTTAAGTACAATTTCATGTTCTGTTTCATTTTGTTTAAAGGGATAATTATAGTCTAGTGAACTACTTTCTATTAAATATTCATTAATTGATGAAGAAGCTTGTACTTTTAATTCTGATAATCCTGATAAGTCAAGTTTTTGACATAATCTATAAATTGTAGATGTTGAAATAAAACAAGCTTCACTAATTTCAGAAGCACTCATTTTAACAAAGGTCTCGGGATTATCCTGCATATATTTAACTAATATTTTTTCATTTTCAGTTAAGTTAGTAAGTTTGTTTAATTTGCTAAAAATGTTCATGAAGATCACCTCATGAACATTATATAATATTTCATTATGTAATTTTAATATTTCACTAAAATTCTATTTCTTTTATATATTTACTTAGTGTATAGGCAATACCATCTTCTTCATTAGATAAGGTAACTTCATTAGCTATAGCTTTTAAATCATCTACAGCATTTTCCATTGCTACACCAATACCTGCATATTTAATCATTGATGCATCATTATGACCATCTCCAAAAGCAATCATTTCTTCTCTTTTAAAGCCCATAGGAGATAAAACTGTATCTAAAGCCTTAGCTTTATCTATACCTTTTGCAGTAAACTCAAAGTAAAAAGGTGCTGTAAACATGCAACTTAATTTATCTTTAAAAGGCTCCATCATGTTTTTATAATTTTCTTGTAAATAATCAGGATCACCAGCAGTTAAAATTTTATTTAAATGGTAATCAGCAAAAGCGGCTAAATCATCCTTTTCACATAATTTAAATTTACCACCACGAGATTCATATTGAATTATATTAAAAGGTTCACCATTTACTAGTATTTCATTATCAAAAACATTATTTACATACATATAGTTTCCTTTATCAATCATTGGTTTAACATTAAACTTTTTCATGTGTTCAAGAACTGCTTGTCCTTCTTCAATAGTCATAGTTTCATTAAATAAGACTTCATTTGTTTGACAATGTACAACTTTGGAACCATTAAAGGATACTAGAAGGCCATCATGTTTATCCATATCTAACTCTCTAGCAAAATCCATTAATCCAGAAGTAGGTCTTCCAGAGGCCAATATTAAAGTTACTCCTAGTTCTTGTGCTTTAATTAAAGCATTTTTAGTTTTTTTAGTTATTTCTTTTTTTCCATTAGTTAATGTACCATCAACATCCATTATTATTACTCGTATATCACTCATATTCTACCTCCATAGTGTTTTATTTAATTATACTAATTTTGTATTAGGAAATTAATATATTAAATGGAGATTGAGGAATATGTTGCAAAAATAATTAATTTCACAAAGAAAATTTGAAAGAAGTATGTCAAACTTTAAATTTTCTAAAGGCTAAGGGTGTTTTCCCGTGAGTTTTTTTGAACATCTTTACAAAGTTACTACTATAATTATATCCAAGCTTTTTAGAAATTTCATCAATACTTAATTCAGTAGTAGATAATAAATTTTCAGCCATTGTCATTCTAATAGAGTTAGTATATTCACTAATGGACATATGATATTTTGCAGAAAAACCAGCTTTTAATTTTTGTTCATTTAAAAATACCATTTTGCTTAAGCTTTTTATGGTAGGAGGGTTACAAGCTTCCTCTGTTAATATATCATGAGCTTTTTGTATTGCATTAGCATCAGCTGCAGTTAAAGTAACATATCTATCTTTTCCTATTTTAATTTCTCCATAATTTAATTGGTTAGTAAAAACATTTTCTGGAGAAGAGTATATTTCATTATAAAGTAAGGCAATACACTCCAATATCTTGCTTTCTAGATATATAGGAGTTATTTTATCAACTTCGGACATACTTCTTAATCCTTGAATAATAGAAGATATTTCAAGGGGTAAATATCTATAAGTATAGTTACTAATAAAATTATCAAAATCTATAGTTTTGGGAAAATTAGGTCCTATTATTTCATCAAAGTATTTTTTGTAAATTGTTATTTCAGCGCCATGAAAGTGCTGTCCTTTCTTCCAAGTTTGCTTTCCTTTTATTCCTTTTTCAGCTACAAAAAAAGAAGAGGGACTAAAGGAAGAAACCGGATTATCCTCAATTTCAAATTGTGTTTCTCCTGTATAGACAGTACCAAATCTAATTAGATGTTCATGATGCTCAAAGGATATAGAGAAATCTGCAGGAATAGTATAATCGCCAATTCCAAAATCATAATATCCTTCTCTACTATATTTAATAAAATATCCAAGTTCAGGTCTATTTTCATTTTTATAAATTGTATAATTTTCTGTTTTAAAAGGAGTAAAAGTCATATTATTTAAAACTTCATTTTGAAATTCCTTTGTTGTTTTAGCAATCATAATCTACCTCAATACTTATTAAATTAGATTAATAAATAATATAACATAAAAATAATTAATGTTAAAATAAAAATATATGGGATATAATTATAAGAGAACATATTATAAGGAGATGAAAAAGTGGAGAATCTTAAAGAAATACGTTGGAAACAAAGGTTTGAAAATTTTGATAAATCATATAAATTGTTAAAAAAATATTCTGATGGACCAATAGTAACAGAATTGGAGAAGGCAGGTATAATTCAATTTTTTGAAATGACTTTTGAGCTTGGATGGAAGGTATTAAAAGATTATTTAGAAGCAGAAGGATATATTGTAAAGAGTCCAAGAGAAACTATAAAACAAGCATTTCAAGTTGGTATAATTGAAAATGGACATGTATGGATAGATGCTTTATCAAATAGAAATTTAACTACTCATACATATGATGAAGAATTAGCCAATAAAATGACTCAAGAAATAATAAAGCTTTATCTTCCAGAACTAGAAAAAATGCATGAAAAATTATTAATGGAGTTATAATATGTGTGGATTACTTAATAGAGATATAGAATACATACTTAAGGCGTTAAGTATGTTTCCTCAAATTGAGAAAGCAATAATATTTGGTAGTAGAGCAATGGGAAACTATAAAAATGGATCAGATATAGATATGGCTATAGTAGGGAAAAGTATAGATAACTCCATACTATATAAATTGGATGACTATTTAAATGAGATTTATCCTTTACCATACTTTTTTGATATTATCCATTACGAGAGAATAAATAACGAGAATTTGATAAAGCATATAGATGAAGAAGGAAAAATTATTTATAGTAAAAATAATTAATGCACATGTGAAAATTTAAATTTCACATGTGTTTTTGATTTAAATGAAATAATTATTTATAAAAGATATGGAAATACTAATTTAAATAGAAGTGCTAAGTTGAAATTAATTATTAAATTGGGTGATAAAATTATTAAATTAGGTGCACTTGTTGAAATGAGAATGACTCTCATATACAATTAACTCATAGGAAACGAGAAAGATAAAAATAGTTTATGAAATATATATGGAGGTATACAATGAAGAAGAAAATATTAAAAACTTTAGTAGCTACTTGTATGACAGCTATGATGTTTGTTGGATGTGCAAGTAATGGTGCGACAAATGAAGATAAAACTTCAGAAAATACTATAACAGTTACAGATGTAAGAGGAGAAGTAGAAATACCGGCAGATCCTCAAAGAATAGTAGATTTAAGTGGTAATAGTGATATTTTATCAATTTTAGGATATAAGGTTGTAGGGACTGCAAATAGTGATGCTTATGATTACACTAAATTCCCTTCATACTTAGAAGATACATTAAGTGGAGCAGAAATATTAGGATATAGCATGCAAGATACTATGGATGTTGAAGCAGTTATGAACTTAAACCCAGACTTAATAGTTATATCAACAGTTCAAGAAAAGATGTATGACCAATTAAGTGAAATAGCTCCAACAGTTATGATTCAATTAGAAGCTTTAAACTGGAAAGATGACGTTAGAGCATTTGCAAAAGTATTTAATAAAGAAGATGTTGCTAATGAATGGATAGCTAATTATGAAGCTAAAGCAAAAGAAGCTGGAGATAAAATCAAGGCAGAATACGGTGAGGATACAACATACCTTTCATTCTTAGCAAGTGGTGGTCAATTCTTTATCTTTGATGGTGCAGGATTCGGAGATGTATTATATAGTGATATGGGATTAGCTAAACCAGAAGGAATGCCAGAACAAACAGATATTAGTTTACCAGTTGTAACTTATGAAGGATTAGCAGCAATTCAAGCTGATTATATATTCTTAATTGCAACAGATGAAGACTTAGCTCAATTAGAAGCAAATAGTATTTGGAACAACTTACCTGCAGTTAAAAATGGTAATGTAGTAGTATTAGAATCATCACCATACTTTAACCAAGGATACAGTCCAATCGGAAGAGAAATATTAGTAGATGAAATAGGTGACATGTTAAATGAAACAAAGTAATAAACGTACAATAATATTTGTAATTTGTAGTTTGTTACTCTTAATAGGAGGATTGACTTTAGCCATTAGGCTAGGGTCAGTCCATATTACTTTTTCAGATATTTGGGATAGTATCTTTAACTATAGTGAAACTTTAGAACTTATGTTAGTTAGAGATGTACGTATTCCAAGGGCTCTTGCTGTATTATTTACAGGTGGAGTATTAGGAGTAACAGGAGCAATGATTCAAGGTGTTACTAGAAATCCAATAGCTGAACCATCTATCTTAGGTATAAGCCAAGGAGCAACTTTAGTAATAGCGATTTTTTATGCAGCTGGAATAGGAATAACTACACAAAATGTAATGATAGCTTCTTTTATAGGAGCATTAATAACTGGAATAATAGTTCTAGGATTTATATCAAAAAAGGCAAATAATAATTCAATTGCAAAGATACTTTTAGCTGGAACAGCCATGAGTACATTTTTCATTTCTTTAACTACTGTTATAGGGCTTTTATCAAACCAATCTCAAATGATAGGATTTTGGGTATCAGGTGGATTTAGAAATGCGAGTTGGGCAGATTTTAGATTAATCTTTATAGTAGGAGTTATAGGACTTATTATAGCAATATTATTATCACCAAAGATAAATATATTAAATTTAGGTGATGATGTTGCAATAGGACTTGGAGAAAATCCAGAAAAAATAAGATTTATTACTCTTATGGTTATGATACCAATGTGTGCAGCAGCAGTTGCAGTTGGTAAAAATATAGCTTTTGTGGGGCTTATTGTTCCTCAAATAGTTAGAAAAGTATTAGGAGAAGACTATAGAAGAAATATTCCATGTTCATTTTTACTTGGAGCAGTTCTTTTAACTTTTGCAGATATTGCAGCAAGAATGATATTTGATCCATATGAAACACCAATAGGTGTGTTTACAGCATTAATAGGAATACCATTCTTTATATCAGTAGCTAGAAAGGAGAGGGGATAATGAATAAGAAAAAATTTAAAATAGTTATATCAGTTTTACTTGTTTTATTAATAATCTCCTTTATGGTTACATTATGTTGGGGTACATATAAGGTTTCACCTGGAGAGGTTATTAATACTTTTTTAGGAAATGGAACTAAACTTCAAAATACAGCAATATTAACTATTAGACTTCCAAGGTTATTAGTTGGAATGTTTGTAGCAATTGCACTATCAACAGCAGGAGCAATTCTTCAAACTATAACAAAAAATGATTTAGCAGATACAGGAATAATAGGTATAAATGCTGGAGCTGCTGTGGCAGCAGTATTATTTATTACATATTCAACTGGAGCATATTATAGTGAGCTTGGACAATTATCTATATTTGTACTACCTGCTATGGCTATAATAGGGGCTGCAGTTACGGCATTCATAATATATATGATGTCTAGTAGAAAAGGAATAAAGCCTAAAAGACTTTTATTAATTGGGATTGGATTAAATGCAGGACTTAATGCATTTATAACATTCTTCACTTTTAGAGGTGGTGTTGGAGACTATAATAGAGTTTTAGTTTGGACATCAGGAAGTCTTTGGGGGGCTGGATGGAGCTATGCAAAGGTAATAATTCCAATAGTAGCTTTAATGTTTATAGTAGTTTTATTAAATCATAAAAAGTTAGATGTTTTAAATCTTTCAGATGAACTTGCTATATCATTAGGGTTAAATTTAGAAAAGGAAAGAAAGAAATTTTTAACTTTTGCAGTTATATTAGCAGGAACAGCAACAGCATTTGCAGGTAATATTGGATTCTTAGGACTTATATCTCCTCATATTGCAAGAAAGTTAGTTGGACCTTATCATAAGAAGTTTATTACAGTTTCAGCAATGATAAGTGTTATTATAGTTCTTCTTGCAGATGCAGTTTCAAGAAATTTATTCTCTCCAATTGAAATTCCAGTAGGAATAACAGTATCAATATTTGGAGTACCATATTTTATTTATTTAATGATGAAGGAGAAATAATTATGGAAGCTATTAGTGTAAAGAACTTAAGTGTGGCATATGAAAATAATACTATAATCGAAGATATGAGCTTATCTATACCAAAGGGGAAAATAAGCATAATAATTGGAGCAAATGGATGTGGTAAATCAACTTTACTTAAGACTATAGCAAGAATTAATAAGCCTAAGACTGGTGATATCTTCATTAACAATAAAAATATAAAAAAGATAAAAGAAAAGAATATAGCAAAAGAAGTTGCCTTTTTACCACAAGGGCCGGTCTGTCCAGATGGGCTTACAGTAAGAGAACTTGTTGCATTTGGTAGATTTCCTCATCAAAAAATGATTGGTGGTCTTACTAGCCATGATAAAGAAATTATTGATTGGGCAATAGAAGAAACAGGTCTTAGTGAATTTGCTGATAGAGGAGTTGAAAACTTATCTGGTGGGCAAAGACAAAGAGCTTGGATTGCTATGACTTTAGCTCAAGAAACTGAAATAATAATGCTTGATGAACCTACAACTTATCTTGATATGTCTTATCAACTTGAAGTATTAGAAGTGCTTCAAAAGCTTAATAAAGAAAAAAATATTACAGTAGTTATAGTTCTGCATGAACTTAATAATGCTTGTAGATTTGCAGATAATATTATTGGTCTTAAAAAGGGAAAGATTATCTGTCAAGGAAGACCAATAGACGTAATTAATAAAGAAAATTTAAAAACTATATATGGAATAGATGCCAACCTTACAGTAAGTGAAGATGGACAATATCCAATATGTATGGAATATGACTTATTTAGGGGGACAGATGAAAAATAAAAATTTTATAATAATAGTTATAGGACAGATTATTTCTCTTTTTGGAAATTCAATTCAAAGATTTAGTATGTCACTATATTTATTAGCATTTACAGGTAGTACAGCTACATTTGCTAATATATTAGCAATATCAACAATACCATATATTCTATTTGCACCAATTGCAGGTAGATTATCTGATAAGATAAATAGAAAAAAGATAATGGTATATTTAGATTTATTTTGCTCGATATTAATAGGAGTGTATGCATTCATATTATTTAAAGGAAATGATAGCGTACTAATAGTTGGAACTGTTATGTTTATGTTATCAGTATGTGCTACTTTATATGGTCCAGCAGTAACATCTTCAATACCGCAAATAGTAGAAGAAGATAAACTAACTTCAGCAAATGGAGTAATTAACCAAGTTGGGTCAATAGTTAACTTTGTTGGACCAATACTAGCAGGTGTTCTTTATGGGTTGTTAGGTATAAAAGTAATAGTAATAGTAAATGCAGTAAGCTTTTTTGCTTCTGCAATAATGGAAATGTTTTTAGATATTCCGGATGTAGTAAATGAGAACGGAGTTACTGAAAATGAAATAGCTACTACTAAAGATAATGAAAAAATAATGTCTATGGATTTTGTTAAAAAGTCTTTCATAGATGCTAAAGAAATATTTATTTATTTAAAAAATGAAAAGAAAATTGTACTTGGAATTATAGTATCTTATGCTTTATGTAATATTTTCTTATCACCAATATTGTCAATAGTAGCACCATATTTTATAAATGTATTTTTAGGACTTTCTTCAGAAATATATGGAATAGTTGAGGCGGTTTTTGTTTTAGGAATGATATTAGGTGGGTTCTGGATTAGCGTGAAGCCTAATATGTTTTCTATGAAAAAGGTACATTATACATATTTCCCAATGTTAGCAGGTGTTATTGTAATGTCTATCTTAGGATTTATAGAATTAAATAACTATTCTTTAGTTACAATATTTTCACTTGCAGGTCTTGCAATAATGTTATCTTTAGCATTATCAAATGTATTGACTTTAACATTTATACAAAAGCAAGTACCAGGAGAAATGCTTGGAAGTGTATCAGCCTTTTCAACAGCGGTAGCAACTATAAGTGTTGCACCAGGACAATTATTATTCGGACAAGTTATAGATATGGGAATACCAATAGGAATTATACTATTAGTTTCAGCTATATTTAATATTGGACTTATGCTGTTTGTTAAGTGGAATGTAAGAGAATTGAAGAGTTCTTAGAATTTAATAATTTAATTTTTATAAATGGAGCTGCATAAGAGTGAATTAATAAATTTACTCTTATGTAGCTTTTTTGTTGTAAAAAATTATAAAAATAAATATAAATGCTAAAAAATAAAATGTTAATTAGTAAATTATATTCTTTAAATCCGTGTAGATAGACATTCCTACATGGATTTTATTATACATTTTGAATATATTTGACAATATCACTAATTAGTGATATATTAAAAACATGAAGGATATAAAAAAATTAATCAAAGAAAATGAATTGGACTTATCTACTTTAATTGTTTTTACGAGAGCAGAACATATTATTCATAGAATAGAGTATAAAACAATAAAGCAAAGCGGATTAACAATAGCTCAATTTGGAGTCCTAGAAGCTTTATATAATAAAGGCGATTTAAGAATCTGTGAGATAATAGATAGAATATTAACTACATCTGGAAATATAACTGTAGTTATAAAAAACTTAGAAAAGGATGGATTAATAGAGAAGAAACCAGATCCTAATGATAAGAGATCTTGTATAATATCATTAACTGAAGAAGGGAAAAAAATTATAGAAAATATTTTACCAGATCATATTAAAAATATTAAAGGAATCTTTGAAATTTTGACTGATGAAGAAAAAAATACATTAAAAACTATTCTTAAAAAATTTAAGGACTTATAAAAAATAAAAATTTTTTAAGAGATTATCACTAATTAGTGATAATTTAAGGGGTTTTTAATAGAGGAGGTTTAAATGAAAAAATTTAGAACTATAGAAAAGATTTTTAGAGGACCTGATTTTCATATGGTTGGAGATGGATTTAGGGTTTCTCAATATTTGCCTGTGGGAATAGGTGATATGAAACGTTTATCTCCATTTGTATTATTAGATTATCATGAACCACATTATTATGAACCTTCATCAAGTATTCGTGGGGTTGGAGCTCATCCTCATCGAGGATTTGAAACAGTGACAATTGCTTATGATGGAAAGGTTGAACACCATGATAATAAAGGAAATCATGGAATTATAGGTCCAGGAGATGTTCAGTGGATGACTGCTGCATCAGGAATTCTTCATAAAGAATATCATGAAACTGAATTTAGTAAAAATGGTGGAATCCTTCATATGATTCAACTTTGGGTTAATTTACCTAAAGATAAAAAGATGATTGAACCTAAGTATCAAACACTATTAAAAAGTGATATGGGGATTTTAAAGCTTGATAATAATCAAGGAGAAATAAGTATTATTTCAGGTGAGGTTAATGGAGTAAAAGGACCTGCACAAACATTTACAGATATAAATATTTATAATGTTACTTTAAATAATAATGGAAGAGTTCTATTAAATGAACCAAGTAACTTTAATACAGGGATACTTGTATTAAAGGGAGAAATCAAAATAAATGAAGAAAATATAGGTAAAGAAAGTGACTTTATTTTATTTAATAATGTGGAAGGAAGTATTTCTATTGAATCAATTACTAAAGATACGTTATTTATTGTATTAAGTGGAGAACCCATAAATGAACCAATAGTATCACATGGACCATTTGTTATGAATACAATGGAAGAAATATATCAAGCTTATGAGGATTTTGAGAATAATAAGTTTGGAACAGAAGAATTTTAAAAAATAGAAGTTATAAAGAGGAGAAAAAGTTATGAGTAAAGTATTATATATTAAAGCAAATATTAAACAAGAAGGAGAATCTAGAACTTTTAAAGTATCAGATAGTTTCGTAGAAGAATATAAGAAAAATAATCCTAATGATGAAGTTGTTGTATTAGATTTATATAAAGAAAACATAGATTTCTTAAGACCAGAAGATTTAGGAGTAATATTTGGGCCTAAAAATGATGAGAGCAAAAATAATCCAAAATTAAAATATGCATATCAATTTGCAGAAGCAGATAAGTATATAATTGCAGCACCTATGTGGAATTTAAGTTTTCCAGCAATTTTAAAGGCTTATATAGATTATGTAAGTGTAACAGGTATAACATTTAAATATACAGCTGAAGGTCCAGTAGGTCTTTTAAATAATAAAAAGGCTATACACATAGTAGCTAGAGGTGGCGAATATGTTAATGCACCATATGAAATGGGAGATAGATACTTAAGAACTATATTAGGATTCTTTGGTATAACAGAAGTAGAAACACTTGCAATAGAAAACTTAGATGTTATGGGTGCTGATGTTGAAGGAAAAGTAAATGATGCGATAAATAATGCTAGCAATATTGCAAAAAACTTTTAGAATTTAATCTACAAGGTAGAATATAATTGATAATTAAAGATAATATAAAAATAAACCTAGTTTTGATTTAAACTAGGTTTATTTTAGATATTCTTCTAAAGTTAATTGATTTTCAGTTATTTCTTTAGCAGCATTTTTTCCAACATATCTTAAATGCCATGGTTCGTAGCTATATCCTGTAATATCTTCTTTTCCTTTAGGATATCTAATTATAAAACCATAATTATTAATATTTTCTGATAACCATTTAAATGCTTCTGTATTTTCAAAACCTTCATCTAAAGTACTATATTCACTAGATAATATATCTATTGATAGACCAGTTTGATGTTCACTATGACCAGGATGGGCAACATAACTATCAGCAGCTACAACTCCTTCATTAGCAACAGCATCATTATAAACTGTAGTTTGATAATCGCATGAACGATAGCCTGAAATTCCTATTAAATTAATACCATCTTTTTTAGCGTCATTAAACATGTTTTCTAACTCTACAGCTACTTGATATCTAACATGAGCTGTCATATCCGAAGAAGTTTGCAATGGAATATTAGGAATAACTAAATCATCTGGTTCATAATTTTCTTCAAGTGAATGTTCTTTATTAACTAATACAAGGTATTCATCATTAGGATTATTATAAAGTAAATTTATATCTTCAGATGTAGTTTCATTGTTATTTTTAGAGTTTATACTAGCAACATTATTACTAATAGAGTCTTTAGTATTAATATCATTATTAATTGTTTTATTATCTTTAATAGATTTATTAATAAGATTAGTAGAGATTACAATTAAAAATAGAATAAATACAATAAAAATATTAGGTGAAATTATAAATTTTTTATTTGATTTTAAATTTTTCATAGTATCCCCCCTTTTTATATTGTATTCCATATTTAAAATATTGCAAATATTTATCATAGTTGTAACAAAGTAAAATTTTGAATTCTAATATTTAATTTACATAGATTTCACTAAAGTGAGTTAAAACAAAAAGAGATTGTACAGTTTTTGTACAATCTCTTGAAATTTATTAAGAAGCTTTATTAGCTTTTAATTCATTTTTCTTAACTATGTTATATCTGATATTAACAATAAGTGCTAACACAACACCTAAAGCAGTTATTCCCATATCAAATAATATTACGTGGCTTAAGTTGATATCTGCTAGTATACCAGTGATACTTGGTACTATAGTAGAAGCTAAACTTGAAGCTGTAAATACTATACCAGTAATTTTACCTTTGCTTGAAGGGAATAATTCTGACATTGAAGTTAAAGCTAATTGTAGAACTCCACCAGCAGCTGAGAAACCAATTACAAATGCAGCAACTATACAAGTTATAGTACTTGGGAACATCCAAAGTACTGTTAACATTACTAAAGATATTAGAGGGTAAACAAAAGTAAATCTAACTTGTTTAATCCATTTAGCAACTAATATTGAAGTAACAAACACAGATACTATTGAACCAGTACTGTAGATACTTATAAGCTTAAGAGAAATTGTTTGTTCAACACCAGCAACTTCTCTTGCAAATGAAGGTAACCAGTTTGCAATTACTTGGAATGTTGCAGTAGCAGTGAATCCGATTAAGATTAAGCAAATACCCTCAATCCAAAAGTTAGCTTTAACATTAGATTCAACTTCTTCTGTAGCAGCTTCAGCTTTTTCAACAGGTTTGAATTCTGGGAATTTAAGTTTGAATATAAATAATCCGTTTATTACAAATACTATGATACAGAATATGAATGACCATCCATAGTAAAGGTTATTAGCAATTAAGAAGCTTATTATCCATGGTAATATGAATTGACCAGCTGAAATGAATGCTTTAATTGCAACGTTAGCACTTCCTGATGCATTAGGGAAGCATTCAGTTAATGCAGGATAAGTACCAGCATCCATAAATGAGTTAGCCATACCAGCTAATAAAGCAAAGAAGAATGCCATAGTAACATTAGTACTAATTAATATACCACCCATAAATAACACGTAAGTTCCCATACCTAAAAGTACGAAAGGTTTTCTACCGTATTTATCCGATAATACACCTGATACAAATAATACAATTAATCTACCTAAACCTAAAGCTGAGATAACATATGATACACCAGCTTTATTAGTGTTAAATTGTTCCATTAAGAAATCGATATTTTGAGCTAGTATGATAGCTCCCATACCATGTATAAAGTAGTTAATATACATAGCTAATGCCGTTGGCATGTACTTATTTTTAGTAAGTGTATTTTGCATTTTTAATACTCCTTTTTGATAAAAATTTAACGTAATTATGTATAAAGTCCTCGTTTAACTTACAAAATAAATTTTAATATATTATTTTTAATTATTCTAATACATATTATTGTGTTTATTTATAGAAAAAATCTATAGATATGCTATAATATTATAAGAATATTAAAAAATAAGGTAAAATAATAAGTTCAATTTATAACAAAGTAATGGTTTTCTTTAAAAGGTAATTTATTACATTTAATAAATGGGGAGGATGTTATATATGAATTTAAATCATTTAAGTTATTTTAGAGTTCTAGCAAAATTAGAACATTATACACAGGCAGCTGAAGAGTTATCAATAACTCAACCTAGTTTAAGTCATGCTATGTCAACATTAGAGAAAGATTTAGGAACTTATCTATTTGAAAAGCAAGGAAGAAATATTAAATTAACTAAATACGGGAAAATATATTTTGAATATGTAGATAGAGCCTTGAGTGAGTTAGAAAAGGGAGAAAAAAAGATTAGAGAATTAGCTAATGTATCTACAGGAACTATAGAGTTAGGATATATCTATACATTAGGCCCAAGTTTTATACCACATCTAATTAAGGATTTTACAGAGAGTGATAAAAATAAAGATATAAAATTTTTATTTGGACAAGGAACAACAAAGACACTTATTGAAGGGTTAAAAGAAGAAAAATTTGATATGGTATTTTGTTCAATGGTAGAAAATGAACCAGATATAGATTTTATTCCTATTGCTAATGAGGAGTTAGTTCTTATTGTATCAAATGAACATCCTTTAGCAAAAAATGAATCTGTAGATTTAACTGAAGTAGGAAGTTATCCATTTATAGGGTTTAGTGAAAAGAGTGGAATTAGATCAATTATAGAAGATTTATTCGAAAAGGTAAATATTGTACCAAATACTATATGTGAAGTTGAAGAAGACAATGCTGTTGCAGGATTAGTTGAAATAAATTATGGAATTGCAGTTGTTCCGAGAATATCATCTTTAAAGTATTATAATGTGAAAGTATTGCCTATAACTAATCCTAAACATGAAAGATTTATTTATTTAGCTACTTTAAAAAATAGATATCTTACTCCATCTGTAAATTTATTTAAAAAGTTTAGTTTAGAGTATAGTAAAAAGGTTTTTAAATAAGTATTTTAATAAATGCTATAATGTTTCTGTAGAAAATGTTGTTAGTGTTAGTATAATACATATAGAGGTGATATTTTGGAATACATAAATGATATAAATATTCAGGAAGCAGTAATACATATTCTTGATAGTAACTCAACAGAACCAATTTTAAATGAATACACATTAGAATTAAGTGAGGATATTTATAAGTTTTTACATAAGCATATTGAAAAATGTCTAAAGGATGAGGAGTTAAAAACAGCAATTTTTAATTCGGAAAGAAATATTGTAAAAGAAATAGTACAGGATTATTTAAACGGGGTAGATAATGATTTCCTTGGGTTGTCTAAGGAATTATCTAGACAACTTTTTTCTATTATGAAAGGGAATGTTAATATTCCAGCTTGTGATTTAATAGTAGCATCTTTAATTACAGATGTTGGTCCAATGATAGGAATACTTAAAATGGATTATGTTAAAAACTTTACTCACTCTGTAGAGTTTGTTAATGATAAGATTGGAATAGGAATAGTTCCACAAGCAGCAGGTTTACCAGGTAGCAGTCAAAGAATTCAAAAAGCAGCATTTATAAAGCCAATTAGAGAAGGGCAAATATTTGATTTATATGTCATTGATAAGCAAAAGAAGTCTAGTGAAGATGATGAATATGGAGCTAATTATTTTATGAATAGCTTTTTAGGGTGTAGTATTGTTGCTAATAAAAGAGATATGACAAAAACATTCTTAAAGGCAGCAGAGACTTGGACTAGAAGTAATATCACAGAAAATGCGGAACAAGCTGAATTAATTAGAACAACTGTTAAGAGTAAATTAAAAGAAGAGGATTCAATTAATATCCAAGAAATTTCTAACGAATTATTTAAGGAAGATCCAACAAAAAGGCAAGACTTTGAAGTGTTTATGAAGGGGAACGGGTTAGAAGAGGAAGTTGCAGTTGATAAGGCTTGGGTTGAAAAAAAGCTTAAGAGAATTAGACTTAAAATTGATAAAGATATAGATTTATATATTAATGAGGATGCTTACCATGATAATAGTAAATTTGAAATCCAGCGTAATGGTGACGGAAGCATTAATATGATTATAAAACATGTCATTAATTATATAGAAAAATAAAAGGTAGGACTATGATAGTCCTACCTTTTATGATAACAATTTGACTAGTACTGCTTTTTGAGCGTGAAGTCTATTTTCGGCTTCTTCAAAGATTTCATCAGCATGAGCTTCAAGAACTTCTTCAGTAATTTCTTCTTCTCTATGAGCTGGAAGACAATGAAGAACAATAGCATCATTATTTGCTAATTTCATTATTTCGGAATTAACTTGATATCCTTTGAAGGCAATTTGACGTTTCTTAGCCTCACTCTCTTGTCCCATACTAGCCCAAACATCAGTTATAATTACATCAGCATTTTTTATAGCTTCTGATGGATTTTCAGTCATTTCAAAAGAACCCCCATTTTCTTCAGCTAATGAAATACCTTTTTCAATATAATATTTAGGTGGTTTGTAACCAATAGGATTAGCAATTGCTACATTCATACCTAAAGTTAAGCAACCAACAATTAAAGAATTACACATATTATTACCATCACCAATATATGCAACCTTTAAGCCCTCAAGGATAAGTTTCTTTTCTCTTATAGTCATTAAATCTGCTAAAACCTGGCATGGATGCTCATCGTCTGTTAATCCATTAATTATAGGAATAGATGAACATTCAGCTAAAGTTTCAATTTCTTTTTGAGAAAATGTTCTTATCATAATTCCATCTAAGTATCTAGATAAAACTCTAGCAGTATCTTGGATAGGTTCCCCACGACCTATTTGCAAGTCTTTAGAACTTAAGAATAGAGGATGTCCACCGAGTTGATACATTCCAACTTCAAAGGAAACTCTTGTACGAGTTGATGCTTTTTCAAAAATCATACCTAAAGATTTTCCTTTTAGTAAATGATGTTCTATACCATGTTTTTGTTCATATTTTAATTGATCAGCAAGATTTAATATATCTAAAATTTCATCTTTTGAAAGATCATCCATACGTAATAAATCTTTATTCATAAATAAAGCCCCCTTTTATATTTACTTATATTCTTTTAATACTTTTACTAAGATTTTTAAGCCTTCTTTAACGTCTTCTACAGAGATATTTAGTGGTGGTAGCAGTCTTATTACATTTTTACCAGCAGTTAAAACTAGTAGTCCATTTTCAAGAGCTTTCTTTTGAATAATAGATGAATCACCATCTATTTCTATTCCAAGCATTAGACCTAATCCACGAACATCTTTTACTATTTCTAAATTTTCATTTAAGATAGTTTCTTTTATTAATTTACCTTTAAATATAATTTCACTATAAGAATTAGTATTACAAAGTTGATTTAATACTGAGGCTGCACCTGCACATATAACAGGATTTCCACCGAATGTTGAACCGTGATCTCCAGGTTGGAAAGTTGTTGAAAGTTTTTCATTACATAAAACTGCTCCTATAGGAAGTCCTGCTCCTAGGCCTTTAGCACAAGTGACTATATCAGGTTCAACATTGAAGGTATTATAACCAAAGAGGTTTCCTGTTCTAGCTATTCCGCATTGAACTTCATCAAAGATTATTAATATATCTTTTTCCTTAGCTAACTTACAAGTAGCTAAAACAAAATCTTTATTCAGTGGATGAACACCACCTTCACCTTGAATAGCTTCCATTATTATTGCACAAACATCAGAAGTAAGTTTTTCTTGTAGGTCATCAATGGAATTAGCGGTTACATAATTAAACCCTGTAGGAAATGGAAAGAAGTAGTTATGAAATTTATCTTGTCCAGTTGCAGTTAATGTAGCTAATGTTCTACCATGGAAAGATTGTTTTAGTGAAAGAATAGTACCTCTACCTTCACCATATTTGTTAAAGCTATACTTTCTAGCAAGTTTAATAGCACATTCATTTGCTTCAGCTCCAGAATTAGCAAAGAAAACTTTACTCATTCCAGATAACTCACAAAGTTTTTTTGCAAGTGATACAGTAGAATTATTAGTGAAAATATTAGATAGATGTTGGAAATTGTTTAGTTGAGATATTATTGAGTTTTTCCAATCAGCATTGTTATAACCTAAAGAGTTAACGCCAATTCCACTAGTAAAATCTATATATTTTTTATTGTTTTTATCAAATAAGTAAGATCCCTGACCATAATCTATTTCAATAGGCAAGGTAGCATAAGTATTCATTAAGTACTTATTTTCTTCTTCAAATAAAGTCATTTTAATCACCTCGTTTAATTAGTTAATATATTTCTGTTCCAATTCCTTTTTCAGATAGTAATTCAAGTAAGATAGAGTGTTTAATTCTGCCATCAATTATGTGAGCTTTTTTAACTCCCATTCTTACAGATTCAACACAACAGTTTATCTTAGGAATCATTCCACCTTTAATTATTTTATCTACAGTTAGTTTTGGAATTTGATGTAACCTTAAAGTTGAAATTAAAGTAGAAGGGTCATTTTGATCTGTCATTACGCCAGGTACATCAGTTAAAAGAATTAATTTTTCAGCCTTTAAAGCAGAGGCAATTTTTGAAGCACAAGTATCTGCATTTATGTTATAACTATTAGTATCATTTTCACCTATTGCAATAGAAGAAACTACAGGGATATAACCAGAATTCATTGATAAATTTAGAAGTTCTGTATTTACAGAAGTTATTTCACCTACAAAACCTAAATCAATATCACTAATAAGCTTTTTAGCTTTTATTAATGATCCATCAATTCCAGATAAACCAATTGCTTTACCGCCATTTTTTTCAATTAGTTTAACTAAATCTTTATTTACTTTTCCAGCTAAGACCATTTGAGCAACTGTTATTGTAGTTTCATCAGTATATCTCAAACCATTTATAAATTTACTTTCATGATTCATTTTAGCTAAAGTACTGCTAATATCAGGACCACCACCATGGACTATTATTGGATTAATTCCAATACATTTCATAAGGATAATATCATTTATTACTGTTTTAGTTAATTCATCATTAATCATGGCATTTCCACCATATTTAATTACAATAGTCTTACCGTAATATTCTTGGATATAAGGTAATGCCTGAATTAATATATTTGCATGTTGAGCATAGTTCAATTGTTACACCTCCAAAAAATGGGTGGACCTCCGGGGTCAATCCAAAATATGGATTGACCCCGGAGGTCCACCCATATATTGTTAACTGCGGTAGTCACCGTTTATTTTTACGTAATCATAAGTTAAATCGCAGCCCCATGTTGTTGCTTCTGATGAAGCTAGTTTCATATCTATTAAAATTTTAATTTCATCTTGTAATAAAATTTCTTTTGCCTTAGCTTCATCAAAATTTACAGAAGTACCATTTTGGCAAACAAGAATTTCTCCTGAAGTACTTGCAAAAGAAACATCAACTTTTTCAGGATCAAAGTCTACATTAGAGTATCCTAGTGCACAAAGGATTCTTCCCCAGTTAGCATCACTGCCAAAGATTGCAGCTTTAACAAGGCTTGAAGTAACTACACTTTTAGAAAGAGTTTCAGCATCATCAATAGAATTAGCATTTTTTACAGTACATTCTATAAGTTTGGTGGCTCCCTCACCATCCTTTGCAATTTTTTTAGACATATAAATATTTAAAGAGGTTAATGCTTCTAAGAATAAATTATAATCATTATTTTTTTCAGTTATAGTTTCATTTGAAGCAAGTCCATTTGCCATTATTAAAACCATATCGTTAGTGCTAGAATCACCATCAACACTTATTCTGTTATAAGAAACATTAACACTTTCCTTTAATGCTTCCTTTAATAAAGTAGGAGATATTGAAATATCAGTAGTTATAAAAGAAAGCATAGTAGCCATATTTGGATGAATCATACCAGACCCCTTAGCCATAGCAGCAAGTGTAACTTTTTTACCACTGATTTCAAATGTAATTCCAGCTTGTTTCTGAATTGTATCAGTAGTCATAATAGCCATAGAGGCATTTTTAGCACCTTCAATATCTTCTGATAAATTACCTACTAGTTGAGGAATTCCATCTTTTATTGCATCTATATTAAGAGGAACACCTATTACTCCTGTTGAAGCAACTAGTACATCATCATTTTTAATGTTTAATGCTTTAGCACAAAGGTGAGTCATTTTATTTGCTTTTGACAAACCATCATCACCATTACAAGTGTTGGCATTTCCACTATTAATAATTATAGCTTGAGCTTTTTTGTTAATTAAATGTTGTTTAGTTACTGTAAGTGGAGCGCCTTTTACTTTATTTTTTGTGTAAACTCCACAAGAAGTGGCTACAACATCAGAATATATTAAAGCTAAATCTTTTTTTAATAAGCTTTTTTTTAGACCACAATGAATTCCAGATGCTTTAAAACCAGCAGGGGAAGTCACCGTTAAATTTTCATCTATTTTAATCATAAATTACACATCCTTTATTTAAAAGCTTGGAGCTATTAATTTAAGTCCAGTATTTTGTGGTAAGTCGAGCAATAGGTTCATGTTTTGAATAGCTTGTCCAGCAGCTCCTTTAACCATATTATCTATAACGCTAACAATTATTATTTTATTTTTTCTATAATTTTGATGAATAGAAATATGACAATTATTTGTATATTTAACGTGTTTTATTTCAGCAGTTTGACCTAATGGTAGTACATGGACAAACTCTTCATTTTCATATTGTTTTTTATATATTTCATGAATTTCTTCTAAGGTAAGTTTATCTTTAGGTTGGCAGTAAATTGTAGAAAGTATTCCTCTATTGACAGGTAATAGGTGAGGAGTAAATGTTACTTCTACATTTTCATTTGCCATATATGATAGGGTTTGTTCAATTTCAGGTGTATGTCTGTGGCTACCAATACCGTATGCAGCAAAATTTTCATTAGCTTCTGCAAAGTGAGTTTTTAAAGAAAGTCCTCTTCCAGCACCAGTAATTCCTGACTTTGAATCACAAATTATATTTTTAGTATTAATTAAATTATTTTTCAATAGTGGCATAAGTCCAAGTGAAATACTTGTTGGATAACACCCAGGATTAGCAACTATATTAAATTCTTTAACTTTAGAACCATTAAATTCTGGTAGTCCATATATGCTATTCTTATGAATATCTTTGCATGTAAACTTTTTTCCATACCATTCTTCATAAGAATTTTCACATTCTAATCTAAAATCAGCCCCAAGATCTATTACCTTTTTATTTTTGCTTATTGCTTCAGCTGCTATTTCTTCACTTAAACCATGAGGAAGAGCAGTAAATATAACATCACATTTATCAATAACATCACTTTTATCTTTGCAAACTAGTGCTGTTTTATTGAAAAAACTTTTATATACAGAGCTTATCTCCTCATCTTTAAAAGTAGAGGAGGAGATAGCAGTAACTGTAACCTTATCATGATTAAGTAAAAGTCTTAACAATTCAACTCCAACGTATCCTGTTGCCCCAATAATTCCTACTTTAAACATGATAAATTCTCCTTATTTTCTTTTATAAATTTTTCTAAAATTTCTATTTGCATTTTAACTGATGAAGAGCTAGGTCCCCCAATGACACTTCTTTCTTCAACACAAGTTAATAAGTCTATTGCCTTATATATATCTTCTTCAAAAATAGGAGAGAAGTTTTTAAATTCTTCCATACTTAAGTCATCTATAGCAATATCTTTATCAATACAATAAAGAACTATTTGGCCTACAACTTCATGAGCATTTCTAAATGCCATACCTTTTTTAACAAGATAATCAGCAACATCAGTAGCATTTGTAAATCCACCAGCAGCAGATTTTTTCATATTAGCTTTTTTTACTTTCATAGTTTTAATCATTCCATTAAAGGTTTGAAGTGAAAGAAGAGCAGTATCTAAACCATCAAATAATGCTTCTTTATCTTCTTGCATGTCTTTATTGTAAGCTAGAGGAATACCTTTCATAACAGTAAGTAAAGTCATTAAATCACCATAAACTCTTCCTGTTTTACCTCTAACTAATTCTGCCACATCAGGATTTTTCTTTTGAGGCATTATACTACTTCCAGTACTGTAACTATCATTAAGTTCTATAAAGTTAAACTCACCAGTACACCATAGTATAATTTCTTCTGAGAATCTTGATAAATGCATCATTATTAATGAAAGTGCAGATAAAGTTTCTATAGCATAGTCTCTATCTGAAACAGAATCTAAACTATTAAGTGTTATTTTAGAAAAGCCAAGCTCAGATGCTACAAACTCTCTATCAATAGGGTATGTAGAGGTTGCTAAAGCACCACTTCCAAGTGGCATTTCATCAAGTCTTCTATAGGAATCAAAAAGTCGTCCTATATCTCTTTTAAACATTTCACAATATGCTAAGATATGATGTGCAAAAGTAATTGGTTGAGCTTTTTGCATATGAGTATATCCTGGCATAATAGTATTTATATTTTCATTAGCCTTTTCAAGTAAGGTTTCATGAAGATTCAATATTTCATTTATTATAATTTTAATATATTTCTTTAAATAAAGTTTAGTATCTAAAGTAACTTGGTCATTTCTGCTTCTACCAGTATGAAGTTTTTTACCTTCATCACCAATATAGTAAGTTAATATACTTTCAACAAAGCTGTGAATATCCTCAGCATCTTTATCTATTTCTATAGTTCCACTGTTAATTCTTATTAATATTTTTTTTAAGCCTTCAACTATTTTTTCACTATCTTGAGAAGGAATAATTCCTTGCTTTCCAAGCATTTTAACATGGGCAAGGCTTCCTTCTATATCTTCCTTATACATTCTTGAATCAATTGAAATGGAGGAGTTAAAGGTATTAACTAACTCATTAACTCCTTCAGTAAATCTTCCGCCCCAAAGCTTCATTTTTTTATTCAGCCTGTTTCTTTAAAGAATCTTTCATCTTTGCATTTACTACAGTTGGTAAACCATAAAGATTAATAAATCCTTCAGAATCCTTTTGGTTATATACGCCATCTTCACCGAAAGTAGCATATTCTTCGCTGTATAATGAATAAGGAGATGTCATTCCGGCATTAATAATATTGCCTTTATATAGTTTAAGCTTAACTTCACCAGTAACAGTTTCTTGAGTTTTATCAACAAAGGCTGAAAGACTTTCTCTAAGTGGAGTGAACCATTCACCGTTATAAACTAAATCAGCAAATTTTAAAGCAATTGATTGTTTAAAGTGATGAGTTGCTTTATCTAAACAAATTTCTTCTAAATCAGCATGAGCTTTGTAAAGTATAGTTCCACCAGGAGTTTCGTAAACGCCTCTTGACTTCATACCAACAAGTCTGTTTTCTACCATATCCATAATACCAATGGCATTTTCTCCACCAATTTTATTTAATTCTTCAATTAATTTAACACCATCCATTTTTTCACCGTTAAGGGCAACTGGTATACCTTTTTCAAAAGTTAAAGTAATATAAGTTGCTTCGTTAGGTGCATTTTCTAAAGTGTTACAAAGTTCTAATATTTTATCATACTTAGGTTCATTTTCAGGAAATTCTAGGTCTAAACCTTCATGACTTAAATGCCATAAGTTTTTATCTTTACTATAGTTAGTTTCATAAGTAATTTTTATTGGAATCTCTCTATCTAAAGCATATTGAATTTCTTCTTCACGAGATTTAATATCCCATATTCTCCATGGTGCTATAATTGGCATTTCTGGTGCAAAGTTTTTAACAGCAAGCTCAAAACGAACTTGGTCATTTCCTTTACCGGTACAACCATGACAAATTGCATCGGCCCCTTCCTTTTTTGCAATTTCTACAAGTCTTTTTCCTATTAAAGGTCTAGCAAAAGAAGTTCCTAATAAATATTTTCCTTCATACACAGCTCCGGCTTGAAGTGTAGGGAAGATATAATCATAAACAAATTCCTTTGTTAAATCTTCAATATAAATTTTTGATGCCCCAGTTTTTAATGCTTTTTCTTCTAATCCTTCTAGCTCATCAGTTTGTCCAACATTACCAACTACTGCTATAACTTCACAACCGTAAGTTTCTTTAAGCCATGAGATTATAATTGATGTATCTAGTCCTCCTGAATAAGCTAAAACTATTTTATTAAATTTTTTCATATATAAAAGCCCCCTTTAATTATCAATCGTTGCTATAAATTGGAATAAATATTTGATGTTTATAATTATACAAAAGAGTGTATAATTATGCAATAGTTATTTTGGAAAAATGTATAAAATATTAATATATATAGAAAAAAGCTAGATAAATAAGTGGGAAAAGCAATTGGATAAAAATGTATATACAAAAAGGAGTGAGTTTATGCATAAATGTAATAAAAATATAAAAGATACGCAAAAGAAATTATATCTTTTGCGTATCTTTTTAGAAAATATTTTCTAGTTTAGGAACTTGAAGTTCTTTCATATGCTCAGTGCTATATTTTAATAAATGGAGTGATGCTTCAGTTTCACTTGAGTCATCTTTTTCAATATATATGGTTAGTTTTAAAGCTTCACTTAATAATGCATCATAATCTACATGGTTTATATATATAGCAGCTATTTTACCTTTATCTTGAATTAAATTAAAAATTGCCATAGCATCTTCAAAATTTTCTTCTTTAGTAGAGTAACTTAAGCTTCCTTCCATTTCATTACACATTTCAATAACATTACTACAAAGATTTTTAAAACTTATATCTGTATAAGTTAAAAAGCCTAATAATAATATAAAGAGAAGAATAGAAAATAATGAGTTTTTCATTTTTTAGCTCCTTTAACATTATCATTTTTATCATATAATTGATAAACAAATTTTCCTTGAGTATCAATCATAGCAATTAAAACATCTTTAATTGAGTTAATATGATATTTTTTCAATTCATGTTCAATCCAAACTTTATTTTTTCCGCTAGTAGTAAGTGCATTATTATTAACATGCCCATCTAGAACATAAATTATAGGTAATCTAGGAACTTGGGTAGAGTTACTATTTCCAGAACTATTTGAATTTGATGAAGAACTTGAACTATTAGATCCACTAGAGCCTGTAGAATTACTTTTTTTATTATTTTTAGAAGAACTTTCACTTCCTGAAGCATTGCTATTAGTGTTTTGAGTATTACTTTGAGTGGAAGCTTGAGGTTCACTTCCTGATGATAATGGTTGTGTATTAGAACTACAAGAAGTATCAACAGAAGCGCTACTAGAGCTACTTTGAGATGTTAAAAATGATAATTGACCGTTATTTTCTAAAATAGCATATTCAATTTCATTTAAATCAAAATAACCTGCTAGTCTAAGTTCCTCCATAAGTTCATCTAGATTAATTTGTTGTTTTTTTAAGGCTTTGTAATTTATTTTACCTTTGCAAACTAATATACAAGGTTCACCTTCAAGTATTTTTCTAGTAAACTGACTTTTAAGCTGTAATTGAGTTAAGATTGTTTTTATAAACAATAAAGTAATAATTGGAATAATACCAAGAATTAAAGGTAATCTAGTATCTTGCATTGGAAGAGCTGCTAAGTCAGATATCATTATTGTTATAACAAACTCATATGGTTGTAGCTCTCCAATTTGTCTCTTACCCATTAATCTCATTACAAGTATTACTAAAAAATATAAAAATATAGTTCTTATAAGAACAATGAACATAATTAAATCACCTCTAATTTAAGTATTTGTATAAAAAATACTTTTATTCTAAGTGAGAGTCCAAATTTTATATTTGGTTACTCGAACTTACTCAGCGACTGAAAGGAGTTGAGTTTCCTTAAAAAAATAACATTAGTCCAAATTTTATATTTGGTTACTTGAAGTTGTCTGAAACTCTATATTTTAATTTTTTTATATGAATTTTAAAATAATAATAATTTTAACCTATAAAATAATAGAATAATTTTCGAAGCAGTATATAATAAGAGTATAAAGAATTAATTTAAAAAATTTTTATGATAAAACAAGATTTAGCACTAAATTTTATAATATAATTTTTAAATTAAGCAATGGTATTATAAGGGTTTAGAAGGGTGGAGTAAGGATGAAAGAAAATATTAATTTAGTAAATAATAAAAATGACTCTATTGAAAATGATTATACTAGGACATTACAATTTATCTTTATTAAAGCCGCATTGGATTTATTTCCAGGTGCTAAAATAACAATTCAACATAGTGTTGGTAAAGGGATATTTGGAGAAATATCTAAAGAAATCAATCTTAATGAAAAAGATATAGAAGATATAAAAGTAAAAATGCAAGAATTGATAGATAGGGATTTACCTATTAATAAAATTAAGGTGGCTAAAAAAGAAGCAATTAATATTTTTAAATCTTATAATATGGATGATAAAGTGCTTTTATTAGAACAAGTAGACTTTAAAACAGTTAATTTATATGAATTAGATGGAAGATATGATTATTTTTATGGTCATATGACAAAGAGAACAAGTGATATAAAAGCTTTTGATCTAATTTATTATGAAAATGGATTTATTTTAAGAAGACCTAATGATTATCAAACTTTTACATTACCAGAGTTTGTAGAACAAAGAAAAATTACAAAAATATTTAGAGAAACTGAAAAGTGGTTGGATATTTTAGATGTAGGAAATGTTGGGGCTCTAAATGATAAGATTGATAAAGGAGAATTAATTAACTTAGTAATGATTTCTGAAGCTTTACATGAAAAGAAAATTGCAGAAATTGCTGATAAAATTAATTTGAAAGATGAGGTTAAATTAATATTAATATCGGGGCCAAGTTCTTCAGGAAAAACAACATTTGCTAATAGACTAGGTGTTCAATTAAGAGTTAATGGTATCACACCAATTCCAATATCTTTAGATGATTATTTTGTAAATAGAGATCAAACCCCATTAGACGAAAATGGAGAGTATGATTTTGAAACTATTGGTTCAGTAGATACAGAATTATTTAATAAACATTTAAATTTAATATTACAAGGTGAAGAAGTTGAAATACCAGAGTTTAACTTTATAAAAGGAGAGCGAGAATGGGTAGGTAAAAAAGTTAAGTTACCTTCAAATGGTGTTATTATAGTTGAAGGAATTCATGGATTAAATCCTATATTAACTTCTCATATTGATGAAAAATATAAATTTAGAATTTATATTTCAGCATTAACTCAATTAAATTTAGATAATCATAATAGAATAACTACTACTGATGTAAGAAAAATTAGAAGAATTGTAAGAGATCAATTATCAAGAGGTCATGGAGCAGAAGATACTTTAAAGATGTGGCATAAGATAAAAAGAGGTGAAAAAAAGAATATTTTTGTTTATCAAGAAGAAGCAGATGTAATGTTCAATTCTACTTTAGTTTATGAGTTATGTGTATTAAAAAAATATGCAATTCAAGAGCTTAATAAAATTAAAGAAGATAGTATTGTTTATGATGAAGCTAAAAGACTAAAAGGGTTATTAGGATTCTTTAGAGAAATTGATAAAGATATAGTTCCACAAAACTCAATTTTAAGAGAATTTATTGGAGGAAGCATTTTTTATAAATATTAAAACACTTAGCATTACATGGGGAGAAAGAATAAATATTTCATTTTTTCTTTCTCCATGTATCTGCTTATAACATTACCCTTATAGTTAATGTTTTGTGCTATAAATTATTAAGAGAGAATAGTTAGTTTTTATATTAATATTGTTAGGTTATTAAAAAAATATATATGATCAATTTTTTGGCATCATAGCATATAAGCTATAAGGAGTAATTTAGTTACTTAACATAATAAACTTGGAGGTTACATAATGAAAAGTGTAGGAGTTTTTGATATATTAGGGCCTATAATGGTTGGGCCATCATCATCACATACAGCAGGTGCTGCAAGACTTGGAAAGGTCGCAAGAGCTGTTGCTGGAGCAGATATAGAAGATGTAACATTTTATTTGCATGGATCATTTGCTAAAACATATAAAGGACACGGAACTGATAGAGCATTAGTTGCTGGAATTTTAGGGATGGAACCAAGTGATTTAAGACTTAGAGATTCTTTAGATATAGCTAAAGAAATGGGGCTTAAAATAAGATTTAGAGAAGCAGATTTAGGTGATGTTCATCCTAATACTGTTAAATTTGTTATAAAGGGAAAAGAAGGTACATATGAGCTTATAGGTTCATCTATTGGAGGAGGAAGTATAGAGGTTACTTCTGTTAATGGAAATTCAGTTAATTTCACAGGAGCTTATCCTACTATTATTGTTTCAAATAAGGATGTTCCAGGGGTATTATCTAAAGTAGCATCAATACTTTATGATAATGATATAAATATTGCTTTTATGAAAGTATTTAGAAATCAAAAGGGTAGAGATGCGACAATGGTATTTGAAGTTGACCATGAAGTTACATCAGAAATAATAGGTAATGTTAAAGCTATTGAAGGTATAAATAAAGTAATAATGATTAATCCAATTAAGGACGGTGAATAGTATGCTAGCAAGATCAGGTAAAGAATTATTAAGAATATGTGAAGAGGAAAATATATCATTAAGTGAATATGCAATAAGAGTTGAAATGGAAGATAAAGGGCTATCTAGAGAAGAAGTGTATGAAAAGATGGCTAAAAATTTAAAGGTAATGAAAGATGGAGCTACCGAAGGTAGAGAAAAAGAAGTATATTCATTAAGTGGTCTTATTGGAGGAGATGGATATAAGATTCAAAAGTATTTAGAAAAAGGAGATACTTTAACTGGAGATGTAACTGTAAAAGCTATGGCAATGGCATTATCATCATCAGAGGTTAATGCAGGTATGGGAAGAATAGTAGCATGTCCAACGGCGGGATCTTGTGGAATATTACCAGCTGTAATTTTATCAGCAGGTGAGAAGTTAGGGAAAACAGATGAAGAACTTATAGATGCATTATTTACTTCAGCTGCAGTTGGAATGATAATTGGAATGAATGCAACTCTTTCTGGAGCAGAAGGTGGATGTCAAGCTGAATGTGGTTCTGCAGCAGCTATGGGCTCAGCAGCAGTTGTTGAAATGATGGGTGGTACACCTAGAATGAGTTTAGATGCAGCGGCTATAGTTATTAAAAATGTACTTGGTCTTGTTTGTGACCCGGTAGCAGGGCTAGTTGAAATCCCATGTGCAAAAAGAAATGCAGCAGGAGCTATAAGTGCACTTTGTACAGCAGATATGGTTATGGCTGGAGTATCTAGTAAAATACCATTTGATGATACTGTATCAGCTATGTATAAGGTTGGAAAGAGTCTTCCATCAGCACTTAGAGAAACAGCTATGGGTGGAGTTGCTGTAACAAAATCAGGACTTGAATTACGCAAAAAGGTCTTTGGCGAAGAATAGAAAAATATTACGCACATTGTAGATTTTGTCGAATATTATATTGGTAGGCAAAGATTGCACTATAGATAATAAAGTGAGGAAGAGCTATGAGGCTTAATGAAGAGTCTATAAAATATATATTAGACTTGCAAAAGAGTGTGCTACCTCTTATTTATTGTTGTGCTAATAATGAAAGATTACGTAGTTTAGAATCTATAGTTAATCATTATAATGGCAGATTAACTTATAAAGATAGCTATCAATATAAAGAGTTTAATCCGATAAATACACTGCTAATTTTTTTAGATGAAATAAATTCAGATGGTGTATTGGATATAGAAAAATCTTTAATAGCTATGAATAAAAGAGAGATAGTATTATTAGAAGCCAATGGAATAGATTCGTTAATTAACAAAAGAAATTTAGCATTAAGCATTATAAATAGATATGATATTAATGTTATTAAAGGAACAAAGAGTGAAATAGAGACTTTGATAAATTTTCAAGAGAATAATGAAGAAAGCAAAATAGATTATGAAGATGATAACTGCAAATTTAGAAATTTTTCAAAGAGAAATAACAGTGTATTAATTATAAAAGATGATAAATATTATATAACCGATGGATACAGCGAATTTATCATAAAAAACAATGAGGATGAGTTATATGATAAATGTATATTAGATAATATATATATAGGAATGATAGCTGTTAGTATTGGAGTATGCAAAAACAAAAGTGAAATAGTTCAGGCTATATTAATTGCAACAATAGCCTTTTACATTGGAGAAAAAAGAACTTTAAATTACTTTGTAAATAATAAAATTATAGATAATAAAGAAATAGAAAATCATCTGTTAAATGAAGTATATAAAATTGATATAGATAAAATAAAGTCATATGGAGATATATATTATTCTTTTAAAAGATGCTAAATATAAAAAGAGCACGAAAGTGCTCTTTTTATATTTAAAGGAATTAAGCTTTGTTGATTGATCCGAATAATTCCATTTTTTCTTTAACTGTAGCTTTGATAGCTTCGAATCCAGGATTTAATAACTTTCTTGGGTCAAATCCTTTTCCTTCTTTATCTTTTCCAGCTTCAATGTAAGCTCTTGTAGCTTCTTGGAATGCTAATTGACATTCAGTGTTAACATTGATTTTAGAAACTCCTAAAGATATAGCTTTTTTGATCATATCTTCTGGGATTCCAGTTCCACCATGTAATACTAATGGCATATTTCCACAAGCTGTGTTGATTTCTTCTAAAGCATCGAAAGCAAGTCCTTGCCAGTTTGCTGGGTATTTTCCGTGGATGTTTCCGATACCAGCAGCTAACATAGTAACTCCTAAATCAGCGATTGATTTACATTCTTGAGCATCAGCAACTTCACCTTTACCAACAACTCCGTCTTCTTCTCCACCGATTGATCCAACTTCTGCTTCTAAAGATAATCCTTTTTCAGAAGTAACTTTAACTAATTCAGTAGTCTTTTCGATGTTTTCAGCGATTGGGTAGTGAGATCCATCAAACATAACTGATGAGAATCCAGCTTCCATAGCTTTGTAGCATCCTTCGTAGCTACCGTGGTCTAAGTGTAGAGCAACTGGTACAGTGATGTTTAATTCTTCTAACATACCGTTAACCATTCCTACGATAGTCTTGTATCCGCACATATATTTTCCAGCACCTTCAGATACTCCTAAGATTACTGGTGAGTTATTTTCTTGTGCAGTTAATAAAATAGCTTTAGTCCATTCTAAGTTGTTGATGTTGAATTGACCAACAGCATATTTTCCTTCTCTTGCTTTGTTTAACATTTCTTTAGCTGAAACTAACATGGCAATACCTCCGTATATTTTAAAATATTATAGAGAATTTGTTAAATCTTACTTAACGTTATAAAATTAACAATTATGTATATCAATTTATTCTCCATTGGTTATTATACCTTAAATTAATAAGAATGAAAACAAAAAAATAAGTAAATTAACTTTAAACATAGTAATGATAAGTTAATTTATTTATTATTAAATAAAAATAAATTTTAAAAATGTGATATAATATAGTATTAAGGAAGAGGCTTTTTTTAGATGAAAATGAATAAATTTAATCAATTAAAATATATAATCTAACTTAATAAATATTTTAAAACTAAGGAGGAAAATATGTTAACAGACTTACATATACATAGTTATTATTCTGATGGAACAATGTCACCACAAGAAATAGTGAGGGATGCTAAAAATAAAAATGTAGGCATTATTTCAGTAACAGATCATGATGTTTTAGATTCATACGAAGAAGTAAGAATGGAAGCAGAAAAAGAAGGAATTATTGCAATAAGAGGGGTGGAAATAGATTCAATATTTGAGGGGCACTTGGTACATTTATTAGCATATAAGTTTAATGATAATGACAATTTTTTTAATTTAGTAAATAAGGCCAAAGAAAATTTATTAGAAACAAGTGTAGAACTTATAAGAAGAATGGAAAAAGATTATGAAAATATATCTTTAGATGACTATAATTCTTATGAATATAATAGAAGAAAAGGCGGATGGAAGGGAATACATTATTTATTTGATAAAGGTATTACGGAAGGGCTTTTTGATGGAATGAAATTTTATGGAAAATATGAATGTGGACATGAGAAATTTGATTTTCCAAGTGTAAAAGAAGTTTGTGATATTACACATGAAGCTGGAGGATATGTAGTATTAGCACATCCATGTAATTATTATAAAGATAAAACTAGAGAAGAAATATTAGCGAAACTTGAAATACTAAAGGAATTAGGTATTGATGGAGTTGAGTGTTATTATCCTGCAAATAGTGATTTAATGACAGAAACATGTTTAGAATTTTGTAAAGAAAATAATATGATAATAACAGCTGGATCAGATGGGCATGGAGATTTTGGAGCTGTAAGTAAAGGTGTAGAATACTATATAGGTGCAATTAATAAGGATAGCAGTTTATTAAATATCGAAAAATTACTTTAATTCATAGAAAGCTTAAATGTAGGGTATCAATATTAATTTTAATATTGATATATCCTACATTTTTATATTTATATAAATAAATAATTAAAACTAAATAAATTTTTAATAAATACATAACATAAATTAGATGATAAAATTTAGGAGAGATCTTTATGATTAAAAAAAGAGTGCTAGTTTGTCTAGTTACTATTTTATGTATTTATATATTTATGGATTATTATAGGTGTTATTGTGATAGTGATAAGGCTGTACTTATAATAGGATCTTATTGTCCAGGGAATGAATGGGAAAAAACGATTTTAAAGGGATTTGATGATCAAAATGATAAATATGTAGTTAAATATGAGTTTTTAGATAGTAAAATTTCAGAGTCTAAAGAGTATGGTGAAAGTTTTATTAATTTTTTAAATATTAAATATAAGGAAACTAAAATTGATTATATAATTACTTTAGATGATGAAGCCTTTCAATTAGTTAGAAGTAAATTATTTAACAAGGAATTATTTACATATAAGAAAAAAGTTATTTTTGTGGGAGTAAATGAAAATATATATTTAACCAAAGATGAAAATGAATATATTACAGGAATATTAGAATATCAAGATAATTTACCTATAGTAAATACAATTTTAAATGCAGGAAAAAATATTTCAGATATATATTTAATTTTAGATAATAGTATTTATTGTAATACAGTTAAAGATGAATTTTCAAAAATTGTGAATAGAGCAAAAAAGTCATTTAAATATCATATTATCCAATCTCCATATTTTGATGAAATAAAAAAAGGATGTGAGGAGATTGGAGATGAGGGTTGTGCAATATATTTATGTGGTACATTTAAGGATTTTGATGGAGAGAGTATTATTCAATCAGATGAGATTATAAATGAAATTAAGAAAATAACTAAGGCTCCTATTTATACAAAATTAGAAGAGTATATTTATGCTGGAGCAATAGGGGGAATAGTTAATGATGGCTATAAGCTAGGTGAAATTACATATACATTCCTAAATAATATTGCTTCAGAAACTTATAAACACACTATAATCCCAGTACATAACACATTTAGTATACCTATTTTTAATTATGATGCTATATTAGAGTATAATATTAATCCACTTAAGTTACCACAGGAAAGTAAATTTATTAACAAAAATCCCTTTGATTTATTACTTCCTAAATATTTGCTTATAATTGTATGGTCCTTAGTTTTATTGGCGATAGTTGGAATTATAATTCTAATTTATTTATTTATTGAAAATAGAAAAAGAGCCAGAGAAAATAAATTATTATTAATAGAATCAATGGAGAGGGAAAAAATAAAGACTGATTTTATTGTTACAATATCTCATGAACTTAGAACACCATTAAATATAATAATAAATGCTACTAATTTATTAATGATAAAATTAGAAAAAGAGCAGTTAAATAAGGATTTTTTCAGTGAAAGATTAAATTATATAATGAAAAATGCTAATAGATTGCGTAGATATATTAATAACTTAATTGATGTTAGTAAATTAGAAATGGGATATATGGATGCTAATTTTACAAATGAGAATATAGTAGCAGTAATTGAAGATATAACATTAACTATTGTAGATTTAGCTAAAACATATAATTTAAATGTAATTTTTGATACTGAAGAAGAAGAAATAATTACGGCTATAGATAAAGGGAAAATAGAACGAATTATATTAAATTTATTATCTAATGCTATAAAGTTTACTAATGATGGTGGAAATATAATGGTTTTAGTAAAAAGAGAAACTAATAATGTTGTTATAGAAATTAGTGATGATGGTATTGGAATGGAAGAGGAAATAAAAGAACATGTCTTTGAAAAGTTCAAAAGAGCAGATTTTAATCACGGTCTTAATAGAGAAAATGAAGGAAGTGGTTTAGGGCTATTTATTGTAAAAGGATTAATAGACTTACATAATGGTAAAATAGATATAAAAAGCAAACTTAATGAAGGAACTACATTTATAATCAAATTACCAATAAGAATTGTAGAAGATGGAGAGAAAGAAAATTTAATGGGATATTCATCTTTGGAATATATGTTTAAAATGGAGTTTTCTGATATTGATAAAAAATAATATAAATATATTTATATATTAAAAAAAGACTGTATAATTTATACAGTCTTTTTGGTGCTGAAGACCGGAATCGAACCGGTACGGTATCGCTACCGCAGGATTTTAAGTCCTGTGCGTCTGCCTGTTCCGCCACTTCAGCAGGCAAGATTTATTTTAATATGAGATTAAGGATAAGTCAATAGAAAATTAAAAAAATAATAAAAAATATGTAATAGTAGTGAAAAAGGTGATAATATAAAAGAAATATATTTATGGAAATTGGTGAGATATTATGAATAAGGTATTTGAAGTACTTCATAAGTATTATGGATATAATTCCTTTAGAAAAGGACAGTATGAAATTATAAATAATATATTGAGTAAAAGAGATACATTTTGTATTTTACCAACAGGAGGAGGTAAATCGATTTGTTATCAAATTCCAGCTCTCTTATTTAATGGAGTTACTATAGTTATTTCGCCATTAATTGCTTTAATGAAAGATCAGGTAGATAATTTAAGAGGAAATGGAATAAAAGCTGAATATATAAATAGCACTCAAAGTTTAGAGAGTATAGATAATATTATGGAAATGTGCAGAAATGGTGGAGTAAAACTACTTTATATTGCACCTGAAAGATTAGAAAATGAATTTTTTAAAAGAAAGCTTAGAAGACTTAATATAAGTCAATTAGCAATAGATGAAGCTCATTGTGTATCAATGTGGGGACATGATTTTAGAAGAAGTTATGGATTAATTAATGATTTTATAAATTCCTTAAGTATTAGACCTGTAGTAACTGCATTTACTGCTACAGCAACAGAAGTTGTAAGAAAAGATGTAGTTAAGCTTCTAGGATTAAGGAAACCTTACATATACATAGGTAGTTTTGATAGGGATAACTTATCTATAAGAGTACATATTGAAGAAGATAAGTTAGAATTAGTAAAAGATATAATTAAAGATAAAGAAAATGAGGCAGGTATAATTTATTGTGCTACAAGGAAAGAAGTAGATGGATTATATTTTTATCTTAAGGATTTAGGATATGATGTATTAAAATATCATGGTGGATTAAAGGATGAAGAAAAAGAGTATTACCAAGATGAATTTTTAAATGAAAATTCTAATGTTATGATTGCGACTAATGCTTTTGGAATGGGAATAGATAAATCAAATGTAAGATATATAGTTCATTTTACTATGCCTAAAAATATAGAAAGTTACTATCAAGAAATTGGTAGAGCAGGTAGGGATGGAGCTATATCTGAGTGTCATATTTTATTCAATAGAAGTGATATTAGAACATTAGAATATTTAATATACACAACAGTTCAGATAGATAGAAAAGAATTAGAAATAAAGAAGCTTCAAAGTATGATAGATTTTTGTGAGAGTAAGGATTGTTTAAGAGGCTTTATTTTAAAATACTTTGGAGAAGAGAATGTTAGGGAGTATTGTAATAATTGTAGTAATTGCTTAAATAGTGATGAACTTAGAGATTATACTATAGAAGCTCAGAAGATATTATCTTGTGTATATAGAACTAGAGAACGTTATGGAGTTGCAGTTCTTATTGATGTACTTAGAGGGATGATTGGGCCTAAGATAATCAATGATAAATTAAATGAATTAACTACATATGGAATAATGAAAGAATATAGCAGTAAGTTCATACGAGATTTAATAAAAGCATTAATTGATTTTGGATATGTTAATTTAAAAGAGGGAACTTATTCAATGCTACAATTGAATGAAAAATCTTATAGTATTTTAAAGTCAAAGCAAAGAGTGATGTTAAAGTTAAATTATGAAAATGAGGAAAAAGTTATTAATAGTGATTTATTTAATAAGCTAAGAATTTGGAGAAGAGATACTGCAATTAAAGAAGGAGTAAAACCATATATAATTTTTTCTGATGCAACCTTAATTGAACTATGTAATAAATTACCTAAAACTGAGGAAGAACTTTTACAAATTAGAGGTATGGGAGAAAAGAAATTTAATAAATACGGAGAAGAGCTTTTAAAAAGATTAAAAAGTTAAAACTTAATAAAGTAAATATAAATTCCTTATGAGTAAAATTGTAGCTAATATAATTTTCTTATAGGGAATTTTTATTATTAATAAGGCATATTAGGATGGAAATATAATAAATAAAAAAAATATGGGTAATTAATAATAATTGGTAAATTTAAACATATAAAATATAGAGAAGTGTAAATAAAAAAATAGGAATATAACTATTTAATACAATAATATATTAAATTAAAGGGGAGGGATGAGTCTATGAATTTCAAGGAATTTATAACTACAGATAGAGAAAGTAGAAATAGTGAAAAGTTTGAAGGAACATTTTTAGATTATTTAGAGATTGTAAAACAAAATCCAGATGTAGCAAAGCTTGCGCATAAGAGGTTGTATGACTTTATTATGAGTAAGGGGGTAGAGGTTTTAAAAGGTGATGAACACCCAAGAATAAGAAAAATATATGGTAACGAAACAATTAGAGAATATGGGTATTTTAAAGAGGATTTCTTTGGAATTGATAAAATTCTAATGAAACTTGTTAATTATTTACACTCAGCATCTATGAAAGGTGAGGAATCTAGACAAGTTTTATACTTAGTAGGACCTGTTGGAGCAGGTAAATCATCATTAGTAGAAGCTTTAAAGAGTGCATTAGTTCAATGTGAACCAATATATTCTTTAAAAGGTTGTCCTATGCATGAGGAACCTTTACATCTAGTTCCAAATCACTTAAGAGCTAAATTCAATGAAATGTTAGGTGTTCAAATAGAAGGAGATTTATGCCCAGTTTGTAAGTATAGATTACTTCATGAATTTAATGGAGAATATGAAAACTTCCCAGTTGAAAGAAAAGGGTTCTCTATAAGATCAAGAAAAGGAATTGGTGTTGTTCCACCAGTTGACCCTAATAACCAAGATACTTCAATATTAACAGGTTCTATTGATATCTCTAAGATGGATATGTATCCAGAAGATGATCCAAGAATATTCTCATTAAATGGTGCATTTAATGTAGGTAATAGAGGATTAGTAGAGTTTATAGAAGTATTCAAAAATGATGTTGAATATTTACACACAATTATAACAGCAACACAAGAAAAATCTATACCATCACCAGGTAAGGGGTCAATGATTTATTTTGATGGATTAATAATAGCTCACTCTAATGAAGCTGAATGGAATAAGTTTAAATCAGATCATACTAATGAAGCAATTTTAGATAGAATTGTAAAAATTGAAGTTCCTTATTGCTTAGAACTTGAAGAAGAAATTAAAATTTATGAAAAAATATTAAGAAAGAGTAATTTTAAGGCTCATATAGCACCTCATACAATTGAAGTTGCAGCTATGTTTGCTATACTTTCAAGGTTAACACCATCTGCAAAGGTTGACCCTATGACTAAGCTTAAGATTTATAATGGTGAGGATTTAGTTGAAAAGGGAACAACTAAGAAAATTGATATTACAGAGCTTAGAGAAGAAGCAGGTCCTTATGAAGGAATGAAGGGTATTAGTACAAGATTTATTATAAAAGCAATTGATAATGCACTTTCAAATTCTGAATATGACTGTATAAATCCTTTGAGTATAATGGAAAGTATAATTAAGTCTATTAAGGATATGGATATAGCTGCTGATGATAAGAAAAAATATTTAGCATTTATCCAAGATACTATTCGTAAAGAATATAATAAGACTTTAGAGAAAGAAATAACAAAAGCATTTATTCATTCATTTAGGGAACAAGCAGAAAGTCTTTTCAATAATTATATAGACAATGCTGAGGCTTTTGTTAATAAGACTAGAATTAAGGATGCTCAAACTGGTGAAGAATTAAAACCAGATGAAGAGTTTATGAGAAGTATAGAAGAGCAAATAGGAGTATCTGAAGCTTCAAGCAAAGGATTTAGAGCTGATGTAACATCTTATATGTTCTATCTAGTTAGAAATGGATCAAAGATAGATTACAAGTCTTATGAACCATTAAAGGAGGCTATAGAAAAGAAACTTATAGCATCTGTAAGAGATTTATCTAGAATAATTACTAAGTCAAGAGTTAGAGATAAAGAGCAAACAGAAAAATATAATGCTATGGTTGAAGAAATGCAAAGAAACGGATATTGCCAACACTGCTGTGATGTAATTCTTAAATATGCCGCTAACAACTTGTGGAAGGATTGATAAGCATGGCTATATTTAGAGACAATACTATAAATCCTGTTGAGCATGATAGAAGTATTGAAGATAGAAGAAGACATAGGCAGTTAGTGGAAAAATCTATTAAAGAAAATTTAGGAGATATACTATCAGAAGAAAGTATAGTTGGAGAAACTAAAAATAAGAAGTTTAAAATTCCTATTAGAGGAATAAAAGAATATCAATTTGTATATGGTAGCAACAATAAAGGTGTTGCTACCGGTACAGGTGAAGAAAAACGAGGAGATAAATTGGGATCAGCAGATTCCGGTGGGAAAAAAGGTAATAAAGGAGCAGGCAACTCTGAAGGTGATGATATATATGAAACTGAAATAACTTTAGAAGAGTTAATGGATTATATTGTTGAGGATTTGGATTTGCCTAACTTAGATAAAAAGAAATATTCAGAAGTTATTACTGAAAGTGCTAGTAGAAAAAGAGGATATCAAAGGCATGGAATTAATCCAAGACTAGCAAAGAAAAAGACAGTTATGGCCAAGACAGCTAGAAAGCAAGGGAAAAAACGTGCTCTTAAAGAGGCTGGATTAGATACTGAGCTAGATAGATTTCCTTTTAGAGAAGATGATATTAGATATTATAGAGTAAAAACAAAACCTAAAAAGGAAAGTAATGCTGTAATGATTTTTATAATGGACGTTTCTGGATCCATGGATAGTACTAAAAAGTATTTAGCAAGATCATTTTTCTTTGTATTATCTACTTTTATAAAGAGGAAATATAATAATATTGCATTTGAGTTTATTTCTCATACAACAGTTGCAAAGCAAGTTAATGAGTATGAATTTTTCCATAAAGCAGAATCAGGAGGAACATATATTTCTAGTGGTTTAAATTTAGCTTTAAAGCTTATTGAAGAAAAGTATTCTCCTGATGTTTGGAATATATATCCTGTGTATGCTAGTGATGGTGATAACTGGTCTGAAGATAATGAAAGAGCAATTGAATCTGTAAAGAAGATTTGTGAAGTAAGTAATATGTTTGGATATGCTGAACTTTTACCATCAACTTATTCAACCACAATGTACTATAGATTTAATAAGGAAATTTCAGATAAGAAATTTGTCTCTGTTATTGTTAAAGAGAAAAAGAATTTATGGGATGCTCTTAAGTTAATGTTAAGCAAGGAGCTAAAGGAGGATGAATAATGGAGTACACATTAAAAGAATTAGAAGAGTGGAATGTAAAGATTGAGAAAAAAGCAACTGAATTTGGACTTGATTATTATCCTCAAGAGTTTGAAATAGTTGGATTTAATGAAATGTTGGCTTATGAAGCTTATGTTGGTATGCCATCTAAATATCCTCATTGGAGCTATGGTAAGGCATATGAAAAAAACAAAACATTATATTCATTAAATTTAACTGGTTTACCTTATGAAATGGTAATAAATTCGAATCCATCTCTTGCATATTTAATGAAGGAAAATACGTTGCTGTTACAAATTCTAACTATGGCACATGTTTATGGTCATAATGATTTCTTTAAAAATAATAGATTATTTAGAGAAGGAACTAAGGCTTACTACACTTTAGAGATGTTTAAGCTAGATGCTGATATAATTAGAGGTTATATAAATGATCCTAATATAGGATATAGTAAGGTTGAAAAGATTTTAGATGCAGCACATGCGCTTAGATATCAAATACCAAGAGTAGTTGGTATGAAAGAATTAAGTGATGAAGAAATAAAAGCTAATCTAATAGAAGAATATAATATGAAGATTCAAGGTAGAGATATATTAAACAGTGATGAAGAAATTGAATTGCCAGATTTAAGTAAGACACCTATAGAGCCTTGTGATGACATTATAGGATTCATAATGAAATATGGTTCTCTAGAGGAGTGGGAAAAATCAATTCTTAAAATAGTTAAAAGAGAAACTCAATATTTTATACCACAAATTGAAACTAAGATAATGAATGAAGGATGGGCAAGCTATTGTCATTATAACATTTTGAAGAGTTTAGATTTACCAGAAGGATTACATTTTGAGTTTATCAAACGTCATAATGATGTTATAGCACCTATATTAGGTGGTTTAAATCCTTATTATGTTGGGTTTAAAGTGTTTGAAGATATTGAAAGAAGATATGGAAGAGATAAATTATTTGAAGTTAGATATATAGAAAGAGACAATTCATTTTTACGTAAGTATTTAACTCAAGATTTGTGTAAGGATTTAGGATTATTCCAATATGCTAAGAAGAGTTTTGAGTTTGTAGTAGATGAGGTTTCTGATGAAGAAGGATGGAAGAGCATAAGAGATACTATGTCAGATTCCTGTGGAGTTGGATCAATTCCTTATATACGAATTGTTGATTTAAATAAACGTGATGGTACTTTAACATTAGAACATGTTTTTGATGGTAGAGAACTTGAATTACTTTATGCAAAAGAAACAATAAAATATTTGTTTGACCTTTGGGGACATAAAGTTATATTGAATACACATACTAAGGAAGGTAGAAGTATAGAAATAGTATGTGATAATGATAGAAGAGTAACAGTAAATTAATATTAGGGAGAAAATGATGAATTAAAAATGAGAAGTAAGATGTTTACTATCATTTATGATTCATCATTTTTATATGTTTTGAATAGTTTAATATTAGGAATATTTTAGAGGGGATAAAAATGGATTTAAAGGGAAGTAAAACGGAGAAAAATCTATATAGAACCTTTGCTGGAGAAAGTAGGGCAAGAAATAAATATAATTTGTATGCAGAAAAAGCAAGGGCTGAAGGATATGAGTGGGTAGCTGAAGTTTTTGATACTACTGCAATAAATGAATTAGCTCATGCAAGAAGAGTTTATCTTGAGCTTTTAAAATTAGTTTGTAATACTAAGGAAAACTTAGTTGATGCAATATGTGGTGAAACATCAGAGTATAAAGATCTATATGCTAAGTTTGAAAGAGAGGCAGAAGAAGAGGGATTTAAAGAAATTGCTGACTTTTATAAAGAACTTAGAGAGGTAGAAGAAGCTCATTCTGAAAGATTTAAGAAGTTATACGATAAATTAAATAATGGAGTAATGTTTTCAGGTCCGCAGGATTCTAAATGGGTTTGTATGAATTGTGGTTATATACATGAAGGAGCAGAAGCACCTGATAAATGTCCGTTATGTGGATATCCAAAGGCTTATTTTAAGCCATATTGTGAAATTAAAAATGTATAAGGAGTTATAAATAATGTTTATATCAATACCAAGAGAATTTTTTGTTCCTGTCGTTTTTGGAGAGGGATTTACATTAAATGAAGAAAATAATAATTTAGAATTAGATTTAAATATGTATAGAGAAAGTACAGGTAAAAAAAGTAATGCCAATTTAGAAATTAATAAGGAGTATTTAGAAAGTAATAAGAAGTATTTAGAAGGTAGTAAGGCTTCAAAAGAAAAGCAAGATATTGTTAATATAGAAGTAAATATGGATGAAAAGCAATGTGGAAATAAAGCAAAAGTAGAGGAAAGTACTGTTAAGAGTGAAAAAGATAAGGGAACAACAATGTATATGTCTTTAAAAGAAAAAGAAGACTATGAAAAATTCTGTAGTGATGAAGGAAAAATATTTGAAGAATTAGATAATGAATTTATAGAAAATATTAGTATTAAGCTTAAGGGATGTAATAAAAGTTGCGACTAATTAATTTAAAATAATTATAATTTGGAGGTATTTAGATGAAATATCAACAATTAATGAAGGAATATTATGTTGATATTAATAATTTAAACCAGTTATTAAAAACAATGGTAGACTCTTATAGGTTATTAATAGGAGGAGCAGCAGAATTAAATAATATATATGAGGCAAAAAGCAGTTATGTTAAAGATGCTGTTCATAGGGCAAATAAATTAGGTGATACAATAGATAATGTAATTGATTTACTCGAAGAATGTGGAGAGACTTATTTTAAGTATTGCGCTGTAGTGGGAGAATATATTTTAAAGAAAAGTGATAATAAAGTGATTTTAACTGAAGTAGATGATGAATTATTTTTCCAAGATTCTTCGGTTAGAGAAGAATTTGAAATGTTAAAGGCTTATAAAAAGGAGCAAGAAGAAAAGTTAAAGAGTTAAAAAGGAGCTATATCAAAGTATAAATTAGTAATGTAACTTTGATATAGCTTTTTTTAGAATTTTTTTAATTTAAAAGTGCTTACCATTAAATAAGAACCTAATAATAACAATAAAAATGGAATAAGTGCGGAAATTGACTTATTAATGGTAAATAAGCAAAATAGTGCTAAAACACTACCTGTGACAGTAATAGGAACACCTGTAAAAACTCCATTAAATTCACTTGCATTATATCTAGCTAATCTAAAGGCACCGCATATTGGGAATAATAAAAGTGGAATTACTCCTAATATACCAGAAGGACCCAGTTTATAGAAATCAAATAATAGGAATACTAGTATAGATGGAGCAACACCAAAAGAAACTAAATCAGCTAATGAATCTAGCTCTTTTCCTAAATCACTGGTAACCTGTAAATAACGCGCTATTCTACCATCGTATCGATCTACTAACGCAGCAAGTAATATAAAAATACATGCTAGTGCATAGTTATCATCAAAGGTAGAAAGTAATGATAATATTCCAAATGATAAATTAATAAAAGTAAAGATGTTAGGAATACTGCTTTTCCTCATATAATCACTCCTAATTCTATCTTACATAAAGATAAAGATAATTATAACATAAATTTTAAAAAAAATTAATATTTCCAAAAATGCAATGATTAAAAATTTGTTAAGCATGAAAATACATAGTTTTATAGATATATATCTATTATATATAGAATTTTTTTAATATATTCGAGATATAGCGTAATAAAATATATGTGGTATAATTCTATATATATAATAGGAGGGGTATAATGAAAAAGGTAAAGTTAATTTATAATCCATATTCGGGAGAAAATATTATTTTGTCTAAATTAGATGATATAATTAACATCCATCAACAAGCTGGTCTTACTATAGTGCCATATAGAATAAGAAAAGAATGTGGAATAGAAAGTGCATTTCAAGATATAAAGCCAGGTGAATATGAATATATATTAGTTGCTGGCGGTGATGGAACTGTTGATTCAGTAGTAAATGCTATGGCTAAGCAAGGAATTTCATTACCTATAGGTATTTTGCCAGTAGGTACAGCAAATGATTTTTCTAAGTTTTTAGGAATACCGTTTGATATAGAAGCAGCTTGTAAGCAAATAATTGGTTCAACGGCAACTACAGTAGATTTAGGAAGTATTAATGATAAATATTTTGTAAATGTTGCTAGCACAGGACTTTTTACAGATGTATCTCAAAAAACAGATGTAAACTTAAAAAATACAATTGGAAAGCTAGCATATTATTTAAAAGGCTTAGAAGAATTGCCTAATTTTAGACCTTTAAAGGTGAAAATAACATCAGAACAAGTGAATTTTGATGGTACTATGTATCTTATGTTAATTTTTAATGGTAAAACTGCAGGAAATTTCAATTTAGCTACTAGAGCTGATGCAACAGATGGAATGCTAGATGTAATAGTTTTTAAAGCTGTTCAAATATATGAACTAATTCCTCTATTTATAAAGGTGCTTAAAGGTGAACATTTAGATTCAGATAAAGTTATATATTTTAAAACTGACAAACTTCATATAGAATGTAGTGAAGGTATAGTTACAGATATAGATGGAGAAAAAGGACCAGATTTTCCATTAGATATAAAATGTATAAAAGGTGGATTGAAAATTTTAGGTGTTAAATAGAAAAAAAGAGAATAAATAAATTAATAATCTAATAATTATAAATAATAGTACTTTTGTAAAGGAGATAAAAAGTGGTTGCCTTTATTTATTTATGTATATTGTTATTTATAATTATTTTTTCTTTATACCTAATTTATTTAAGTTATAATAAATGTCCAATAAAGATAAGAAACTTTTATTTAGTAAGCTTATCAATTATAGTAGTGAGGTACTTGTCATTACTTTCTTTATGGTTAATACAAAGACAGAGAATAATTTACTTTATTAAGGCGTTAACTCAATTAAGTTTTATGGCTATTCCACTTTTAGTATTGGCAGCTATTTATATATTTTTAAGGGATGAAAAAAGAAGCTTTGATTATAATTATACTTTTATGGTTATATTACTTTTAGGATACTTTGTAATAAATATATTTTATAAGTTAGATATAAAGGTAGATAGTGTATTTGGTTTTATAGTAAATTATAGAGAAGTTCTGATTCCTAGTTTAATTTATTTAATAATAATTTCTTCATTTGTAGTTGTTACTTTATTATTCGTTGATAAGCCTTATAGTAATACTAGTGGAATGAGATTGCTTTTGATATCGTTGATAATTGCTGTGGTAGAATTTATAATATTTTTAGGTGGAGCTAGAGTTTTTCCATATCCATTAATTGGAGAAATGTGCATTTTAGGATGTTCATATAAGGCAATAGCTACATTTAAAATTAAAAAATAATAAATATTGTTTTTATAGTATTGCCTTTTAGCGGGTTGTTAATATAATATTAATATATGATGCCCAATAAAGGGCATTTTTATTGCGGATTTAAGGTTAAATTTGCAGTAGGTAATTTTTGAAAATAATGGTGGTGAGATTAAATGGAGGGTGTCCCTCAGAGTATTAATTTAAGAAAATTGAATATAAGAAATAATAGAGGGGAAACTCAGATTTAAATCAAACATCTCCTCTATTAATCGAGGAGGAATTTTTTATGCAAAGATTATCTGTTTTTTTATTTACCAGCATATTAGGAAGAAAGATATATGATGAATTTGATGATGTGCTTGGTGAATTAAAAGATATATATGTAACTACTGAGCAAGGATATCCAAGAGTTATTGGATATAAGGTTAAGCGTGATGGAGTAACTTTCCATTATGAATTTAGAAGCATATTATTCTATAATGATGATAATAAGGTTAAGATAATGACTCGTGGAAGCAAAGAGATACTTCCAAGAACTTATTCTTATTTATTATCAAGAAATTTATTGGATAAAAAAATTGTAGATATCAATGGCAAGCAAGTGGTTAGAGTTGATGATTTAAGAATTGCAGAAATTGCAGGTGAATATAGAGTAATTGCCGTTGAAACAGGTCCTCTTGCTAAATTTAGAAGAATGAATTGTCAAGGTTTAGGAAAGCTTTTTTATAAAGTTTTGAACAAGGACTTTGAAGATAAGGTTATTATGTGGGATGATGTTGAATCTTTAGAGATGGTTAATAAAAATCTACAAATAGCAGTTCCATATAAAAAGCTATCAACACTACATCCTGCCGATTTAGCGGATATATTAGAAAATCTTGATGCAAGCTCTCGAAAACAAATTTTTGAATCTTTAGACGAAGATTTAGCAGCAGATACTTTAGAGGAAATAGAACCAGAGTACAAGAGTAGTATCATAAAAGGGTTAAGTGAAGCTAAAGCAGTAGAAGTATTAGAAAATATGCCTAATGATGAAATTGCAGATATACTAGATGAATTAGATGATGATGAAAGAGAAAAGATACTTGTTAACTTAGAAACTGAAGATGCTGAAGAAGTAAAAGAACTTCTTAAATATGGAGATGAAACAGTTGGAAGTATAATGAGTACAGATTTTATTTCCTTTAATTTAGATATTACTGTTGGAGAGATAATAGATATTTTAAGAGAAAGTAATCCTGAAGATGAAGAGTTAAACTCAATATTTATAAAGGATGAAGAAGAAAAAGTAATTGGAGTAATAGAATTAAAAGATTTAATTTTAAATGATAGTAAAGTTAAAGTAAAAGAAATAATGGATGAAAATATAAATATACTTAAGCATAATGGGGATATAGATGAAGCAGTTGAAATAGCGGCTAAATATGATTTATTAGCTATACCAGTAGTTGATAATAATGATGTTTTAATAGGAGTTGTAAATACTCACGATTTAATTGATGAAGTCTTATATCCAATTTGGAAAAAGAAAAATAAGTAAAATTTTTGAAATTCATTGTTGACTTTTTATTTAAGAAGCATATAATTATAGTATAAAGTTTAGTTAAATACTCGGAATTAAAACTATGAAAAAGGAAAGTAGTATAAAGGAAGGTTACAGAGAGAAAAGAGTGCTGAGAACTTTTCACTGATAATTTATATGAAGTGCCCTTTGGAGTTTATGCCTGAAGTAATAGTAAGGTTTTACGGTAGCACCCGTTATAGTGCTCAGGTATTATATTGTACCGTAGAATGAGTGAAATCATTATTATTATGATGGTTTAATTAGAGTGGAACCGCGAATATACTTCGTCTCTAGCATAGAGACGAAGTTTTTTTATATAAAAATATAATAAAAGTTTTTGGAGGTATATATATATGATTTACAATGGAGCCATTGAATTAATAGGAAAAACACCTATATTAAGAGTAACAAATATGATAGATGAAAATAGTGCAGATGTGTATGTAAAGTTAGAAAAGTTAAATCCAGGTGGAAGTGTAAAGGATAGAGCTGCACTTGGAATGATTGAAAGAGCAGAGCAGGAAGGACTTTTGAAAGAGGGATCAGTAATTGTTGAGCCTACAAGTGGAAACACAGGAATTGCATTAGCTATGATAGGAAGATTAAAAGGATATAAGGTTATAATAGTTATGCCTGAAACTATGAGTAAGGAAAGAAGAGATTTAATAAAGGCCTATGGAGCAGAATTAGTATTAACAGAGGGAAATAGAGGAATGAAGGGAGCTATAGAAAAAGCCACTGAAATGGTAAATGAACATGGATATTTTATGCCTCAACAATTTGAAAATGTAGCTAACCCAGAAAAACATTATGCTACAACAGCTGAAGAAATATATGAGGATATAAATGATTTGGATGTACTTGTAGCTGGAGTTGGAACAGGAGGAACTATAACAGGTATAGGGAAAAATTTAAAAGAAAAAATAAAGGATATAGAAATTGTTGCAGTTGAACCAAGCAATTCACAAGTTATTTCTGGAAAAAATCCAGGTCCACATAAAATTCAAGGAATTGGCGCTGGTTTTGTACCACAAAATTATAAACAAGAGTATGTTGATAAGGTAGTAGCTGTTAGTGATGAAGATGCAATTAAAACTTCAGTAGATTTTGCTAAGAGTGAAGGAATATTAGTAGGTATATCATCAGGAGCAGCAGTTTATGCAGCTATAGAAATAGCAAAAAAACTTGGAAAAGGAAAAAAAGTATTAGCAATAGCTCCAGACGGCGGAGAAAAATACATTTCCATGGGAATCTACGAATAATATTGCGCACCACATGGATCGAAAAAATGAAATATTTATTTTCCGGGAAACGTGAAATTTTCACCGAGAATTTATATAATTGATTCCGTAAAGTTTGCTAAAGTTTTTAAACTCACTTCGCTCAAACAGTAAAAACTTATTAACGCAACTTTACTTCATCAATTATTAAATTCTATGGTTCAATTTCAATGTTCCCTCCAAATTAATATTTCATTTTTTCTTTTCTCATGTATATGCTTATAACGCAATCCTTTATAGTTAATGTTTTGTGCTACAAATTTTTGTTATATTAAAGTTAATTGGTATATTAATATTCTTAGTTTATTTAAAAATATATATTTAAAAGTTGAGAATTTATTATATAAAATGTAGCAGAAGTCGTTAACTTTTAAGGTGGTTACGTAGAAAATTGTATCTTTTAGCTTAAAAGCTAGTGATAGAGAAAAATTAATAATATTATCGGAAGGAATATTGTAATTAAGTTTTAGAATTTAATTGTTTTTGGAAGAAAAAGTCCGTTAAGAAGCTGAGGTAAACGATAGTGAACTTCGAAGCTTTAGGACTTTTTCTGGAAAAAACAATATAAATTCTTAACGAAAATTACACTAATTCCTGGAGGTAATATTATTAATTTTCGTCATCACGGCATTCAAGCCTTAATGAACAATTTAGTTAAAGGAGGTAGGTTTATGTTTAGGAATTTAAGATATGATTTAAATAGAGTTATGGAAAATGATCCTGCTGCTAGAAGTAAGATTGAAGTGTTTTTACTTTATCCTACAATTCATGCCATGATTGCGTATAGAATAGCTCATTTTCTTTATACTAAAAAATTATTCTTTTTAGCTAGGCTTGTATCACAAATATCTAGATTTTTTACTGGAATAGAGATACATCCAGGAGCCAAGATTGGTAAAGGGTTAGTTATAGATCATGGAATGGGTGTAGTAATTGGAGAAACAGCGGAAATAGGAGATAATGTACTTTTATATCATGGAGTAACATTAGGAGGAACTGGGAAAGATAAAGGAAAGAGACATCCGACTTTGGGAGATAATGTTATAATAGGAGCTGGGGCTAAGGTGCTTGGACCTATATATATTGGAAGTAATTCTAAGATAGGAGCTAATTCTGTAGTTTTAAAAGATGTCCCAGAAGGATCTACAGCTGTTGGAATTCCAGCTAAGAATATAATAAAGGCACAAGAAAAAATGCAAGTAATAATAGAGATAAAAGACTATAGAGGTAATAGTAAAGAAATTTATAATGATATGGTGATTTAATTTATGATTAAAGAAGAGCTAAAAGAATATTGTAATTCATTAAATTTAGATACTATTGGATTTATAAAATGTAGAAGATTTGATGAATTAAAAGAGCTTTATAAGTATAGAAAAGATATGGGTTTAGAAAATGAATTTGAAGAAGCTGATATAGAAAAGAGGATAAATCCCATGTGGTATATGGAAAGGGGAAAAACTATTATTTCAATAGCTTTCCCCTATCTTTGGGTTGAAAATAACTTAGAAAATGGATTTTCTAAATATACTAAAGGTTTAGATTACCACAGAGTTGTAAAAAAATATTTAGATAAGGTTTGTGAGTTCATTAAGTCTAAAGGTGGTGAGGCTATTTCTTTCGTAGATAGTAATACATTACCTGAAAGATATATTGCTTATTTAGCCAATATTGGATTTATAGGCAGAAATAATATGATTATAACTGAAAAATATGGTTCTTATGTATTTTTAGGAGAAATAATAACTGACTTAGAATTAAATAGTGATGAAGTAAGAAGTTTTGAAAATATAAAAGAATATAAAGAATGTGGAGAATGTAATATATGTTATAAAGAATGTCCTACAAAATCTATAAATATAAATAAGATTAATCCTAATATATGCTCCTCGTATATTACACAAAAAAAGGAATTAACAGATATTGATATAAAGCTCTTAAAAGGTAAGATATTTGGTTGTGATATGTGTCAAAATAGATGTCCATATAATAGTGATATACATTTTTCAAAATTTGAAGAGTTTAAACCTTTGGAATTTATGTGTAATTTAAAAAGTGATATTTATGCTGATATGAATAATAAATTTTTTAAGGAGAATATATCAAGGACATCTTGTGGATGGAGAGGAAAAAATGTTATTAAGAGAAATGCTATAATAAAATTACATAATGAAGGTGAAAATATAGAAAGATATAAAGGAGACTCACCTTATATAAATGAATATATAGAAAGAGTGAAATAAGTTAATTGTTTTGAGAAAATATATAAAATATAATGTTTATGTATATATTTAATTTAAGGGGGGATTGAATATGATGTCTAAAAGTACTGCAAGGCTTATAGAGCTTTTGCCAGAAAAATTAGTTATAAAAATAGCGAGAAATAAGATAAATGGGTATTTAAAAAAATATGCAAAAATTAATGTAAGTGGATATGAAAATATAAAAAAGGCAGATGGACCTAAAATATTTATTAGTAATCATTTAAGTAATTCAGATGGATTTATTATAGAAAAAGTATTAAAGGATGAATACGATCCTACCTTTGTTGCTGGAGTTAAACTTTCAAATGACCCAGTTACTAATTTAGGAACTAAAGTAGTTAAAAATATTTCTATTAAACCTAATAGTGCTGATAAAGAAGCTATTATGGCTATGATAAAGGTTTTAAAAGATGGAGAAAATCTTGTTCTTTTTCCAGAAGGGACAAGAAGTAGAAGTGGAAGTATGATAGAGGGGAAGAAGGGCGTATTATTAGTTGCTAGAATGAGCAAAGCAAAGATAGTACCACTTTCATTATATGGAACTGAAAAACTACTACCTATTAACAAAAATGGTGATATGGCTGGTGAAGAGTGGAATGAAGCAGAGGTAAATGTAAATATAGGAGAGTATATAGAACTTCCTAAAAAAGATAAAGATGAATCTAAGCATGAATATGATGATAGGTGCCTAACTTACATAATGAAATCAATAGCTAAGGGGTTGCCGGAGGAATATAGAGGCGTTTATAAATAGTTAAGGAATTAAGAGATTAGGATATTAGTGGAGTGACAATCTTAAAAAATTTAGGAGGAAAGTTAAATGAAACAAAGGACTAAGATAATATTAGAGGAGTTAAAAAGATTATATCCGGATGCTAAATGTGAATTAAATCATGAAACTCCTTTTCAATTATTAGTTGCAACTATTTTATCTGCACAAACTACAGATAAAAAGGTTAATGAAGTAACTGAGAGTTTATTTAGAGATTATCCAGATGTTGATGCATTTCTAACATTATCTATAGATGAGCTTGAAGAAAGAATAAAACAAATAGGATTATATAGAAGTAAAGCTAAGAATATATTAATTATGTGTAATCAATTAAAGAGTAAGTTTAACGGAGAAGTTCCTAAAACTATGGAAGAGATAACAAGCTTAGCAGGTGCAGGAAGAAAAACTGCAAATGTAGTATTATCAAATGCTTTTGGAGTTCCGTCTATTGCAGTTGATACACATGTTTTTAGAGTTTCTAATAGACTTGGATTAGCAGATTCAGATAATGTTTTAGAAGTTGAAAAGCAACTTCAAGCAGAACTGCCTAAAAAAGAATGGAGTTTGACACACCATTTATTAATATTTCACGGTAGAAGATGTTGTATAGCAAGAAATCCTAAGTGTAGTGAATGTCCACTTACTAATAGATGTAAATATTTTAAGGAGCAAAAAGCTAAAAGGAAATAAGTTAGCTCATCTAATCAAATCAAAGATTTGGAGATTCATTTATGATATAATTGATATGAAAAAATGTAGCAATATCTACATAATTACTAAAGTTTTAGGAGGATGTATATGAAAGTTGGAGTAATAATGGGGGGAATTTCTTCAGAAAGAGAAATTTCACTTAAAAGTGGTAATTCAATAGTTGAAAAAATAGATAAAAATAAATATGAAGTAGTGCCTATAGTTATTGATAATAAAGAAGATATAGTAAATAAGGTTAAAGATATAGATTTTGCATTATTAGCACTTCATGGAAAATTTGGTGAGGATGGAACTGTTCAATCAGTACTTCAAACTTTAGATATACCTTATTCAGGATGTGGACCTATAAGTTCAGGTTTATGTATGGATAAAGACTTTACAAAAAGAATATTAAAAGCAAATGATATTAGAACTGCCAGATGGATTAATGTTTCATCTGTAGAAGAAATAGATTATGATAAAATAGATGAAATGGGATATCCTGTTTTCGTTAAGCCAACAAACGGTGGTTCAAGTGTTGCTACATTTAAAATAAAGAATAAAGAGGATATTCAAGCAGCTGTTGAAGAAGGATTAAAATGGGATACAGAAGTAATGATTGAGGAATTTGTTGAAGGTGATGAAATAACTTGTCCAGTATTTGATGGTGAAATGTGGCCAGTTATAGCTATTAAACCAAAGTCTGATTTCTTTGATTATACTCAAAAATATGCAGCTGATGGAGCTGATGAAATAGTTATTGAATTAGAAGAAGGGCTTCATAAGGAAGTTGAAAAAATGGCTTTAGAAACTTATAAGGCTTTAAAGTGTCAAGTATACGCTAGAGTTGATATGATTATTGATAAAAATGGAGTTCCATATATATTAGAAGTAAATACATTGCCTGGAATGACACCAGCAAGTCTTTTCCCTAAGAGTGCAGCTGCAATAGAAATTAGCTATGCTGGTCTTTTAGATAAGATAATAGAGACATCTTTAAAAGTTAAAAGAAGTATTTAATATATGTATTTTAAAACTCAGCGTAGGCTGAGTTTTTTATATAGTTAAAATTATTTTATTTAGATAGAACTTTTTAGGGGGGGAAATTGTCTAATATTTATAAAGTGATTTTAAATATTGATTGCAAATATTTTTTTGATGTAACCATAACTAAATTTTTAAATATTATATGTAGTAAGGAGAATTTTTTATTGGAGGGCTTTATGCAAAATAGAAGTGATAAAAGTCTTTTTGGTATAGATATTAATGAATATACACAAAATGTAGACTTTACAGTTCTTGCAACTACTATAGACTTTTTATACCTAAGATCTTCAGGATCGGCTACAGGTAGATTCAGAGTAGATAAAAAATTTTTAGAGTTTGCTAAAAAGGCAAGAGATTTCGGAATACCTGTTGGTGCATATCATTTTGGAGTTCCAAGTGCAGATTTAACTACTGCAGATTCACAATGTGATGATTTTATTAATATACTTCAAGAGGGTTTTGGTGAAAAAGATTATGGAGACTTATTTCCAGTTTTAGATGTTGAAACCCCTACAGATAATTCAATTTCTACTTCTACATTAATTAATTGGATAGATAGGTTTAGAAAAAGGTTTGAAAGAAAAACAAGAAGAAGACTAATGCTTTATACAGGAGCATTCTTTGTAGAGATGTATAATAACTTCTTTATTCCTAATCAAGGATATCCTTTAAAAAATATGATTTTATGGATTGCTCATTATACAGCGATTCCAGGAAATGCACCAGTTCCACCAGATGTAGGTGGATGGACTAGATGGAGAGTATGGCAATATAGTGAGAGTGCAAATGTTGGAGGCGTTGGAAATCCTGTTGATGCAAACTGGGGCCCAGATAGTATAGATTTATTAACTCAACCTAGAAATGTAACAGGACTTACAGTTAATAGAAAAGGAAATGTTTTGCATATTACTTGGAGGAAAAATACTGACACAGATTTATTAGGATATAATATCTTTGCTAATAATTACTGGATAGGTACAGTAGATGCTGATGATACTAGTTTTTCAATAAATATAAATCAATTACCGTTTACTGTTAAAGGGCCTATAAGAATAAGTATAGAAGCATTTGATAAAGATGGTGAAACATCTAAGAATAGAAGTAGTTTTACAGTATAAAATAAGATAGTAGTATAAGAATAGCTTTATAATATTAAGATAAAATTACTTATAATTTAAAGTAAAGCTATTCTTGAAACTATTAAATTTAACTTTATGAAATTCAAATAATTTTATTAATTGTATTAAATTAAATAATAGAATATAATTAGAACATAATGCAATTATAGTAATTATATATAAATTTTTGGGAGGAGTGGAACTGTGAGTAACGAAAAAGCAAATGATGGTAAACTTAAAAAAACTATGTCTAAAAATAAGAGATTAATCATTATAATATCAACTATTATAGTGTTAATTGCAGGAATAACTTTTGGATATTTTATGAATGTAAAAAATAAAGTTGATTCATGGGCAGATAAAATATATCCTGGGGTACAAGCTTATGGTATAGACTTAGGTGGTAAAACTAAAGAAGAAGCAGTAAACATATTAAATGATCAGTTAATTTCTTTAATTGGAAATAAAATTATAACTGTAACTGTTGGAGATAAAACTTTTGAGCTTAAGTATTCTGATATTAGTCCATCAGTAAGTGCTGATGAAACAGTAGAGGAAGCGTTTAATTATGGAAAAGATAATAAAATGCTTGAAAAGAAAAAGATAATAGAAAATGGTGTTGATTATAAAGTTGATACTGTATTAAGTTATGATGAAGAAAAAGTTAAAGAGTTTGCTAATAGTGTAAATGATCAAGTTAAAGTTGATGCTGTAGATGCAAAAATATCAGTTAATGGTAGTAATGTTTCTATCACTCCAGAGGTTACAGGAAAACATATAGATATAGATGATTTATGTAATAAAATAAAAGATAGCATAGATCCAGATCCAGAAAAAGTTGAAACTGTAACTATAGATTTACAAGATTATTCACCAAGAGTAACTTCAGCAGATTTAAATAAGATTACTGGAGTAATGTCATCTTATTCAAGTACTTTTGGTACTTCTGATACAGGAAGAGTTGAAAACTTAAGAATTGCAACTGGATACATTAATGGTACGTTATTAATGCCAGGAGATGAATTCAGTTATAATAATACAATTGGTCCAACAACTCCAGAAAGAGGTTATAAAGAAGCAAATACATATGTTGGTTCTAAAATAGTACCAGGATATGGTGGAGGAGTATGTCAAGTTTCAAGTACTCTATATAGAGCTGTTATACAAGCTAACATAAGATCTACTGAAAGACGTAATCACTCAATGACTGTTGGTTATGCAAAACCAGGATTAGATGCAACAGTTGCTGCTGGATACATAGATTATAAGTTTGTAAATACATATGACTTCCCAATATATATTCAAGGATATTTATCTGGTAATCAGGTAGTATTTAATGTTTGGGGAAATAAGGAAGCTATGGGTGGAAAAACTTATGAGCTTGTTAATGAAATATTAGAAACTTATACTTATGGTACAGAGGAAGTACAAGATCCTACTTTACCAGAGGGAACAAGAGTTGTAACATCATCAGGGGCTAATGGATGTAAAGCAAGTGGATATTTAATTACTTATGAAAATGGTGTTCAAGTAAATAAAGAACTTATATCAACTGATGTATATTCAACTAGAAATGAAGTTGTTAGTGTAGGAACTAAAAAGGTAGAAACACCAGCTACTCCTACTCAAGAAGAAACAACCCCAACAGAAAATGCTACGGAAGAAGCACCGGCAGCTTAAATATATTAAAATTCTTTGACTATTAAAAAACTATATAGTATCATTGAAGATATATAAATAGTGTAAAGTAAGATGTTATAACATCTTACTTTTTATTTTGGAGGGTGAATTCATTGAATTTAAATATAGTTTTATATCAACCAGAGATACCACAAAATACTGGAAATATAGCAAGAACTTGCGTTTTAACTGACTCAACTCTTCATTTAATAAAGCCTTTAGGATTTAGTATTGATGATAAAGCCGTTAGAAGATCAGGTTTAGATTATTGGAAGGATTTAAAATTAGAAGTTCATGAATCTTATGAAGATTTTATGGCTAAGTATGGAGATAGAAGAATATTTTTATCTACTACACATGGTGGAAATATATATTCAGATGAAAAGTTTCAAAATGGAGACTTTATAATGTTTGGAAGAGAATCATCAGGAGTTCCTGAAGATGTACATAATGCACATAAGGGAATAAGAGTTCCGATGGTACAAACAAGTACAAGAAGTTTAAATTTATCAAATACAGTAGCGATTATAGCCTATGAGGCATTAAAGCAAATAGACTTTCCAAATATGAAATAAAAAATATAGGGGGTACTTGTATGGAAAAAATTAAGATTATTACTGATAGTACTTTAGATTTGCCGTCAGATCTTATAAAAGAGAAGGATATAGAAGTTTTACCGTTATTAATTAACTTTGGAGAAGAAAGTTATTTAGATGGGGTGGAGATAAATACTAGAGAAATGTTGGATAGAATAGCGAAGGAAAATATACTACCAACTACAGCTCAAGTAACACCAAATAGATTTGAGGAAGTATTTAAGAAATATCTAGATGAAGGATATAAAATCGTAACTTTAGTTTTATCATCAGAAATGAGTGGAACATACCAATCAGCATGTATAGCTAAAAATATGTTAGATACTGATGATATAATAGTTATTGATTCTAGAAATGTAACATCTGGTTTAGGAGTTTTAGTGTTAAAGGCTTGTGAATTTAGAGATAATGGCGATAATATATTTGAAATTGAAGAAAAAATTAAGAATATTATTCCTAAAGTTAAAAGCTCATTAAGTTTTGAATCATTAGAAAACCTAGTAAGAGGTGGAAGACTTTCTAAGGCAGCTGGTGCAATAGGAAGTGTTTTAGGATTAAGACTTATTTTAGAAGTTAAAGATGGCCAAATGGCGGTTAAAGATAAGGTAAGAGGAAGCAAAAAAGCTTTAAAGAAAGTAATTTCTGATTTCGAAAGTGCAAATGTAGATTTTGATTCACCGATAGTCATAGATGAAATATTAAATGAGGAAATATTTGAAGGACTTAAAAAGTATTTTGAGGAAAAAAATATAGAATATGTTCATGGTATTGTTGGATGTACAGTAGGAATACATTCAGGAACTAGAGCCTGTGGAATTTTCTTTATTGAAAAATAAAGTTTTAAATAGCAAGTAACAATTTTGAGAGTGTTACTTGCTATTTTTTTACTTTAAAGTATTAAATAGTACTTGTTGGAATAAAAAATAGAATTGCTTTTTGAATAGATATATGAAAATAGTATAAAATATTATAGAAAAATTTAAAAAAGATTTTCAATATAAATGATAAAATAAAGAGAATCTATTCAAATTTACCCAAAACAACTTAATTTTGTTATGCATATAAATGAAAAAAGTAGCAAAATAAAAAAATATTAAAAAAATTACTAGAAAGACTTTCAAAATTTAGATATCTGTTTTATAATAATAGATGTGGGACATAAAAGTCATTGCTGGGACATTTTTAGTCCAAAGGAGGGTCTGTAGTGCAGGAAATATTAGAATTGCAAAGAAAGATAGTTCCTGAGCTGGTGGAAGTCCTAGAAAAACGATATAATGTTTTGAGGACAATCTTTTATAACCAACCTATTGGAAGAAGAATGCTTGCAAGTGAACTTAATCTTGGCGAAAGAGTAGTTAGAAATGAGATTGATTTATTAAAATCACAAAACTTAATAGAGATTAATACCCCTGGTATGACCGTTACTAAAGATGGACAACATGTTTTAGAAGGGTTAAAAGATTTGATACATCAAATAAAGGGATTAAATGATATTGAGAAGAAAATTAAATCATTCTTAGGATTAAAAGATGTTGTTATAGTTCCGGGGAATGTTGAGGAAAACCCAGCAACACTTAAGGAATTAGGAAAAGCAGCAGCTAACTATGTAAAAAATATAATAAAAGATAGTGATATAATAGCTATTACGGGAGGAAGCACAATAAAAGAAGTTGTTGAGGCATTCCCAAAAGTAAGTAATATTTCCAATGTTCTTGTTATTCCAGCTAGAGGCGGAATGGGAAGAAGGGTCGAAAGTCAAGCTAATTATTTAGCAGCATCATTAGCTAATAAAGTTAATGGTACTTATAAATTGTTACATATTCCAGAGAATGTTAGTTATGAAGTGTTAGAGGGACTTCTTAAAGAAAAGCAAATAAAAGAAGTTATAGATAATATTCATAATGCTGATATTTTAATTTATGGAATAGGAAATGCAATCCATATGGCTCAAAAGCGTGGATTATCAGAGGAATATATAAGTAGACTTGAAAGCCTAGGAGCAGTAGGAGAAGCATTTGGATGTTATTTTAATAAACATTCTCAAGTTGTTTTAGAAAATACTCCAATTGGAATTAATATTAATGATGCAAAAAAAATTAACACACATATTGCTGTGGCTGCAGGGGAAAATAAAGTAGAAGCTATAATTGCAACAGAAATGAATAATTCTAATGCTGTTTTAGTAACTGATGAATCTGCAGGAAGGAAAATTGCAGAATTAATTAAAGTTTAAAGGTGAAACAATAGTTTCATATTAATTAATTTGATTTAAAATTTAATTTTAAATATATAATATCTATTTTTAGGAGGTAATTGTAATGGTAAGAGTTGCAATAAACGGTTTTGGACGTATAGGACGTCTTGCATTTAGACAAATGTTTGGAGCAGAAGGGTATGAAATAGTTGCTATCAACGATTTAACTAGCCCATCAATGTTAGCTCATTTATTAAAATATGATTCAGCACAAGGAAGATACGCTTTAGGTGATACAGTTGTTGCTGGTGAAAATTCTATCACTGTTGATGGAAAAGAAATCAGAATTTATGCTGAAGCTGATGCTTCTAAATTACCATGGGGAGAAATCGGTGTTGACGTAGTATTAGAATGTACTGGATTCTACGTATCAAAAGCTAAATCTCAAGCTCACATTGAAGCAGGTGCTAAGAAAGTTGTTATATCAGCTCCAGCTGGAAACGACCTTCCAACAGTTGTATTCAACGTAAACCAAGACATATTAACAGCTGAAGATAACATAATTTCTGCTGCATCTTGTACTACAAACTGCTTAGCTCCAATGGCTAAAGCATTAAATGACTTTGCACCAATTCAATCTGGTATAATGTCAACAATCCACGCTTACACTGGAGACCAAATGGTATTAGATGGACCACACAGAAAAGGTGACTTCAGAAGAGCTAGAGCTGCAGCTGTAAACATCGTTCCTAACTCAACAGGAGCTGCTAAAGCTATCGGATTAGTTATTCCAGAATTAAACGGAAAATTAATCGGTTCTGCACAAAGAGTACCAGTTCCAACTGGATCAACTACAATCTTAACTGCAGTAGTTAAGGGTGAAAATGTAACTAAAGAAGCTATAAACGCTGCTATGAAAGCTGCTTCTAACGAATCATTCGGTTACACTGAAGAAGAATTAGTTTCTTCAGACATCGTAGGAATCACTTACGGTTCATTATTCGATGCAACTCAAACTATGGTATCTGAAATCGGAGAAGGATTATACCAAGTTCAAGTTGTTGCATGGTATGACAACGAAAACTCATACACTAGCCAAATGGTTAGAACTATTAAATACTTCGCTGAATTAGCTTAATTTTTAATAGATAATTATATATGGATTTAGATGCTTATAAAAGCACTCTTATAAGATCCTAAAAAGGGTCCGGTCTCTAAGGCATACTTATAAGACCGGGCCTATTTTAAAATTATAAAGAAAACTATGAATAAATTTATGAGGTGAAAAGAATGAGCTTTAATAAGAAGACAATTGAAGATATTCAAGTTAACGGTAAAAGAGTTTTAGTAAGATGTGACTTTAACGTTCCATTAAAAGATGGAGTTATCACTGATGAAAATAGATTAGTAGGAGCTCTTCCAACAATCAAATACTTAGTTGAAAACGGAGCTAAAGTTATACTTTGCTCACACTTAGGAAAAGATGCTTCTAAGACTTTAGCACCAGTTGCTGTAAGATTAAGCGAAATGTTAGGTAAAGAAGTTGTTTTCGCTAGAGATGAAGAAGTTGTTGGAGAAAACGCTAGAAAAGCTGTTGCTGATATGAAGGACGGAGACGTTGTATTATTAGAAAACACTAGATGCAGAAAAGAAGAAACTAAGAACGGAGAAGAATTATCTAAAGAATTAGCTTCTTTATGTGATATCTACGTTAATGATGCATTCGGAACTGCTCACAGAGCTCACTCTTCAACTGAAGGTGTTACTAAATTCGTAGATACAGCTGTATGCGGATACTTAATTCAAAAAGAATTAAAATTCTTAGGAGAAGCTGTAAACAATCCAGTTAGACCTTTCGTTGCTATATTAGGTGGATCTAAGGTTTCAGATAAGATTGCTGTTATCAACAACTTATTAGAAAAAGTTGATACAATCATCATTGGTGGAGGAATGGCCTATACATTCTTAAAAGCTCAAGGATATGAAATCGGAACTTCTTTATGTGAAGATGATAGAATGGACTACGCTAAGGAAATGATCGCTAAAGCTGAAGCTAACGGTGTTAAATTCTTATTACCAGTAGACCACAGAATCGCTGATGGATTCAAGGATGTTGAAGCTACAGTTACTGAAGATCAAAACATTCCAGCTGGATTCATGGGATTAGATATCGGACCTAAGACAGAAGCTTTATATGCTGATGCAATTAAAGATGCTAAGACTGTTATCTGGAACGGACCAATGGGAGTATTCGAATTCGAAAACTTCAACAAAGGAACAATTGCAGTTGCTAAAGCTATGGCTGATGCAGATGCTACAACAGTTATCGGTGGAGGAGATTCAGCTGCTGCTGTTAATATCTTAGGATTCGGAGATAAGATGACTCACATCTCTACAGGTGGTGGAGCTTCATTAGAATTCTTAGAAGGTAAAACTTTACCAGGAATTGCTGCTTTAAACGACAAGTAGAAACAGTTAAGAGTGACAAGTGGCAAGTGGTAAGTTGAGGAATAAATTCAGTAGAGCTGAATTTAGAAAAAAATATATATTTTTAGAAACTCCTTAAGGAGTTTCTACCTTAACTTGTCATTTGTCCCTGTAAACTTGTCACTAAAAATTTTGAAAAAATTTTTATAGAGGTGAATTAAATGAGAAAAGCTATTATCGCTGGAAACTGGAAAATGCACTACACTCCAGAAGAAGCTGTTAAAGTTATAAACGAATTAAAACCATTAGTAAAGGATGCTACTTGTGATGTAGTAGTTTGTCCTACTTTTGTTTGCTTAGATGCTGTATTAAAAGCAGTTGAAGGATCAAACATCAAAGTTGCTGCTCAAAACATGCACTTTGAAGAAAAAGGAGCTTTCACTGGTGAAGTTGCTCCAGGAATGTTAGAAGCTATGGGTGTTAGTTATGTTGTTTTAGGACACAGTGAAAGAAGAGAATACTTCAATGAAACTGATGAAGCTTTAAACAAAAAAGTTAAGGCTGCTTTCGCTCACAACTTAACTCCAATCCTTTGCTGTGGAGAAACTTTAGAACAAAGAGAAAACGGAACAACTAACGAAGTTGTTGGAGCTCAAATCAAAGCTGATTTAGAAGGCTTAGCACCAGAATTAGCAGAAAAAGTTGTTATAGCTTACGAACCAATCTGGGCTATCGGAACTGGTAAAACTGCTACTGATGAACAAGCTAACGAAACAATTATGGCTGTAAGAAGCGTTGTTGCTGAAATGTTCGGTCAAGAAGTTGCTAACAAAGTAAGAATCCAATACGGTGGATCAGTTAAGCCAGGAACTATAAAAGCTCAAATGGCTCAATCTGATATCGATGGTGCTTTAGTTGGTGGAGCTAGCTTAGTTGCTACTGATTTTGCTCAAATAGTAAACTACTAAAATTTAATATAAAAAAAGAAATCCTCTGCTAGGGATTTCTTTTTTTATAAAATTATTGAAAATTAATATTTTTATTTAGTATATGAGTAAATCTACTAATGTTTTTAATCTTACATAAATAATTAAATATTTTTGGTTTATTTAGCAAAAAATAAATTATCAGAAAATTTTTTAGACAATCGTTTACAAAAAGGTAACTATATTGTTTAGTAATAATAATTATAGTATAATAAACATGGTTCAATTAAAGACACTAATGACGAGTGAGATTCAATACACTTTAATTGCATAATGAAACTCACAAAGTTATCACTCTTTTTGAAACTAAGAAAGTATGTATATATATTTGGAGGGAATTATGGCGAAAAAACCTGTAATGTTAATGATATTAGATGGATTTGGAATAGCTCCAGAGAGCGCTGGAAATGCAGTTGCTGCTGCAAATAAACCAAATTATGATAGATTAGTTGCAAACTATCCTCACTCACAATTACAAGCAAGTGGTATGTTTGTTGGATTACCAGATGGACAAATGGGTAACTCAGAAGTTGGACATTTAAATATTGGTGCAGGAAGAATTATATATCAAGAATTAACTAGAATAACTAAAGAAATAAACGAAGGTGGATTCTTTAAGAACGAAGCTTTATTAAAAGCTATCGAAAATGCTAAGAAAGATAATTCAGCATTACACTTAATGGGATTATTATCTAACGGTGGAGTTCACTCTCATATAGATCATTTAAAAGGATTATTAAAATTAGCTAAAGAGCAAGATGTTAAGAACGTATATGTTCACTGCTTCATGGATGGTAGAGACGTTGCTCCAGGTTCAGGTAAAGATTTCGTAGTTGAATTAGAAAACTACATGGCTGAGATCGGAGTAGGTAAGATTGCTACTATTTCAGGAAGATATTATGCAATGGATAGAGATAACAGATGGGAAAGAGTACAATTAGCTTATGATGCAATGGTACTTGGAAAAGGTGAAACTGCTACATCTGCTGTTGAATGTATGGAAAAATCTTATGCTGATAATAAATCAGATGAGTTCGTATTACCATGCGTTATTGAAGAAAATGGAGCTCCGACTGGAACAATAAAGAATGGAGATTCAGTAGTATTCTTTAACTTCAGACCTGATAGAGCTAGAGAAATAACTAGAGCTATAAACGATAAAGAATTTGCAGGATTTGAAAGAGAAACTTTAGATTTAGTATTTGTAACAATGACTCAATATGATAAGACTTTAGAAGGTGTTGAAGTTGCTTACAGACCAGAAGCTATAACTAATACTTTAGGTGAATATGTTGCTTCTAAGGGATTAAACCAATTAAGAATAGCAGAAACAGAAAAATACGCTCACGTTACATTCTTCTTTAACGGTGGTGTTGAAAAAGAAAACGAAGGTGAAGATAGAGCTCTTATTGCATCTCCAAAGGTTGCAACTTATGACTTAAAACCAGAAATGAGCGCACCAGAATTAACTGATGAATTAATAAACAGATTAGATTCTGGAAAATATGACATGGTTATATTAAACTATGCTAACCCAGATATGGTTGGACATACTGGAGTTTTAGAAGCTGCTAAAGCTGCTGTTGAAGCTGTAGATACATGCTTAGGAAGAGTAGTTGATAAAGTTTTAGAATTAGATGGAACAGTATTTATTACTGCTGACCACGGAAATGCTGAAACTATGATTGATGCTGAAACTGGAAATCCATTTACAGCTCACACAACTGATCCAGTTCCATTTGTATGGGTATCTAACCACACAGAAGGTAAATCTTTAAAAGATGGTAAGTTAGCTGATATAGCACCAACAATGTTAACAGTAATGGGATTAGATGTTCCTGCTGAAATGACAGGTGAATCTTTAATAAAATAGTATTATAAGGAGAGGGAGTACCCTCTCTTTTTTTATTCATATAAGTAAAATTTGGAACAAATAATATTTGAAAATCAAAGGATTTGACAATATTAATATTTCTATATATAATTTCCTTACAAAACAAAAACACAACTATTATAAGGTTAGTGGAGGATGAAAAGATATGGGAATAAAAATAATAACGGATTCAGCTTGTGATTTATCAAGAGAATATATAGATAATAATAATATAGGATTACTTTCCTTAGTATTAAACTTAAATGAACAATTAATAAAAGATGATTTAGGAAAAACCTTAAGTTATAAAGATTTTTATGGACAAATGAGAGAAGGAGCAACACCTACAACATCTCAAGTTAATGCACATGAATTTGAAGAAGAGTTCATAAAGTATGTAAAAAATGGAGATTCTATAATTTGTATAACATTATCTTCAGCACTAAGTGGTACTTTTAATAGTGCAAATATAGCAAGAAATAATATATTGGAAGAATATCCAGATGCAAATATTTTATTGGTTGACTCTCTTAGTGTTACTAGTGGACAAGGTTTATTAGTAATGAAAGCTTGTGAAATGAGAGATAGGGGATTAAGTGCAGAAGAAATAGTTACTTGGCTTGAGGAAAATAAAAAGAAAGTTATACATTCATTTGTAGTAGATAGTTTAAATCATCTAAAAAGAGGTGGACGTATTTCAGCTACGACAGCTGCAATTGGAGGACTTTTAAATATTAAACCAGCATTATATATAGATGATGATGGAAAAGTAATGCAAGGTGAAAAAATCAAGGGAAAAAAGAAAGTTTTAAAATTTTTAGCTAATGAAGTAAAAGAGAAAGCAATAAATAGTGAGAATGAAACTTTATATATATGTCATGGAGATTGTTTAGAGGATGCAGAAACTTTAAAGAGTATGATATTAGAAGAAGTTAAGTTTAAAAATATAGTTATTAACTATGTTGGAAATGTTATAGGTGCACATGCCGGTCCAGGAGTTCTAGCTGTATTATTTTTAGGTAAAAATAGATAAATAAAAAATTAAACTGTATGGTAGATATAGTAATATATCAGTCATACAGTTTATTTTTTATAAAATTTTATTTTCTATTAAAGCTAAGGTGAAAATTATATTAGTAATTAATATATGAACTGATAAAAAATCAGTAATAGTGATTAATTTTAGGATATTTCTTAATAAGGTTGATAAATATACTTAACTATAATAATTTATAATTGTAAGAGTACATTATTTATATAGCATATTAGGAGGATATATATATGGGTATAAGATTTATAGAGAATAATAAAGTATTTAAATTAGATTCAAAGGATACATCATATATTATTGCAATAGTAGATGAAGAGCAATTTGTTGGACATGTTTATTTCGGAAAAAAGATAGTTGATGAAAACGTTAATTATTTATTACGTATAGATGAAGCACCATATGTTCCATCAAAGAATAATAGAGATAGAGTATCATTTTACGATAGTTTTCCAATGGAATACTCAACTCATGGGATAGGTGATTTTAGAGAATCATCTTTACAAGTAAGGGATAGTAAAGGACATACTGCTTGTAAGCTACAATATGTATCTCATGAGATATTCAAAGGCAAGAAAAAGCTACAAGGGCTTCCAGCAACTTTTGGAGATGAAAATGAATGTACAACATTGGAGATAACTTGTTTAGATAAAGATTTAAATTTAGAAGTAGTGTTAGTATATACAACATTTGAAAATTTAGATGTAATAACTAGAAGTGTAAGAGTAAAAAACTGTTCAAAGGATTCAATAACTCTTACTAAAGTATTATCAACTTGTATAGATTTTGATGGAGTTAACTATGATATGATTTCTCTTCATGGGTCATGGGCAAGAGAAAGACATATTTCTAGAAAGAAAATAGGATATGGAAGACAAGCTGTTTCATCAATAAGAGGAGAATCAAGTCATCAAGATAATCCATTTATAGCTCTTTTAGATAATAATGCGACTGATGAAAGTGGAAATGTTTATGGATTTAATTTTGTTTACTCAGGAAATTTCTTTACTCAAATTGAAGGATGTCAATTTGACACAACAAGAGTAGTTATGGGAATAAATCCAGAAGATTTTGAATGGGTTTTACAACAAGGAGAAGAATTTATAGCGCCAGAAGTTGTAATGGTATATTCAAATAAGGGTATAGGAAAGATGACAAGAACTTTCCATGATTTATATAGGAATAATTTAATAAGAGGTGAATTTAAAGATAAGAAGAGGCCTATACTTATAAATAACTGGGAAGCAACTTACTTTGATTTTAATACAGAAAAATTATTATCTATAGCTAAAGAGGCATCAAAATTAGGAATAGAAATGCTTGTTATGGATGATGGATGGTTTGGAAAGAGAAATAGTGATAACTCTTCATTAGGAGATTGGATTGTTAATGAAGAAAAAATCCAAGGTGGATTAAAAAATCTTGTAGATGAAGTTAATAAATTAGGCATGGAATTTGGAATATGGTTTGAACCAGAAATGATATCACCAAATTCAGATTTATTTAGGGCACATCCAGATTGGTGTATTCATATTGAAGGACGTGAACCAGCCTTATGTAGAGAACAGTATGTATTAGATTTATCTAGAAAAGAAGTAGTAGATTATATATATGAAAGTGTTAAAAAAGTACTTTCAAGTGCAAATATTACTTATGTAAAATGGGATATGAATAGGCAATTAACTGATTTAGGAAGTATAGCATTATCACCAGAAAGACAAGGTGAGCTATTCCATAGATATATGTTAGCAGTTTATGAGATGATGGATAGATTAACTACAGATTTTCCACATATATTATTAGAAAATTGCTCAGGTGGTGGAGCTAGATTTGATCCAGGTATGTTATACTATAGTCCACAAATTTGGTGTTCAGATGATACTGATGCTATTGAAAGGTTAAAAATTCAAGAAGGAACGGCAATGGTTTATCCACTTTCAACAATAGGAGCACATGTTAGTGATTGTCCTAATCATACTGTGGGAAGAACTACACCTTTTGAAACTAGAGGTCATGTAGCATTAGCAGGAACATTTGGATATGAGCTAGATGTAACTAGAATACCAGAAGAAGATAGAGACATGATACCAACACAAATAGAGATGTATCATAAATATAATGATTTAATAAGAAGAGGAGATTATTATAGAATAGAAAACTTTTCAGAAAATCATGGCTTTGATGCTTGGACAGTTGTATCTAAAGATAAAAATGAGGTATTAGTAACTTGTGTACAAGTGCTAGGTAGACCAAACTATCATAGCAGAAGAATTAAATTAAAAGGATTAGTTGAAGATAAAATGTACAAGATAGAAGAATCAGATGAAATTATTTCTGGTGGAGCATTAATGTATGCAGGAATAAATGTTTCTTTATATGGAGATTATTCAAGTAAAATAATACATTTAACTGCCGTATAGAAAAAATAATTAGCATTGATTTATGATTAATTTTAATTATAGGTCAATGCTTTTTTATATTTAATTAACAATAATTACTATATATTAGCGAAAATTACTTTGACTATATAGATTAATTGTAAATAAATTTCCTAAAAATTAAAATTAACTAGGAGGTGAAAAGTTTTGATAAATTAGAAAACGTTTAAAAATATTGATGAACATATAGGGGGAGAGATATATGATAAGTAGAATGAGTAAAAGGTTAGTTGCATTAGTTATGACATGTACAGTAATATTTTCACAATTACCAACAACAGTATTTGCTACTTCTGTTGTAGCAAATACTGTTTATAGTAATGATTTCGGGGAAGAAACAAAATTGCCAGATGAATTTGGTGGAGCATTACTAGCAGATGATATATCCTTAGAAGATGAAATGTTAAAATTTCAAACACATTTTGATGGTTCATGGGATTGGGATAAAAATAAGCATGAGTTGAACTTCTTTACTAATTATGAAGATAATTTAAATTCAGGAGCTGTAGTGAAATTTGATATTATAATTCCAACAGAAAAGGTTAACTTTCAGGGAGAAATACAATTTAAAGGAGCTATAAAAGATAGCAATTGGGAATGGAAAGATGGATCTTTTGGAAAATTTCAAGCTTCAGACTTTGAGGATTTAGGAAATGGATATTCAAAGGTCACTGCTACTTCAACTGTTAGTGGAGAAATAAATGGAGTAAATTCAGCAATAGTACAGATAATAGGAGCAGGAACAAATTATACTGGTTCCATTTATATAGATAATTTAACCGTTACAGAAGAAGAATCTAATAATGAAGAAGGTCCTTCAGTTGAAGTTAATACATTAACTTGGAGCTTTGATGATGAAGAACAAGGGATGGGTGGATGGAATTTTGGTGGAGTATGGTCGCACCAAGGCAATCCAGAAATATCGTATAGCTCAAGCATTGGTAATGGTGCATTAAAGTTAAAGCTTGATTTTACTAAGGATACTGAAGTATCTTGGAGTGAAGTAAAGTTACAAAATGATTTTAAAGAAAAGATTAATATTAATGGCTATAATGTATTAACATATGACTTCATATATAATCCACAATCAATGACTATGGGATCATTTAAAACTAAGTTATACTCAGATGGAGCAATTGATAGCTATGAAGATATTAAATTATTAGAGTTAGAAGATATAGAAGGTGGCTTAAAGAAAGCAAGGGTAAAGGTTAAATTTCCTTCAGTTAATAAAGAGATAGAAAGTTTAACTTTATCAATAATAGGTGTTAATAGTAATTATAACGGAGATATTTATATTGATAATATTCAATTATATCAAGAAAAGAATGAAAGCATTTATGTAGATATAACTGAAGAAATTAAGCCTCAGACTTCAATAGATGTTAATAATTTAGATGTTCTTAATAAAGTTAAATTAGTTGATGAGAAGGCTATAAGTGAAACTGCATCTTTATATTCATATTTAATAGGAGTTGGAAAAACTGATAAAGTTATATTTGGACATCAAAATGATACGCATCATAAAGGTGGTAAGTACGAAATACCAGGAGATACAAGTGGTATAAAGTCTGATACTCTAGATATTACAGGATCCATAGCAGGATTAGTTGGTATGGATACATTATCATTTACTGGTGATGAATTAGATGGTGGAGTAGATGCAGCAGTTAAGGTTGCAAGTCAAGCAGCGAAAGAAGGAGGAATAATAACATTATCATCTCATATGCCAAACTTTGAAGTAGTTAAAAATAAAGGTGTAGATGATAATGGAAATTATGATTATTCAGGATATACTCCAGGTGTTACAAAAGGAGATATAGTTCAAAGGATAATGCCAAATGGTGATTTAAATGAAGTATTCTTAGGATATTTAGATATGATTGCTGATTATGGATTACAACTACAAGAAGAAGGAATACCAGTATTATTTAGACCATTCCATGAAAACAACGGAAGTTGGTTCTGGTGGGGAAAAGCATTCTGTGATGAACAAGCCTATAAGAATTTATTTGCATACACAGTTGAGTATTTAAAAGATGTTAAAGGCGTTCATAACTTTTTATATGTATATTCACCAGGAGGTCCATTTGAAGATGAGGCGGATTATTTATCACGTTATCCAGGTGATGAGTTTGTTGATGTATTAGCATTTGATATGTATCATGATAATCCAACAGAAGATGATAAGTGGATAGATGTTCTAGAAGAAACTATTGAACTAGTACAAGGGTTAGCAGAAAAAAGAGGCAAGCTTTCAGCAGTATCAGAAGTTGGAATGAGAGTTGGTAATGGAGGTATAGCCCAAGTAGGAAATAATAGAAAAGATTGGTATAATGAAGTTTTAGATGTTGTATCTAATTCAAATATGCCATATTTTATGGTTTGGGCTAATTTTGATGATAAAGATAATTTCTTTATTCCTTATAGGATGACAGAAACTACAGGTCATGAAATGATTAATGAATTCATTGATTTTTATAATGATGAAAGATCTATATTTGCTAAGGAAGCAGGAGAATTTTTAAGTTTAAATGTAGATGTTGACGATGAAGCTTATAAGTATGGATATATAATAAATCCAATATCAGGTACTAGAGTGTTAGAAGAAACAACTATATCTGCTGTAGTTAAGAATTTAGAAGGCGATGTTTCTTTTGTAATTAGAGATGGAGCAGGTAATGAAATTAAAAGCTTAAAGACTAAAAATGAAAATGGTATATATAAAGCTGATTTAACTAATGAAATTCTAAAAGAGATAGGTGAAACTATTGGAGTAATAGAATTAGTAGTAGATGAAGAAGTAATAAGCACTAATGATATAATATTTAACATAGAAGTTCCTGAAAAATTAAAGAATGTTGTAGATAATTTTGAAAGTTATTCAGGAGAAAGTGCATTATTATTAAATGAATGGGCAACAAATGTTGGGCCAGGATGCAGTTTAAATCCTCAACTCACAAGTGAAACAGGTAATTTTAATAGTGGAAATTATGGATTAGCATTTAATTATAAAATTTCAAATGCTAAAACTTCAGAAGGTTGGGCTGGAATGACTACAGCTAAAAATGTAGATTGGTCAGAATATGATGCATTACAATTATGGGTTAAACCGGATGGAAATGGACAAAAATTAGTTATTCAAATTACAAGTAATGGTGAGGATTTTGAAGTGTTTTTACCAGAATTTGCAGCTACTACAGAAGCACAACTTTTAACATTAAAATTTGATGAATTTGTAGGTAAAAATAAAGGAGAGTTTGATCCCTCTAATATTACTAGCATCGGTATTTGGTGTAATACAATACCTGAAGAAGGCAATACTGGTGAATGGACAGTTGAATCTACAATGTATTTTGATGATATAAAAGCTGTAAATACATCAGATATGGAGAAACCTGGAGATGATAATAATCCATCAGAGGAAGAAGATAATTCAGGAAGTAATCAAGGAAAGCCAGAAGAAGATAATAATATAAATAGTGATGTAGTTGTGAAACCAAGTGCAGATAAGCAAAATAATAATAACAATAAGTTACCTCAAACTGGTGGAGTTAATAGTATGGTTGTTGTAGCAACTGCTATCTCATTAATAGGCTCTGGCTCTTTATTTATAGGTAAAAGAAGAAAAAAGGACAATTAATATAAAAGATATATTAAGAGAAAACAATAAATTAAAATAAGCTGAGAATTAGCCTTCTCAGCTTATTTATATTATTTAATAATATAAGGTAATGTTAATACCATAGAGGTACCATGACCAAAGACACTGAATATCTCAAGTCCATATTGCTCACCGTAATTAAGTTTTAGTCGTCTATTTATATTTCTTAAGGCAATTCCTTTGAATTTATTATTCTTATCATTTATATAGTCATTTAAATCTTTTAGAGCTTCAGCCTGGATTCCAATCCCATTATCAGAGATAGTTAGAAGTAATTCATTACCTATTTTTTGACCTTGTATTATAATTTTACCATTACTACTACATTCACTTAAACCATGATATATAGCATTTTCAATTAAAGGTTGAATAATCATTTTTATTATTTCACATTCTAAGACATCTTCAGTAATTAAATTTTCAATAATAAATAATTGATCAAAACGAATTTTTTGAAGATAAATATAATTATCAATTATATTTATTTCTTCTTTAAGTTTAACAGTATTTATTTTTCTATTCATGCTATATCTAATTATTGAACCAAAATACTCAGCCATTATAGAAGTTTCTTCATCATCATTTAATTCTGCCATCATATGAATTGACTCTAAGGTGTTATATATAAAATGAGGATTTATTTGATTTTGAAGTTGTTTTAATTCTAAATCCTTTTGTTCAATTTTATTTTTATAATTAATATTTATTAAGTCATTAATTCTACCTTTCATTTCATTATAAGAGTTAACTAATATACCTATTTCATCATTTTTATTATAAGTTAAATTAGAAGTAAGATTTTTTTCAATATGACTTTTTTCCATATTGTCAATTAAGTAATTAATAGGATTAAATATTCTATTAATAAATAGGTTATATAAGACTATAAGCAATATAGAACAAAATATTATGTTTGTAATAAAAGAAAAAATATACAAGCTATTTATACTATATACATCAGCATTAGGAATAGCGCTAATTAATATCCAATTAGTTAATGGAATTTTATTTGAAGTAGTGAAATAAGGATCGATATTAGTAATTGTTTTTACACTAGGTTCAGTACTTGTAGTATTTAACTCATCAAAAAATGGAGAAAAATCTATATCGTAATTAGATGACACTATTAAGTTACCCGTAGAATCAAAAACAGAAAGAATTTGATTATTATATGGTAAATCCTTAGTTAGTATTTTTAACAAATCACTTATTGGAATAGTAATTAATAAAACTCCTGTAACCTCTTGTGTTTTAAGATCAATTATTTTTCTGGCTATACCAATTAAACTTTCACTATTACTTGAAGTATATTCAAATATATCGGTAGACTTAATAAATGGTATAAATGAAATAGTATCATCATTTTCTAAAAAAGTTTTAAACCAGGTTTCAGATAGTGAATTTTTAATAATGGAGTTAGGGGTATTTCTAGAACTAAAAACTCCATTTCCTGATAAATTATATATAAATGCACCATTAATTGATTCACTCTGAATAAGCATCATTTCACAAAGATAAAGTAAATAATTATAATCATTTATTTCATATTTTTCATTTGAAGTTAATATTGAATGAAGTTTATCAATATCAGGAATTATTAATGGATATTTAGAAACATCTGATAAATTATTAAACTTTTCATAAATTTGTTGACTTAAGGTAGTATTAAAATTCTTTATAACTTTATTAGTTTTACTAAATTCATATTGAGAATAAGAGTAAAGGTTAATACTTGTCATTAAGAAAAACAAAGCATACATAATAATAAATACTAGTATTGTGGTACGCTTTATTGATATATCATTTTTTAAAATCATAAATTCTCCTACTTCTTTAAAAATATATTTTATTATTATTAAAATTATGTTAATTTAAATATATAGCATAATTTTACAATATTCAATATAGGGAGGGCATATGAGAATAATAGTTGTGGATGATGATAAGATAATTAGAATGGGCTTGATAAAAATATTGAATAAATTATTTCAAGATCATGAAGTTGTTGGAGATTTTCAAAATGGAGCCTTAGCACTTGATTATTTAAAGAAAAATGAAGGACAAGTTGATTTGGTAATAACTGATATAAAGATGCCAGTAATGACAGGAATAGAACTTGTAAAAAGTTCAATAAATGAGTTAAAATCACCACCAATTTTCTTAGTTTTAAGTGGATATGATGAATTTACTTATGTTAGAGATACAATGAAGTATGGTGCATTTAATTATCTATTAAAGCCAATAAAAAAAGATGAGTTAAAAAGAGTTATTGAAGAAGTTGAAATAAAGTTACAAGAGTTGAAGAAAAAAGATAAAATTATGAATAAATCTATAGAGCTTATAAAAAAAGATTTCTTTAAGCATTTGTTATTTTCAAGTTCAGAAGTAAATTTAAAGACAGATAAAGCTTTATTAGAGAATATACAATTAGATGAAAACTATTACTATAAAATGGTGGTATTACCTATAAATAAAGATGTCAAGCATCTAGGCACTAAGTTACTAGGGGAATACATAAAAGAAATAACTAAATTTAATGATAAGATTGAATATCTACATTTTTATTTTGATGATAACGTTTATATTGTTTTTTACTTTAATATAAATGAAATTGTTGATATTAATTTAGTAATAAAAGAAATAGATGATGAAACAGATATATTTATCAAGAACAATATGAGTGTATTTATTTTAAAGTGCACAGAAAAAGTATGGGAGCTTAGAGAATATTCAAAGATAGTAAAAAAAGTTAAAGAAAACATGATGTACACAAAAAAGATAAAAAAATATTTTATAGAGGATTTAAATGAATTATCAGAAATATTAGATGATGATAAAAATGTATATAGTGCAACATCTATTAAGTTAGCTATACAGTTTATAACAAATAACTTTAATAAAAATATTACTTTAAAGGATGTAGCAGATGAGGTGTTTTTGAGCCAAAATTATTTATCTGAGTTATTTAAAAAGGAAACTGGAGAGGGATTTTATGAATTTTTATCAAATTATAGAATAAAACGAGCAAAGGAAATGTTAATTACAACAAATTTAAAAATATATGAAGTTGCAGAAAGTGTAGGATATAATGATTCAATAACATTTGGACGTGCTTTTAAGAAGATAACAGGAACGACACCAAATAGTTTTAGAAATAATAAAGTTAAGCTTTAAATTTTAAGGGTAAGGAGAGTCTTTATGAGATACTTTAGTAAAAGGTTCTATATATTTTCATTAATATTATTGTTGTTAGCAGTCCCAGTTGTAGGAGCAAAACTTTTCTTAAAAGAAATAAATTTGGGTACAAATGATGAAGAGGAACTTAAAGGGGATATTACATTTGTAAGTAATAGAACAGATAAAAGAGATGAAATTGAAGCATTAATAAATGAATTTGAGGAATTAAATCCTAAAGTAAATGTAGAGTTAGAGTTGATTGGAGATGCAGAAACTATACTTCAAAGAAAGGCATCTGTAGGAGAGTTACCAGATGTAACATTAGTTCCTTCCAATATATCTAAGAATGAATATGCAAATTATTTTCTTACAATTGATGATTTGGGATTTAATGATAATAATATTTATAATTATGATATGGGGTTAGGATCTGATAGTAGACTTTATTGCTTAAATAGTTCTATAACATGGCAAGGAATAATTTATAACAAAGAGATTTTCCAAAAGGCTAATATAGAAAAACTACCTACTACTATAGAAGAGCTGTTTCAGGCATGCGAAAAAATTAAGGCTTTAGGAGTAACCCCTATAGCTATAAATTATAGACAATCATGGACTATGAATTTATGGGTAGATATTATTCCACATTTATTTGATAATAATTTCTCAAGGGATACAGTACAAGCAAATAAAACTATATTAAATAGTGATTCAGGAATGTATAAGTCATTAAATTTAGCTAGAGAAATAGTTAAAAGAGGATATTGTGAAGAAGATTTATTAAATTATGATTGGCAACAATTTAAGAATGATATGAATGATGGAAAAATTGCTATGACAGTTTGGAATTCAGATTTTATTAATCAATTAGAAGATATGGGAATGGATAAAGATGATATAGGAATGTTTCCAATACCAGAAACAAAAATTATAAAAATATATGGTGACTATAAATTTGCAGTTTCTAAAAAAAGTGATAATCCAGAAGTTGCAAAAGAATTTTTAAAATATATTTTTGAAGAAAGTAGATATGCTAAGGCAGTAAACAATATATCTCCATTAAAGGAAGAAATCGATAGCAAAGATAATTTTGAGTCTATGAAAGAGTATGGTATACCTGTGGAATTTTATGCTGATTTTGTGAGAAAACAATCTGTATATGATGCTAAATTAGAAGAAGAATATTTAAGATTAAAAAATATAAATGGATTAGATGGGAGCTTTGTTCAAAAATACATAACAGAAGATAATATTGATAATTTAATTAATGAAACAGAAAATAAATGGAAAGAATCAATACAAAAATAGTATATATAATATGTTTATTAAAAGCATAGACAAGTTAATGTGGTAAATATATACTAGTGTTAAGATATTTTGAAAAATATATGTTATTTTATTTTGAGGGGAGAAATATATATGACAAATTATATGGTATATGATATAGGAGGATCATCTGTTAAATGGTCAGTAATAACAAATAAGGGCGATATATTAAAAAGTGGTAAGATTGAAATAGCATCAACAGTTGAAGAATTTTTTGAAGAATTAACAAATTTATTTAATATATATAGGAATGAGTTTTCATTACAAGGAATTGCTATAAGTGCACCAGGAGCTGTAGATTCACAAACAGGTGAAATTAAAAGTAAAAGTGCTATCCCATATATTTACGGAATGAACTTTAAAGAAATACTTGGTGAGAAAATAGGCCTACCAATAGAGATAGAAAATGATGCAAACTGCGCAGCTTTAGGAGAATGTTGGTTAGGAGCTACAAAGGATAATAGTGATTCAGCTTTTATAGTATGTGGAACAGGAATTGGAGGAGCTATTGTAAAGAATAAGAAAATTCATACTGGTGCTAATATGCATGGTGGAGAATTTGGATTCTGCATAGTTGATTGTGATATAAAAAATAATAAGTTACTAACTTGGAGTGATGTAGGATCAACATTTGCATTAGTAAAGGCTATTGCAAAAAGAAAAAATATAGATATTAACAAGTTTGATGGAAAAAAAGCATTTGAATTATATGATAGTGGAGATGAAATTGCTATAGAAGAAGTTAATAAGTTTTTTACTTATATGGCAATTGGGATTATTAATATTCAATATACTTATGATCCAGAGGCTATAGTTATTGGTGGTGCTATATCTGAAAGAGAAGGTATTATAGAAGATATTAGAAAAAGAGTTATAGAAATATTGTCAAAGGATGAATATGCTGAAGTAATTCCACAAATAAAAAAATGTATCTATGGAAATGATGCAAATAAATTAGGAGCATTATATAATTTTTTACAAAAACAAAAACTTGAAATATGTATAGATTAGAATAAATGGAATAAGTCATTAAATCAAAGTTAATTTTTTTGGGGTTTAATGACTTATTTTTAGTTGTAAATTTTCTAGTTTATATGGATAAATTCATAAAAATATGCAAAATCAATGATATTATAAACAAAAGTATAGATATGTTTTAGAAGAATATATATAATTTAAGCGTAAAAGGAATTTGAAAATTTAGGAGGAAATTATGAATAAAAAATATATATTCCCAGAAAATTTTTGGTGGGGTTCAGCTACATCAGGACCACAAAGTGAAGGAACATTTAATAAACCACATAAAAGTGTATTTGATTATTGGTATGAAGTAGAGCCAGAGGCTTTTTTTGATAAAGTAGGGCCAGAAATAACTTCTAATTTTTATAATAGCTATAAAGAAGATTTAGCTATGCTAAAAGAAATTGGCTTAAATAGTTTTAGAACATCAATACAATGGACAAGACTTATTAAGGATTTAGAAACAGGAGAACCTGATGAAGATGGAGTAAGATTTTATAATGATGTTATAGATGAAACTATAAAAAATGGTATGATTCCAGTAATGAATTTACACCATTTTGATTTACCTGTTGAGCTATATAATAAATATGGTGGGTGGACATCTAAACATGTTGTTGAATTATTTGTGAAGTTTGCAGAAACAGCATTTAAATTATTTGGAGATAGAGTAAAGCATTGGACAACCTTTAATGAGCCAATGGTAGTTGTAGAAGGACAATATTTATATGAATTCCATTATCCGAAATTAGTAGATGGAGAAAAGGCTGTACAGGCTATGTATAATATAAATTTAGCATCAGCTAAAGCTATTAAGAGGTTTAGAGAATTAGGGTGCACAGAAGATGGTGGAAAAATAGGTATAGTACTTAATTTAACTCCAGCTTATCCAAGAAGTAATAATAAAGATGATTTATATGCTTCAAAAGTTGCTGATACAATCTTCAACTACTCATTCTTAGATCCAGCAGTAAAGGGAGAATTCCCAAGTCTTTTAATTAATCTTTTAAAAGAAGATAATATTTTATGGGAAAGTACAGAAGAAGAATTGCAAATCATAAAAGATAATACTATAGATTTCTTAGGAGTTAATTATTATCAACCAAGAAGAGTGAAAGTAAAAGAATCAGAAATTGATAATACTAAAGGATGGATGCCTGAAAAGTATTTTGATTATTATGATATGCCAGGAAAAAGAATGAATCCATATAGAGGATGGGAGATATATCCTGAAGCAATGTATGATATTGCAATAAATATTAGAGATAATTACAATAATATTCCATGGTATATTTCTGAAAATGGAATGGGTGTTGAAGGTGAAGAAAAATATATAGGTGAAGATGGTTCAATACAGGATGATTATAGAATTGAATTCCTTGAAGAACATTTACAATATTTACACAAGGGAATAGAAGAAGGATCAAATTGTTTTGGATATCATTCATGGACACCAATAGATTGCTGGTCTTGGTGTAATGCATATAAAAATAGATATGGTTATATTGCAGTAGATTTAGCTACGCAAAAGAAAACAATAAAGAAATCAGGTACTTGGATTAAAGAAGTTTCATCAAATAATGGATTTTAATTAGTATATTAAGGAGGGAGCCGCTAGGTTCTCTCTATTTTTTTATTTATAAAAATAAAAAAATTAATTAATGGAACTGTAATTATAAATAAATTATACGATTTATAAATCAAAATTATGCTGTGTATTTAAAAGCGTAGAATAGTTATTTAAAAGTTTGTAAAATTAACTTGTAAACGGGAAAACGTTTGCTAACAAAGATAAAATGTATATTTCAAGGGGGAGAATTGAAATGAAAAAAAGATTACTAAGTGTTATTTGTGCTAGTGCAATAGCAACATCACTTTTCGCAGGTTGTTCATCAACAGGTAGTAATGGTTCTGATAGTAAAGGTGAAGTTACTTTAAAAGTTTTAACACATAGAACAGATATAAAGGATACAGTGTTAAAAACAGTTGCAGACAAGTACTATGAAGAAAAAGGTGTAAAAATAGAGTGGGAAGCAATTACTGATTATGAAAGTATAGTTCAAACAAGAATGAACACTCAAGATTACGGTGATGTATTAAATATATTACCAGCATTTAAGGCTGAGGAATTAGGAGAGTTCTTTGAACCACTAGGCTCAGTAGAGGATTATAGCGATTACGTTGGAGTAACAGAAAGAGCTGATTTAAATACTGATACTGTATATGGTATTCCAAATGGATTAGGAGCAGACGGTGTTGTTTATAACAAAAAAGTGTTTGCTGCTGCAGGTTATGATGAGTTTCCTAAAACTTTAGATGAATTATATGACGCATTAGCAAAAATTAAAGAAGGACAAGAAGGTGTAGTTCCAGTAGCTATCAACTCTGCTGATATGTGGCCATTAAGCCAATATGATGCTGTTTCTTCAGTGATATATGGAAATCCATATTACTATAGAGATATGGGATCTATGGAAAGTCCATTCTCAGCTGGAAAGCCTACAGGAGATATGTTAGAAATTCTTTATAAGTTTGTTAGTGAAGGTTGGGTTGAAGAAGATTTAGCTACAACTAACTGGGAACAATCAAAAGTTGATATGGCTAACGGTAAAATTGGTATGATGACTTTAGGTATGTGGGCCGTTTCTCAAATTCAAGAAGCTAATGAAGCTAATGCTGATGATATTGCTATTGCTCCATTCCCAGCAACTAATTCAGGTGAATTAAAGGCTGGTGCAGGACCAGATAACTACTTAGGTGTAAGTAAATATTCTAAGCATAAAGAAGAAGCTAAAGATTTTGCTATTTACTTTGCTAATTGTTTAGATTACTTAGATGCTTGTGGTTTTATTCCATCTAATAAAAATCTTACTTCTGGAAATCCAGTTGTTAAAGAATACCAAGAGTCAGGCGTTGAATTAATGTTTGGCGATCCAGCAGAAGCAGATCAAAAGGCTAGTGACTTAACAACTGAAATAGCTAACGAATCAGGAACTAAGTTCTGGGTTGGTGAATATATTCAAAATGCTGTAATTGCTGCTAAGAAGAGCAGAGCAGACTTTGAAAAAGTTATTGAAGATTACAATAACAAATGGAATAGTAACAAAGAAAAATTATCTGAATAATAATTTATATAAATAATTAAGGGGAGCATTAAAACTCCCCTAATTATAAAAGTATGTATTTTAAGGATAAAAGTCTCTAAATTAATGTAAATAGAGCAGAGTAATATTAAAGGAAAGAAGTCGTAAAGGGGGAAAAAATGTGTTTAAAAATGTAAGTTATAAAACACAAAGGAAATTTATAATAGCACTATTCTTACTAATTCCACTTACATTACTGTTTGTATTTACATATTTACCAGCAATAAATATGATATCTTACAGTTTCACTGATTGGAAGGGGTATGGGCCTAAGACATTCGTTGGTCTTGAAAACTATATAAATATATTTAGTGATCCAGAAGTTTTTTCTGTATTAAAAAATAGTTTATATTATTTTGTTGGTGGGTTAATACAGTTAGCTTTAGCATTTGTATTTGCAGTAATAATTAATTCTAAAATAAAAGGTAAAAGTTTCTTTAAATCATTATTCTTTTTCCCTTATTTAATAAATGGGGTTGCAATATCATTAATGTTTTTATTCTTCTTCCAACCAAGTGGAACATTTGATACTGTATTAAGTATGTTAGGGTTAGATAGTTTAATTAGACAATGGCTTGGAGATGCACAATATGTAAATTTCTCTTTAGCATTTACATCAATTTGGAGATTTTTTGGATATAACTTTATTATTTTCTTAGGAGCTCTTCAATCAATTTCTGATGAGGTTTTAGAAGCAGCAGATTTAGATGGAGCTGGTGATTGGCATAAGATTAGATATATTTATATACCTTCTGTTAAGAGAATAATTCAATTAAATTTAATATTAAATATTTCAGGAGCAATTTCAGTATTTGAAATACCATATATAATGACAGGTGGATCAAATGGAAGTTCTACATTCGTAATAGAAACAATTAAAACTGCCTTTACTTATAATAAGGTTGGTAAAGCTTCTGCAATGGCTGTTGTAGTAATGCTTATTGTTGCAGCAGTGGCATTAATTCAAAATATATTCTTTAAGGAGGAGAAGGAATATGCAAAGTAATACTGAAGTAAATGTAGCAAAAGTCAAAATGGATAAAGAATTATTTGTATTACGAGCTAAAAGTATATTTTTTAAAGTGCTCAAATACTCAGCATTAATATTAGCAGCAATAGTTTTTATTCTTCCTATACTAACAATATTTTTAGCATCATTTAAGGAATATAATGAGTTTTACTCAAGTAATAAATTATCATTACCAGCAAGTTTCTTAAATTTAGATAATTTCAAGACAGCATTTATTCAAGGTGGAATGTTGAGAGGGTTCTTTAATACAGCATTTATAATGGTGATATCATTATCTGGTACAATTTTAATGGGAGCAATGGTTGCTTATGTATTACACAGATTTGATTTTAAATTAAAGAAAGCGATATTACTGTTATATATGGTACCAATGTTCTTACCAATGGTAACTACTCAAGTTGCTACATTCCAAATCATGAGTAGACTTGGGTTGTATAATAGTTTATGGGCTCCAATAGTTCTTTATTTAGGGGCAGATGTTATGAGTATATTCATAATGATGCAGTTTATGGATTCTATTCCATATTCAAATGATGAAGCTGCAATGCTTGAGGGTGCATCATATTTCTATATATTTAGAAAGTTAATTATTCCACTATTAAAACCAGCTATAGCAACAATTATAATAATACGTGGAGTTGGAATTTATAATGATTTCTATACACCATTTCTTTATGCTCCTGGAGAAGAGATGGGAACATTAGCAACATCACTTTATAAGTTTATGGGGCCATATGGGGGACAATGGAATGTTATATGTGCAGGGGTTATATTAATAATGATTCCAACATTAATAGTATTCTTAGCATTACAAAAATATATTTATAACGGATTCACAGCAGGAGCCGTAAAATAAGGTGATGAAATGAGAGAAAAGACATTTAGGTTCGTTCACATTTTATATGTTTTATTAATAACAAACATATTATCAATTTTATATTTATTATTAGGATTATTTTCAATAACATTAGTTCCAGTAATATTCACTAATATAGAAATTTCAACAATGTTATTTAATGATGAAATTGATGGATATTCAGGAGTTTTACAGATATTTAATTCTCGAATGAAAATGTATTTTATTGAAAATAAAAAATCAACTTTTTTAACTGGATTTTATGCATTAACATTAGTTGTGGCAATGTTAATGCTAAGAAGAATTGATTTACCCATAGCTAGTGTGTTAAATTATTTCTTTGCATATTTATATATAGTTATATCTATATATTGGGGATATTATTCTTTATATGTAATAATTAAAGAAAAACCAATAAGATATATAGATGCATTGGCAATAATGTGTATGTATCCTAAAAAGCTATTAACTACCATTGGATTTTTTATACTATTTATGGTTTTGGCCATATTTAGAAAGGAATTTTTAGTAATATTAGCAATTGCAATAATTTCAGCTGTATTTGTAAAAATAAATAGAAGTACAATTGAAGCAGTAAAGATAAATATTAGTTAAATAAGATCTCAAGTTGAATCGAATAAAAATCAACTTGAGATTTTTATTTTAAAATATAAAAAACATACAAATATTCTTAAAAGTTAGCAATAAATATGATTTTAGGGTTAATTAATTGAATGAATGAAAATGTTACCATATCATAGTTATATAGACTATTACTTACGTTTAGATTTGAATTTATATGGAGTGGAGGATATTTAAATGGTTTATGAGCTAAGAAAAAAAGCAGAAGAAGAATTATTAAATCATATAGCACCTTTTTGGCTTAAGCTAATTGATAATGAAAATGGTGGATTTTATGGCGAAGTAAGTTATGATTTGAAGATTAATAAGGAAAGTGTTAAGGGTGGAATCCAAACTTCAAGAATATTATGGTTCTTTTCAGCAGCGTATTGTGCAACAAAGAATGAAGAATATAAGAAGGCTGCAACTCATACTTATGAGTTTTTAAGAGATAAGTTATTTGATAAAGAGTTTAATGGTGTATATTGGATGTTAGATTATAAAGGGAATCCAAGTGATACAAGAAAGCATATTTATTGTCAGGCTTTTGCTATATATGCATTAAGTGAATATTATAAAGCTACTGATGATAAAGAAGCCTTAGACTTAGCAATGAATTTATTTTCATTAATTGAAAGTAAAGGATTCAATAAAGAAAATTCAGCATATTTAGAAGAGTTTGATAGAGAGTGGAATATTACTCCGAATGAAATGCTAAGTGAAAATGGTGTTATTGCAGAAATAACAACTAATACTCATTTACATGTTTTAGAAGGATATACTACTCTTTATGAGGTAACAAAGGATGTTAGAGTTGGAGAAAGGTTAAAAGAGTTAATATATACTTTCTATAATAAAATTTATGACAAAGAAGAGCATTATTTGAAGATATTCTTTGATAATAAGTGGAATACAATTATTGATGTAAAATCATATGGCCATGATATAGAAGCAAGTTGGCTTATTGATGATGCCTATAAGGTATTGGGACTAAAAGATGAAAATATTGAAAAGATGATTATTGATATTGCATATAAAATTAAAGAGCAAATTCAAGAAGATGGTTCATTAATAAATGAAGCAGAAAATGGAGTTAAAGATTTTACTCGTGTATGGTGGGTACAAGTTGAAGCAATGATTGGATATTTAAATGTATATGAAAGAACTCATGATGAGAGTCTTTTAACAATAATAGATAAATTAATGACTTATACTATGGAAACTATGGTTGACCCAAGAGAAGGTGGAGAATGGTATTGGTCAATAGAAGCAGATGGTAAACCAACAGAAAGAAGTGTTATTGAACCGTGGAAGGCACCATATCATAATGGAAGATTTTGTTTAGAGTTTATGAAGAGAATAGGAGAATAAGAAATGATACATGAAAGATATTATACATTAAAAGAAGAACAGGAAAAATTAATAACAAGAAAAAATGAAGTTGACACTACTTGGTACAATGGTGTTTATGATAGATATAAATATCCAGTAATAACTAGACATCATGTTCCAATTGAATGGAGATTTGATTTAAATAAAGAAACTAATCCATATTTTATGGAAAGACTAGGTATTAATGCAACGTTAAATGCTGGAGCTATTTATTTAAATGGTAAATACTATTTAGTTGTAAGAACAGAAGGATTAGATAGAAAATCAATTTTTGCTTTAGCATCAAGTGAAAATGGAATTGATAATTTTAGATTTGAATCTTTAATACAGTGGGAAGATATTTGTGAAGAAGAAACTAATATTTATGATATGAGACTTGTAAAACATGAGGATGGATATATATATGGAATTTATTGTTCTGAAAGAAAAGATCCAGATGCAGAGCAAGGAGATACATCTTCAGCAGTAGCTCAAGCAGGATTAGTTAGAACTACTGATTTAAAAACTTGGGAAAGACTACCTGATATAAAGACTCCATCTCCTCAACAAAGAAATGTGGTATTACATCCTGAGTTTGTTGAAGGAAAATATTTATTATATACTAGACCACAAGATGGATTCATTTCAACTGGTTCAGGTGGAGGTATTGCTTATGGATACTGTGATGATATAACTAATCCAGTTGTTAAAGAAGAGAAGATAATGCATGAAAAGAAATATCATACAGTTTATGAAGTTAAAAATGGACAAGGGCCAGCACCTATTAAAACAGAAAAAGGTTGGATACATATAGGTCATGGTGTAAGAAATACAGCAGCTGGTTTAAGATATGTTCTTTATACCTTTGCAACAGATTTAGAAGAGCCAACAAAGATTATTGCATTACCAGGAGGCCATTTTATAGCTCCTTATGATAATGAAAGAGTTGGAGATGTATCTAATGTAATATTCTGTAATGGACTTACTGTTGATGAAGAGAAGAATGTAAATATTTATTATGCATCTAGTGATACTAGATTACATGTTGCTACAACTACTGTAGATAAGTTAATTGATTATACATTCAATACTCCACAAGATCCATATAGATCACTTTTATGCACAGCACAAAGACAAGAGCTTATTGAAAAAAATGAAGAATTATTAAAGAGTGAAAACTAGAGTTAAAGAAAGGTTTATTGCATAAATGCAATGAATCTTTCTTTTTATGTATAATTAGAAACAATCATTAATTGTTATAAATGCATACTATAGTTAATATAATAGTACAAATATTAATAAAGGTAGGTTATAATGGCTAGAACATATGCATATTCAGCGGACTTCGATAAGGATATAGAAAATCTCTTTAAAGAAGCTAAGCTATTAGGTGAAGGACATAATGGAATTGTTTATGAAGTACCTGGGAATAGAGCTATAAAGATATTTACAGACAAAAATGTTTGTAAAAGTGAAGCAGAGATATTATATAGAGTAAAAAAATCTAAATATTTTCCTAGGATATATAAAAATGGAGATTACTATATATTAAGGGATATGGTTAATGGCATAAGATTGGATGACTATATAAAAGAAAATGGATTAAGTCAGCAACTTATATATAATTTATACAGATTAATTAATGAATTTAAGGCTTTAAAGTTTACAAAATTGGATGCAAGGTGTAGAGATATATATGTTAACAAGAATGAGAGATTAATGGTTATTGATCCAAAGCAGTGTTACAGACGAAAGGTTGATTACCCAAGACATTTAATGAAGGGACTTGATGGAATAGATGTGTTAGAGGAATTTTTAAGGGGAATTTATATAATAGATAAAAGAAGAGGTTCGGAATGGGAGCAGAAAATTAATCAATATTATGCAAAGGAATATTAAAAGAATTATGATATTAAATATAAGAGTCAAGAGCTAATAATTAATATAACTTATATTGGCAAGCTTTTGACTTTTATATTTTGTAATTAAATAAATTATTAAGAAAGTAGAATATTATTTGTTTCGGATGTAAAAAATAAATGGGTAGATATTAGATTTTGGAATAAAATATTTCATTTAATGTTAAAAATAAGGAGGATATGAAATGAAAAACTTTGTTGAAATTGTAGATGTTGTAGCAAGACAAATATTGGATTCTAGATGTTTTCCAACAGTAGAAGTAGAAGTATATCTAGAAGATGGAACAATGGGAAGAGCAGCAGTACCATCAGGAGCATCAACTGGTATTTATGAAGCTGTTGAGTTAAGAGATGGAAATAAAGATTATTATATGGGAAAAGGTGTTTTAAAAGCTGTTGAAAATGTTAATGATACAATAGCTGAAGAATTGATAGGATGTAATGTTTTTGATCAAACATATATTGATAAAATGTTAATAGAACTTGATGGAAGTAATAATAAAGGAAAATTAGGCGCTAACGCTATATTAGGTGTTTCTTTAGCAGTAGCACAAGCAGCAGCTAATTATTTAGGATTACCTTTATATCAATATGTAGGTGGAGTAAATGCAAAAGTTTTACCAGTTCCAATGATGAACATAATAAATGGTGGTTCACATGCTGATAATTCAGTTGACCTTCAAGAGTTTATGGTTATGCCAGTAGGCTTTGATAACTTTGATAAAGCAGTTCAAGCTTGTGCAGAAGTTTATCATGCATTAAAGAAAACCCTAAATGAAAAAGGATACTCAACAGGTGTTGGAGATGAAGGTGGATTTGCTCCTAACTTAAAGAGTAATGCAGAGGCTATTGAAGTTATATTAGAAGCAATTAAAAAGGCTGGATATGAACCAGGAAAAGATATATTTATAGCAATAGATGCAGCTTCATCTGAATATTACAAAGATGGTAAGTATGTATTAGAACATGAAGGAAAGACTTTAACTGCAGCTGAAATGGTTGATTTCTTCGAAGATTGGGTAAATAAATATCCTATTATATCAATTGAAGATGGTATGGCAGAAGAGGACTGGGAAGGTTGGAAGCTATTAACTGATAGATTAGGTAAGAGAGTTCAATTAGTTGGTGATGACTTATTTGTAACTAATACTCAAAGATTAGAAGATGGAATTTATAGAGGAGTTGCTAACTCAATTCTTATTAAATTAAATCAAATTGGTACTTTAACAGAAACTTTAAATGCTATAGAAATGGCTAATAGAGCTGGATATACAGCAGTTATTTCTCATAGAAGTGGTGAAACAGAAGATACTACTATAGCAGATTTAGTTGTTGCTGTTAATGCAGGTCAAATTAAGACTGGTGCTCCTGCAAGATCTGAAAGAGTTGCTAAATATAATCAATTAATCAGAATAGCAGAAGAACTTGATGATGTAGCAGAATATAGAGGAAAGAAAGCTTTCTTTAATATAAAAGAATAAATAATAGAAGTGGCAAATAGTAAATTAGGCTATTTGCCTTTTCTTTTTATAAATTTAATATACTTTTATTAAGATTTATTGGTGATTTTTAAGCAGAATTAGTTTAAATAATATTAATAACTATAACAATTATATAATTAAATCAAGAAAAGGTTTTGATTATGAGTAATAAAAATGTCTGTATAAAGTGGGGGAGAATAAGATGGAATTTAAAGTAACAACAGATATGATTAATAATTCATTAGTTAGTAAAGGTGATATTTCTAGAATTGAAAAAGCAATGAATAAAGCGAAAAATGGACAAGCTATTACTATAGCATTTTTAGGAGGATCAATAACTCAAGGGTGCAATGCAACAAAATTTGAAGATTGTTATGCTAGTAGAACTTATAAATGGTTTAAGGACAAGTTCAAAAATGTAAATGTAAAATATGTTAATGCAGGGGTTGGAGCAACAGGATCAATAATAGGGGCTCATAGAGTAGAAAAGCAAGTATTATCACAAAATCCAGACATAGTATTTATTGATTTTGCTGTAAATGATAAGGATAGTATTTATGATAAGGTTGCTTATGAAAGTATAATAAGAAGAATATTATCAGTAGAAAATCCACCAGCAATAATTGAAGTATTTATGAGCAATTTTGATGGAAGTAATGTTCAACCACAGCAAATAGAGATAGGTAAGAAATATAATCTACCAATGATAAGTTTTAGAAACTCAATTTATACAGAAATGATTACAAATAGATTGAAGTGGGAAGATGTTGCAAGTGATGAGGTACATCCAAATGACTATGGTCATTTTATAATATCCAATTTATTAACTACTTTTATGGAAGATATATATAAGAATTTGAAAGAAGTTAAAGTAAATAAAATAGAACTTGGACAGCCTTTATTCGGCGATAAATATACATGTGGAATAATAATGAATAATAATAACTTAGATGTAAAAAAAATAAGTGGATTTTCTGTAGATAATGAAGGGTTTCAAGTATTTAAAGATGGATGGAAATTTATTTCTGAAACTGGTGGAGAAGCAAATTTATCAGTAAATGTAGAAGGAAAAAATATATTCTTATTATATAAAAAAACTATAAAAGAAACTGCAGCAAAGTTAGCTGTTAAGGTTGATTATAAAGAAGAGATAATTATTGATACTTTTTTTAAGAATGGATGGGGAGATTATTCCGCAACTGAAGTATTAGTTGAAGATTTATTAAATGGAAGGCATAAAATTGAAATTAAAGTGTTAAATGATAATAAATCAATAGAAGCATATATAATGGGATTTTTAGTTTCTTAGGAGGAGAGGAAATGTATTTAAAAGATTTAGATAAAAACAAGTATACATTAATAGAATCAGATAATTTAAATTATCAATATATGGGAAGAGTAGATTTTGAAAATCCTAAGGCTCCTACAATTATTTATGCTGGAAGTATGATTAAAACAAGGTTTACTGGAAGGTCTGTTAAAGTAGCTATTAAAAATGTACATGCATGTTATGAAAATGCAATTGGATTTATTATAGATGGAGATATTACAGGAAAGGCAGTAATAGAAGAACATAATAAAGATATTATATTAGATATTGCAGAAGGATTAAGTGAAGAGGTTCATGACTTAATTTTATTTAAAAGATCTGATGCAGCCCATTATTTTGATTTTTATGGAATTATATTAGAAAAAGGATGTCACTTAGAAGCTCCAGAGGCAAAAAGCAATAGAAGAATTGAATGTTTTGGAGATTCAGTATCAGCAGGTGAAGTTTCTGAAGCAGTTGAATATGTAGGGAAATCTGATCCAGAAGGACATGAAGGAATATATTCAAACTCATGGTATTCATATTCTATGATTACAGCAAGAAAATTAGGGGCAGAAATTAATAATAATGCTCAAGGAGGAATTGCTGTATTAGATGGGACAGGTTATTTTAATCCAAGTTTAGGATACAAAGGGTTGGAATCTACTTATGATAAGCTAAGATATAGTGCTGAACTTGGTGAGTGTAATAAGTGGGATTTTAGTAGATATACACCTCATGTAGTTATTATGGCGCTTGGCCAAAATGATTCTCATCCTATTGATTATATTAATAATGATAAAGAAAAAAGAGAACATTGGAAATCAAAGTATAAGGAAATTATTCTTGATTTAAGAAGTAAATATCCTAATGCATTGTTCGTTATTATTACAACATTATTATGTCATAATGAAGGTTGGGATATTGCTTTAGACGAAATGACAAAGGAAATTAATGATGAAAAGATTGTTAGATTTAAATTTAAAAGAAATGGAATTGGAACACCAGGTCATTTAAGAATTCCAGAGGCAGAGGAAATGGCAGAAGAATTAACAGAATTTATTAAAGGTTTTGGAGAAGAGATTTGGATTTAAATTTTTTAGTGTTTTAATTAAAAATTTAGCATTTTTACAGAAATATATACAAAAACAAAGATAAAGAAGCAAATCTATAGTAATAAAGTTAAAGTAATAGTAAATTAAATATGTAATTGTTAACAGTGTTTTGAAAAAGTTTTTCGTTAAGTAAATTACAAATTAATAAAAGCGTTTATGGATAATGGTAGTAAACAATTTATACTTATAAGATATATGATGGAGGGTATTATGGAAAAAGTTAAAATTTACGGTGATGCAGTAAAAAATATGCCATGGCAAGAAAAACCAGAAGGATTTGAGGGAGTAGTTTGGAGACATGATAATAATCCAATTATAGACTGGAATCCAACAAAGAAGAGTGCAAGAATTTTTAACAGTGCAGTACTTCCATACGAAGATGGATTTATAGGAGTATTTAGAGCAGACCATAAAAATGGTAGACCACAATTACATTTAGGAAGAAGTAAAGATGCTTTAAATTGGGATATTGAAGATGAAGAAATTCATTGGATAGATGAGCAAGGAAATGATTATCAACCAAGTTATGCTTATGATCCAAGATTAGTTAAAATAGAAGATACTTATTATATTGTTTGGTGTTGTGACTTTGGTGGAGCAGCATTAGGATTAGGAATGACAAAGGACTTCAAGACATTTGTTAGACTTGAAAATCCATTTATTCCATTCAACAGAAATGGTGTTTTATTCCCAAGAAAAGTTAATGATAAATACTTATTATTAAGTAGACCTAGTGATAGTGGACATACTCCATTTGGAGATATATTCTTAAGTGAAAGTCCAGATTTAGTTCATTGGGGAAGACATAGAAGAGTAATGACTAAAGGTGGCCAAGGTTGGTGGCAAGGAACTAAAATTGGTAGTGGAGCAACACCAATCGAAACATCAGAAGGGTGGTTAATGTTCTATCATGGAGTTTCAGGAACTTGTAATGGATTTGTATATAGTATGGGGGCTGCAATATTAGATAAAGATAATCCATCAAAGGTTTTATATAGAACAAGAGATTATTTACTAACTCCAGAAAAGGAATACGAAACAACAGGATTTGTTCCAAATGTAGCATTCCCATGTGCAACACTTCAAGATCCTGAAACAGGAAGAATAGCAATTTACTACGGAGCAGCAGACACTTATGTTGCAGTAGCATATGCACAAGTTGATGAACTAGTTAAATATATAAAAGAAAATTCAGAATTAGTAGACGGAGACGACGTAGAATTTAAGTAAGTGAGAGCCAAAATTTTCAATTTGGTTGCTCGAACTTGCCTGAGGTTTCTTTAAAAAGCTTAAGTATTATATTTTTATACAATTTTCCTCTAAAAGACTGTTACACTTAGGTGAGCAGTCTTTTTTTATTACAAAATTGTAATAAAAATGAAAGATGAATCGATATGAAAAATATTCTTCATTAGCTAAAATTAATTTAGAAAGTTTAAGTAAAAAAGAATTTTAAGCAAAGAGAATATTAAATATTAATAAAATATTAATAAAATAATGCGTTTATATAAGCAAATATTAAGATTTAATCTAAATAAATCTTAATATTTGCTTTTTATAATAAAAGTATAGCAAACAAGCATTGGAGAGAAATATTATGAAAATATTAATTTTAACAGGAAAATTTGGAATGGGACATTATTCCGTATCAGAAGCAATAGGGCAAGAAATAAGTAGTAGAGATTCTAATATAGAAGTTAGCATAGTTGATATATTAGATTATTTAATGCCAACAGCCAGTAAGATCCTTTATAAAAGTTTTAATACATTAGTGACGAAATGGTCAAATTTATATAATTTCGTAAATATAAATAATGAGGATAATAATATAAAAACATTTAATTATTTTTTTGTAAAAGGATTAGATAGATTATTTTTAGAGTTTAATCCGGATATAGTTATTTCAACTTTACCTATAAGTTCACAATATATTTCTAAATATAAATCATTAAAGAAATCTAATATTCCTCTATTTACATTTATAACTGATATTTCTAGCCATAGTGAATGGATTCATAATAATACAGATTTTTATTTTGTTGGTGATATAAGTATAAAGAAAAGCTTAATTGATAAAGGAATTGATGAAAATAAAATAATAGTTAGTGGAATTCCAGTTAAACAAGGTTTTAAAGATAAGATTATAAAATTTGATAAAAATAAATCAAAAGAGATTTTAATTATGGGTGGTGGTTTAGGGTTAATTTCATTTAATAAAAATTTATTTGAATCATTAAACAATGAGAAGAATATAAAAACAACAGTAATAACAGGAAATAATAAAAAAATGTTTGAACAATTGAAAAGTAAGTATAAAAATATTGAGGTTTTAGGATATACAAATAAGATAGATTTTTATATGAAAAGAGCAGATTTAATAATATCTAAATCTGGTGGAATAACTTTATTTGAGGCAATTTACAGTGAGACACCTATTTATGTAGTTAATCCATTTTTACTTCAGGAAGTTAAGAATGCTAAATTTATAGAAAAAAGAAAAATTGGACAAGTAGTTTGGAATGAAGAAATGGATATAGCTAAGGATATTTTATCACTTATAAATGATGATAAGGCTATTTTAAAAATGAAAAGTAATATGAAGAAGGTTAAGGAAAATATTAATCAAGAAGAGATATTAAGTGTTATAGAACAGTTTAAGAAGGAGGCATAAAAATGATAATTATATGTATAATAGGAGTTTTGTTGTTATCATATAGTATTATTCCTACCTTTTACTATAAATTTAAGGGCACTCCAATTCCTAATTACGTAGAGGAAAAAAAGTTTTTATCATTAACCTTTGATGATGGACCTGATGAGAAATATACAGTTGAATTATTAGATTTACTTAAAAAATATAATATAAAGGCCACATTTTTTGTTGTAGCTAAATTTGCTGAAGAAAATTATGAAATTATAAAACGAATGGAAGAAGAGGGACATACTATAGGGCTTCACTCTTTAGAACACAAAAATGGTCTTTTAAATGGACCGTTATATACAAGTAATGATTTTAAAGAAAGTTTAAGAATAATGAAAAGATTAAATATTAATGTAAAATCATTTAGACCACCATGGGGACATCTTAATTTATCAACTATTATAAATTTAAAAAAATATAATTTAAAGTTAGTACTTTGGGATGTAATTATAGGGGATTGGAAATCAGATATAACATCAGATGAAATATCAAATAGATTAATAATGCAATCAAAAAATAAAAGCATTATTTGTCTTCATGATGGAAGAGGTGAAAATGAAGCACCTAAAAGAACTATAGAGGCTTTAGAAAGAACAATACCTATATGGATTGAAGAAGGATATGAATTTTTAAAGGTAGGGGAACTTTATGAATAAGACTATAAGTGCAAACAGGATTTTGAAAAATAGTATATTCTTTATAACTTTAATTGCAATTACATTCTTAATTTTATTTAAGGACAATAGTATAGAAAGTATATTAAAATCTCTAAAAAATGTTAATGTGATATATGTATTTTTAGGAATACTATGTATGTTTTTATTTATATGTTGTGAAGGAATAAATATTAGACGTATGCTTAGATTATTTTCTTATGATATAAGTATTTTTAGAGGATTAAAATATTCATTTGTAGGTTTTTTCTTTAGCTCAATAACACCATCAGCATCAGGGGGTCAACCAATGCAAGTTTATTACATGAATAAAGATGGAATTAAGATTTCACATTCTTCGTTAGTATTACTTATAGAACTTGCTAGTTTTCAATTTACTACTATAACTATTGCAATAATATCATTTATAGTAAATTATGATTTTATTGTAAGTCTTAATACTGCAATTAAGATATTAATTTTTATAGGAATAGCAATTAACTGTATTATATTTTGTTTTATATTAGTAGCTATATTTTCAAAGTCATTTATAAATAGAATAGTAGATTTAGCTTTTAAAGTAATTAGTAAAATAAAATTTATAGATGAAAAAAGGATAATAGAAGGAGTGAGAGAAGAAATTAAACAATATCAAGAAGGTGCATTATTTATAAATAATAATAAAGAGGTTGTAACAAAAGTAGTATTAACAACATTTGTTCAAGCATCTTTTATGTACAGTATAACCTTTTTTGTATATAAGGCATTTAATTTATCAACCTTTTCATTTTTTACTGTTTTTTCTCTTCAATCAATTTTATTTATTTCAGTATCAGCTATACCGCTTCCAGGTTCTGTAGGAAGTAGTGAAAGTGTTTTTTTAACATTATTTAAAACTTTATTTCCAGTAAATACTTTAAATTCTGCAATGTTATTAAGTAGAGGAATTAGTTTTTATTTATTTGTGATAGTTAGTGGAATAATTGTACTTTTTATTAGGATATCAAGAAATAAATATTATGGTAAATATATATTCAAAGGGTTGTATAATAAAGATATAATAAGGGAAAAGTAGTTATGGTTAATAATGGAGTTATTTGTAAATAATCTTGATATATAATTTCTATTATGTTATGATAAAATTAAGTGAGTATGCACGAAAGTACGATATGGGAGGTGTAACCGTGAAGACTTTTTTATTTGTTTTAGAAGCGGTTCTAGGATTAATAGTTGTTGTTTCAATATTAATGCAAAAGAGTAAAGCTGATGCTTTAAGTGGGTTAATTCAAGGTAGTAAAAGTGAGACATTCTTTACTAAAAATAAGTCAAAGACTAAGGAAGCAATGTTAGTTAAAGTTACTATAGTTTCAATGCTTTTATTTGCTATAAATACAATAGTTTTAAATATAATTTAGAATATAATGTAGATCACTAATGGTTGGTGATCTATTTTTTTTAGTAATTTCTAATAAAAAAATTTTTATCAATTGTTTTTACTAAGTGAAGATGTGGAAATAATATAATATAAAGTATTTATTATGAATTGAAAAGGTATTGTATTGAATAAAATATAATAAGGATATTATAAGCACTACTTATTGAATAAAAAAACTTACATGTGGTAGTATAATAAATAGTGCGTATAAGAAAATATTGGATGAGGTTAAATATATTTAAACGGAGGAAATTACATGGGAATAAAAGAAACATTACTTAGCTTTATGAAAGAAGAAGCATATAGACCGATGGATATTCAAGAGCTTGTTGCAGTTTTTGATATTAATCCAGATGAGTACAAGGCTTTTAAAAGAGCATTAAAAGTAATGGAATTGGAGGGTTCAATAGTAAGAACTAAAAAAGATAAGTTTGCAGTTCCTGAAAGGCTAGGATTAATAAAAGGTAAACTTCAAGCACATAAAAAAGGATTTGGATTTTTAATACCGGAAGAAGAAGGAGAAAGAGATGTATTTATTCCAAGTTCATTTATTAATGGGGCAATGAATAATGATATAGTACTTGTACAAATTACTAGAGATGATATCAATGGTAAGAAGAGAGAAGGAGAAGTTGTAGAAGTACTTGAAAGAGCAAATAATAGAATAATTGGTGTATATGAAGATAGTAGAAATTTTGGATTTGTAGTTCCTGAAGATACTAGACTAAACCAAGATATATTTGTTTCTAAAAAAGATAAGAATGGGGCAAAACATGGAGATGTAGTTATTGTAGAGGTAACTAAATGGCCTGAAAAGAGAAGAAGTCCAGAAGGAATAGTTAAAGAGGTTTTAGGTAAAAAGGGAGAAAAGGGATTAGATATCTTAACTATAATAAAGAAGCATGGTCTTCCAGAGGAATTCCCACCAAAAGTTTTAGCTTATGCTGATGGAATCTCTGAGGAAATAGAAGAAAGTGAAATAAAAAGAAGAAAAGATATTAGAAATCTTAGAATGGTTACTATAGATGGTGAAGATGCAAAAGACCTTGATGATGCTGTTTCTATAGAAAGATTAGATAATGGCAAATATAGATTGGGAGTTCATATTGCGGATGTTACACATTATGTAAGAGAAAAGAATCCACTAGATAAAGAAGCATTAAAAAGAGGGACATCTGTTTATTTAATAGATAGAGTTATACCAATGCTTCCAAAGAAACTTTCTAATGGTATATGTTCACTTAATCCTAAGGTTGATAGATTAGCATTAAGTTGTTTTATGACTATTGATAACAAGGGGAAAGTTTGTGATCATGAAATAGCTGAAACAGTTATTAAAACATCTGAAAGAATGACTTATACAGATGTAACTAAGATATTAAGAGATAAAGATGAAGAACTTATTAAGAAATATGATTATTTAGTAGATGACTTTAAAACAATGGAAGAGCTTTGTTTAATTCTTAGAGAAAAGAGAATGAAAAGAGGAGCTATAGATTTTGATTTTGAAGAGTGTAAAATAATATTAAATGATAATGGTAAGCCAATAGATATAAAACCATATGAAAGAGAAATAGCCAATAGAATAATAGAAGAATTTATGCTTGTTTGTAATGAAACTATTGCGGAGCATATGTTCTGGACTAATTTACCTTTTGTATATAGAATTCATGAAAATCCAGATGAAGAAAAATTAGAGAAATTTAGAGATTTCATTTATAACTTAGGATATACAATGAAGGTAACGCAAGATATACATCCAAGAATTCTTCAAGAAGTATTAGAGAAGGTAAAAGGTAAAAAAGAAGAAACTGTAGTTAGTACTCTTTTATTAAGAAGTATGATGAAAGCAAAATATACTCCAGAATGTTCATCACATTTTGGTTTAGCAGCAACATACTATTGTCACTTTACATCACCAATCAGAAGATACCCTGATTTACAAATTCATAGAATAATTAAGGAGTATTTAAATGGTAAGATTGATGATAAGAGAGCCACTAGATTAGCACCAATAGTTGATATAGCAGCTAAGCAATCATCAGAAATGGAAAGACTTGCAGAAGAAGCTGAAAGAGAAGTTGATGATTTAAAGAAAGCAGAATATATGATGGATAGAATTGGAGAAGAATTTGAAGGTATCATTTCTTCAGTTACATCATTTGGTATATTTGTTGAACTTCCAAATACTGTAGAAGGTCTTGTTCATATAACTGATTTAGATGATGATTATTATATATATGATGAACAACATTTAATGCTTTTAGGTCAAAGAAACAAAAAGGTTTATAGATTAGGTGATTCTGTAAAAGTTAAGTGTTCTAAAGTTGATATTGATAATAGAGAAATATTCTTTGATATATTAGATAGCGAACAAAATTTAGAGGAAATCTTACCAAGTGAAGAAACAGCTTCAATAATAGCAGAAGTTAAGAAAGAATTTGGAACAAAACCAGAAGAAGAGTTTAACGAGTAATTAGTTATATTGTGATTTTGAGAGGTTCTTGTTATAATTAAGAAAAACACGTAATAAAAAAGTGGGTGAGAATATGGCAAGAGTTAAGAATAGTAATTCTTTAGCTGAAAATAGAAAAGCTCGTCATGATTATTTTGTTGAAGAAACAATGGAGGCGGGAATTGCTCTAGTAGGAACGGAAGTTAAATCTATTAGAGGTGGTAAATGCAATTTAAAAGATTGTTACGCTGATATAAAAAATGGAGAGATATTTATTTTAAATATGCATATTAGTCCTTATGAACAAGGAAATATATTTAATGTTGATCCGTTGAGAGAAAGAAAGCTTTTACTTCATAAAGAGCAAATAGGTAGACTTGCAGGTTTAGTATCTAGAGATGGATATACATTAGTTCCGTTATCTTTATACTTAAAGAATGGAAGAGTTAAGGTTGCTCTTGGAATATGTAAAGGTAAAAAGAATTATGATAAGAGAGATTCAATGTTAGAAAAAGCTCATAAAAGAGATATTGAACGTCAAATGAAAGAAAGAAACCGTTATTAATTAGAAATGACAAATTTAAAATGGCAAATTAAAATTTAAAGTTAATTTGCCATTAATAATTTGTCATTTTTGCTTAATAAGAAAGTTTTATATTTTTTTCTTTCCATCCTAAATCAAATGGCATGTTTGAAATATTAAATAAATTACTATCTATTAAAGGATAACCATTTGAGTCAAATCCTGATATTATAGCTTTGTGATCTGTAAAAAATGATTTATCAAATCTAATAATGTCATCTTTTTTATAATTGTTAGATACCTCATAATTAGGATTTAGTCTTTTAGTATAAGGTAAAAGTGTTTCTGATAATGTAAATATATAGTCATCTAAGTCATCGTTAAATATATCAGAATAATAATCCTTATCTATGTAAAAAGAGTTTTTAGAATTATCATCATTAGTATAAAGTGTTAATATATGAGGTATTGTTAGAGTAAATTTATTTACAGCAAATTGTTTATTATGAATATAGTTAAAAGTGTAATGTTCATCTAAATCAACAATTATTTTATTATCGTTTCTAATAACCTTATTTATAATTACTATTGAATTAATAGAAGTAAAAATTATGGCTCTTTCTAAAGACCAATCACGTAAGTAAGAAATTCTTCTAAATTCATATCCTAATGAATATTGACCATTGGCTGAAGAAGTACCATAGTAATCATAAAGTTTAGAAACCTTTCCACTTAAAAAACCTTCATTTCTTGTATTAAAAGCAGCTGTTATAAAAGTATTTAGCTCATCTTCATATGGATCTATAGAACTCTCAGGTATATCGCTAGTATCAAAGTTACCAACGCTAGTACTGATATTAATATTATTTAATAGATTGCTTTTAGAAACATAATTGCTTGGAGGAACTTTACCTATACAATAGAAAAAGTAAGCAAATAAGCTTATTATTAATATGCAATAAGCCATACTAATAATAATGTTTTTAATACTTATCTTAGAATTATTATGTTTATCGTTTGTAACCATATCGTCACTCCTTTAAGCGAAATTCCTTAAGTGAAATAGTTAAATTAATTTATAACTATTAAATAACAAATTCAAAACAAGTTATATTATAGAAAAAGTACTATATATAGTATTAACTATTTTTGGTGAATTATTTACCAAAATTAGAATAAGAGTTGTTTTAATATATAAAAATATAATAGTAAATATTCCTATGTAACTAAAAATTCAAATTTAAATTTGTTTAGTTCACGTTATGAATTCGATGTTTAGAGGGATGTATTTACTAAATAATACATAAAAAATATTAAGAATTAAGTGTGAAAATATTTAAAAAATGATAAAATAAAATAGGCAATTGATTTGAAAAAGCAATGGAGGGAGAAAGAGCTAATGGCATTAAACATAATTGACATAGCAAAGCTAGCAGGGGTGTCAAAATCTACTGTTTCTAGATACTTAAATAATGGATATGTTAGTGTTGAAGCTAAAGATAAAATAAAAAAAGTGCTTGATGAAACAGGATTTACACCACAAAGGCAAGCAAAAGGTATGAGAACTAAGAAGACAAATTTAATAGGGGTAATAGTTCCTAAAATAAGTAGTGAGACTCCATCAAGAGTAGTTGAAGGTATTACAGAAATTTTATCTCCAAATGGATATGATATTTTGATAGCAAATACAAATTTATCTATAGAAAAAGAATTAGAATACCTTAATATATTTAAATCAAATCAAGTTGATGGAATAATATTTATGGCAACTAAGGTAATGGAGAAACATATAGAAGTTATAAAAAGCTTAGAAGTTCCAATAGTTGTTGTTGCACAAGATGTTAAGGATTGTTCATCTGTATACTTTAATGAATTTCAAGCAACAGAGGACATAACTAATTATTTAATTAAAAAAGGGCATAAGAAAATTGGATATATTGGGGTTTATGAAGAAGATAAGGCTGTAGGACTTTATAGAAAACAAGCTTATATAAATACATTAAAAAATAATAACATTGAGATAAATTATGATAATATTAAGATTGGTAATTTTGAAGAGAAGAGTGGTTATATATTAGCTAAGGAAATAATGGAGGGGACAGATGTTCCAACTGCAATTGTGGCTGTAACTGATAATCTAGCTTTAGGAGCAATAGAATATTTAATAGAGAATAAATACAGAGTACCAGAAGATATAGCAGTAGTTGGAATGGGAGATTCTAAGACGGCTAGAGTAATAACACCAAAACTTACAACAATACATTATCACTATAAAACTGCAGGAAGAAAATCTGCAGAAATAATGTTAAGTAAATTAGATAATGAAAAAAAAGAAAGTGTGGTAGAAAAAGTAAAATTAGATTGTTTACTAGTTGAAAGAAATAGTGTATAATAAGGTTATGAAAAGGTTTTAAATGGGTTTTGTATAGGAAATATTCCTATATAAAACTATTTTAAAAAATAATATTTTATGATAAGTCTGAAATTTTCCTATATAAAAATTAAAATAAACTATAGACTTATATAAAATAACGTTATATAATTTAATTATAATTTTAAATAATAACAAATTTCGACATAGTGCATACGATTAAATGAAAACGTAAAACTTTTTTTATTGAAATAGTGGGAACATTACCACATTTTTTAATAAGCAACGTGGGAACATTACCACATAATGAATAAAGCCTTTGATACAAGGTAATTATAGAATTATAAAAGTCATTTAGGAGGATTTAAAAATGGGGTCTAACAAGTATTATGATGCTGCCCAAGATATATTAAAATATATGGGTGGACCAGAGAACATTGCAAGTGCAGCACACTGTGCTACAAGATTAAGAATGGTATTAAAAGATCAAAGTTTAGCTAACAAAGAAGAGCTAGAAAAGCTAGATATAGTTAAAGGTGCGTTTATTAACGGTGGACAATTCCAAGTTATTATTGGGCAAGGGACTGTTAATAAAGTATATGCAGAGTTAATTAAAATTTGTGGAATAACTGAGATGAGTACTCAAGATGTTAAAGATTCTGGTGCGGAAAAATTAAATCCGATTCAAAAATTAGCTAAATTATTATCAGATATATTTGTACCAATAATTCCGGCAATTGTTGCTTCAGGATTATTAATGGGTATAATGGGATTATTGTCTAAGTTTGGACTGGATGCCTCAGGAACATGGTGGTGGACACTGTTAGATTTATTTAGTAGTGCAGCATTTAACTTCTTACCAATATTAGTTGCTATCAGTGCAGCAAAAGTATTTAAATGCAATCCTTACTTAGCAGCGACAGTTGGAGGTATAATGATTCACCCAGGTTTAATGAATGCTTGGGAACAACAATCAGGTGCTGTAGCGCAAACAATGTCTGTATTTGGAATTATTGATATGCCTTTAAAGGGATATCAAGGAACTGTATTACCAATACTATTTGTTATATTCTTAATGTCTATAATAGAAAGAAATGTTAGAAAGATTGTACCTAACATGTTAGATATATTATTAACTCCATTATTAACAGTATTAGCTACAGGGTTCTTAGCGTTAGTAGTTGTAGGTCCATTTGCTAACTGGATTGGAGATGGAATAAGTGTATTCTTACAGTACGCATTAAATAACTTTGGTATATTTGCAGGGATAATTTTTGGTGGATTATATTCAGCTATAGTTATTTCAGGTATACACCATAGCTTTCACGCTATTGAATTAGGACTTATTTCTTCAACTGGTTTTAATACTTTACTTCCAATTTGGGCAGTAGCTAACTTTGCACAAGGTGGGGCAGCTTTAGCTGTATACTTTAAGACTAAAAATAAGAAAATGAAAGCTATATCTTTACCAGCAGCAATAAGTTGTACAATGGGTATAACTGAAGCAGCAATATTTGGTGTTAATTTAAGATATAGAAAACCATTTATAGGAGCAGCTATTGGTGGTGCTGCAGCTGGTGCTTATGTAGTACTTACACATGTTAAAATGACAGCAGTTGGTGTAACAGCTTTACCAGCTATAGCAATTACAACATCAGATACAATGATTAATTATTGTATAGGATTAGCTATTGCAGGTGTTGTAGCATTTATAGCTACTTGGATAATGGGAATAAAAGAAGAAGCTTAATCATAAATTTAGTATATATAAAGAGGGAAATGTGTAAAAGCATTTTCTTCTTTTTTTATTACAATTAATTAGGTGCCTTGATAATATTAATGTGATAGTATACAATATAATAATAAGGTACCTAACTAAAAAGGAGTAAATATATATGAATAATGAAATTAAATATGAGAAATGTCCACTATGTGGAAAAAATTGCAGTATAGATGAAACTAAATGTTGTAGAGGAAAAAAGTTTGTAAGATTATTGAATGAAGGTGAAATTACAGAAGAAAAAATAGCTGAGCTAAAGGAACAAGCAAAAAAACGTGAGGAGTTTAAAAGTTTACCTCAAGAAGATCGTCTTATGATAATGTTAGGAAAGTGTGGAATGATATTAAATCATAACCATTGTGGTCATCATGGAAGAGGGCGTATATTAAAAGTACTTTTAGAAAAAGGAACAATGACTCAAAGTGAATTACAAAACATTATTGATATTCGTTCAGGCTCTTTAAGTGAAATTTTAAGTAAAATGGAAGATAAGCAATTAATAATAAGAGAAAAAGATGAAAATGATAAAAGAAGAGTAAAAATTGAGATAACTGAAAAAGGAAAGGAAGTTATTTTATTAAAGGAAGAAGAGCATAAAAATAAGTCAAAAGAATTATTTAAGGCAATAAATGAGGAAGAACAAAAGCAGTTAGAAGTAATATTATCAAAGTTAATTAAATCTTGGAAAATGAGTGATGTTCATGGTAGACATATGAGAGGTCATAATAAATGTAAACATAAAAAGCATATGAAAGAGTATGAAATTGATGAGAATAATGAATTTGAAAAATAATAATTTTAAAATTATGTTATAAGAAGAATAAAAATATAATTCAGTGGAAAATAGTTTTATTTTATCGGAAATTTATGATTTAAAATATGAAAAATAAAACATTTTTAACTATAAAGCATTAAAATGCTATATAATTTCTTCAGTAATTTGTTTTAATTCTCATATAAAAAAATAATATTAGATGATAATAATTTTATATTATTTTTAAAATTAAATAGGCAAACTTAAAGAAATTTAAGGACGCAAAGCTATAGGGACTAAAGAAATTTTTCAATGTCAGCCAGTTGCCAAAAAGTATATTATACTTTTTGTTTATTAAGTTTAATAAAATTAATTATAATTGTTTTAATTTATTAGAAGTTAATTATAGTATTAATTCAGCCTCAAAAGATATTTAGTTAAGTTCTAGAAATTATGCATATAAATTTTATTTTTACTTAAGAGTTTAAGCTACTCTTTAATGAGTAGCTTTTTTTATGAAAAAGGAGTATATTTCTAATAAAAAAATATAGACTAAGGTAATATAAATGATATAATATTTTTATAAGTATAAATGTTTTTGATTTATGAGGTTAATGGAACAAATTCATTTGTAATATATTTTTTTTATGAATGAGGGAACGTTCCCATGATATATTATTAGGAGGAGAAGAGATGAAAAAGGTAATTTCAATTGGAGAAGCTTTGATAGACTTTATTCCACATGAAAAAGGTGTAGCTTTAAAAGATGTAAGTAATTTTTTTAGAGTTGCAGGTGGAGCACCATTAAATGTTGCTGCAGCTGTTTCAAAGTTAGGCGGAAAATCTCAAATGCTTACTAAATTAGGTGTAGATGGATTTGGAGATCATATTTTAGAAGAAGTTAAGCCTTTAGGTGTAGATGTATCAAAGGTTTTAAGAACTAAGGAAGCAAATACTGCATTAGCATTTGTATCATTAAAGGAAGATGGGGAAAGAGATTTTTCATTCTATAGAAACCCAAGTGCAGATATGCTATTAAATGCATCAGAAATAGAAGAAGAAGTTTTTGTAGAAGGTGGAATATTACACTTTTGTTCAGTTAGCTTAATAGATGCTCCTATAAAGGATGCTCATAGAAAGGCAATAGAATTTGCTAAAAAAAATAATTGTTTAATAAGCTTTGACCCAAATGTTAGATTACCATTATGGGAAACACCAGAAGCTTGTAGAAAAGCAATTTTAGAATTTTTACCTTTGGCAAATATAGTGAAAATAAGTGATGAAGAGTTAGAATTTATAACTGGAATTACAGATGAAGCAGAAGCATTAAACTTCTTATTACAAGGAGATGTTGAGGTTATAATCTACACTAAAGGAACTAATGGTGCAGAATTTATAACTAAGGAAAGAAAAGTATTCTCTCCATCATTTAAAGTTCAAGCGCAAGATACAACAGGAGCTGGAGATTCATTTATAGGATCATTCTTATACCAAATTGCTGAAGGTGATAATACTTTAGAAAGTTTAGTTAATTTACCAGAAGAAAAGGTAAAGGAAATATTAACTTTCTCAAATGCAACAGCTGCTTTAACAGTATGCAAAAGAGGAGCTATAGGAGCTTTACCAACGAAAGATGAAGTTTTAACTTTAATACAAGGGAGATAAGTATGTTAAAAATTGATTTCGATAAGCAAATAAATGAATGTATGAACAAAAATTTAGATGCTGTAAATAATGATAGATGGAGAAATAAATATCATATAATGGCTCCTATAGGTTGGATAAATGACCCTAATGGATTATGTGAATTTAATGGAGAATATCATTGTTACTATCAATACTCACCATTAACGCCAATGGGAGGATTAAAGTTTTGGGGGCATGCTGTATCTAAAGATTTAGCTAACTGGGAAGATAAGGGTGTAGCTCTTTATCCTGATATAGCTGAAGATAAGGATGGAGTATATTCTGGATCAGCTTTTGTTAAAGATGATACTATATATTTCTTCTATACAGGGAATGTAAAGCATCAAGGCGAACATGATTATATATTAACGGGAAGAGAGCAAAATGTTATTTTAGTAACTAGTAAAGATGGTATAAACTTCTCAGAAAAGAAGGTTCTTTTAAGAAATACAGATTTCCCAGAAGATATGTCTTTACATGTTAGAGACCCTAAGGTTTGGGAAGAGGATGGAGTTTACTATATGGTTCTAGGTGCTAGAACTACTGATGATAAGGGATGTGTTTTATTATATAAGTCAAGTGACCTTTATAATTGGAAATTCCACTCAGTCCCGGTAGGTAAGTTAAATAATATGGGATATATGTGGGAATGTCCAGATACATTTAAGTTAGGTGATAAGGATATATTAATGTTTTCACCACAAGGTATGGAAGCAGAAGGATATAAATATAATAATGTATATCAATGTGGATATGCAGTAGGGAACTTTATTAATGATAAGAAAGAACTTAAACTCGGAGAATTTGTTGAAATAGATAGGGGTTTTGATTTCTATGCACCACAAACTTTTGAAGATTCTAAAGGAAGAAGGATAGTTATAGGTTGGATGGGAGTACCTGATGCAATAGATCATAAGAATCCAACTATAGATAACTTTTGGCAACATCAATTAACAATTCCTAGAGAATTAGTTTTAAACAATAATAAGGTATATCAAGTACCTGTTATTGAATTAGAGAATTTAAGAAAAGGTAATTCAATTAAAAAAGAAGTTTCTTTAAATGAAGATATTACTTTAGATATATTTGAAAGTAATACTTTTGAATTAAATATTAATTTCAAATATTCTAATGAATTTAATGTTGAATTAAGAGAAGATTGTAAGCTTTCATTTAAGAATAAATTATTTAAATTAGAACTTGGAAAGTCAGGTTATGGAAGAGATATGAGAGCCGTAGAGATTGAAGCTGTTGATTCAATGAGAATATTCTCAGATAATTCTTCTTTAGAAATATTCTTAAATAATGGAGAAGAAGTATTTAGTACTAGAATTTATAATGATTCTATAGATACTTTATTAAAATTAAGAGGAAATGGTATTGCCACAATAGAAAAATGGAATTTATAAAATAATTGTTGATACTACTAAATTAACATGTATAATTGAAATAAGGGAATTCTGAACTATTTTATACTTTTACCACCATAGAAGTTTATTTGGGGATTCTTTAACATTTTCAACAATAATGAATAATATATATTAACGTATATATTAAAGATGGTAAGGCTTATGAGGGCATAGGTCTTATCATTTTTTTTGCTCTTAATTATAGAACAGTAAAAATATCTTGATAATTTTATAATGATATATATTAAAAAGTTAGATAATATTCAAAAATATTTTTAAAATAAATATAGGTATATTTAAGAAATTTTCGAGATTAATAAAATGAAAAAATAAAGTTAATATATTTGTTAAAAAATGAAAAATATATATTTTTTTTTATTAAAAATAATTTAAAATCATATTAAATTTATAAAAATAAAAAAATTATTTAACAATATTTAAGAATATTGAAAAATAAAAGTAGGATGTGGTATATTTTATGCAGAAAAAAGTATATAAAGGAGGATAAATATGAATCGAAGAAAAATATCAGCTATGTTAGCAGTAGCTTTGATTACAAGTCAAGTACAAGGTGTTACATTTGCAGAAACTAAAACTAGTAATCAAGAGATTGATAAGGTAAATGAAGTTGTTTTTGGAAATTTAGATGATAATAATTCCGATTCAATAGTAAATGAAATAACAAATACTCAAGAGGGTATATCTGAAGAAAATAGTGAATCTATTACTGATAGTATTAATAATGAAGCAAATAGTGAAACTTCTCAGGGTACTGTTATAAATGAAGAACAAAAAAATACCGAAAATGAAGCAGAAAAAAGTAGTGAAACAACAGAAATAGAAGATGAAAATGTTGATGAATCACAAAGTTCAGAACAATATGAAGTAACAGGAAAATTAGAATTAGATATTAATTTTGATAGTCCTATAAAAGTTGCAAACTCAGAAAAAACAGATATATCTATAAAAATAACTAAAGATGGACAAAGTAAAACTGTTAAGTTAGGTTCAGATGTTACAAGTGGAAATTTAGATAATAGTAATATAACTTATAATTTGGAGGCTTTAGATTATAGTAGAAATAAATTAGATGAAGGAGCAACAGAGTTAAATTTTTATCATTTAACTTTTGAAAATCTTGAATTAGGAACATATTCAATTGAAATATCAGGTAGTGGATATCAGACTGTAAATATCAACGATATAGAAATTGAAAATTCATCTAAAAGAATTTTATTAGGGACTAATGAAAAGAAAATAGAGTTAGAGGATGGTAGTAGTGAGTACTATCCAGGTATTCTAATATCAGGAGATTTTAATTCAGATGGTTCAGTAACTAAAGAGGATTATGAAACTCTAAAGAGTGCTATAAAAAGTAAATCTTCAGATGAGAAATTTGATTTAAATAGAGATGGTAAAGTAGATATAACTGATTTAAGCTATGTTCATCAAAATATAAATAAAACTAAAAATGATCCAGTTATAGTTGATACAGATCCTATAATAAATCCTGATAACATTAGTATAAATGTAGATAATGAAAAAGTAACAGTAACTGGAGATATTAAAAATATATTAAAAAATGAAAGCTCTATAGTATCATTACAATCTACAAGTGAAATAAATGAGGCTAATCCTATAGAAATACCTATGGATTTATCGGGTAAAGCAAGAAGTTCAACTGCAATTGAAGAGATTGTTATACAAGCTCCAAGTGAAAATGCACCATCAAGTGGAGAGATTGTTATACCTGGAGCAGGTGAAAGTGGACAAGATTTAACTGTTAAGTTTAATGATTCTAATGTAACTAAATCTATAACAAGAACTACTGATGGTAAAGAGATGGATACTATAAAAATAGATTTAGGAAAACAAGTTGCAGTAAGTCAAATTAATATAAGAGTTACTGGCAGCAGAAGCAATAAGAATTTAACTGAAATAGCAAAAGTTGAGTTTTTAAATAATGTTTATAAAGAAATGCCAAAACCTAAAATGAATATACCAGTTATAAATAAATTTACAAGTACAACTCAAGTTGGACAAGAATCTATGACTATAGGTTGGGAACAGGAAGTAAATGTAACTGGATATGAAATAAAGGTTGAAAAATTAAATAATAATAATCAAGTAGTAAGTACAAGTACATATAAAACAACTGAAAACTCTCTAAGAGTAGAAAAAGTAGATGCTTATGGAATTTACAGAATTAGTATTCAATCACTTTCAGGAGAATGGAAGAGTGGATATAAGGACGAACAAGATGGATATAGCACTGCTACAACAGGAGATACAAATTTAACAAATAATTCAAATGACAAAGATGGTAAACCAGATAATGTTGATTCAAATTATCAACCACAAGCTTGGGATTCTACTACAGGAAAGTTAAGTGAAAGTGCATCAGGAGATAATGGAAGTAACTTTGGAGCTGACTCTATAATAGAGGTTCAAGTAATACCAGAAACAGCACCTGAAGGTCCAGAAGGAATAACTGTAAAAGGTGGATATAAACAACTTACAGTTTCTTGGAAGGCACATGCAAAAGCAAAAGATTATGAATTATATTATAGAAAAGTTGGAACTCAACAATGGTTAAAAGCAAATGATAATGGGGAAAAATATACAGATTCTGATTTAGATGATAATATTCCAACAGGAGTTTCTAATTTACCAGCAGGGGATACTGATAGTTCAGATTTTATAAGGGCTACATCATATACAATAACAGGGTTAGAAGATACAACTAGTTATGAAATTATGATGACAGCAACAAATCACCATGGAACAGGTGGCTTATCACAAGTTTATATAGGATCTACTGCTAAGTTAGTAGCACCAGTAACAACTAACTATAACCTTATAAATACATCAAATGGAACAAATGAATTAACTAATCACATAGAAAAGGTTCAATTCAACGGAGGAACTTATGATGATACTGATGCGGTTGTAGATAATGACTATTCTACAGCATGGACTTGGAATGGATGGGATACATCTGTTTATGGAAAAAATGGTCCTATAATAACATTTGATCAAGAATATACAATTGATACTATAAAGGTAATAACAAGATTAGATATAGATTCATGGCCATATAATGCGAATATAGGATTCTTAAATAAAGAAACAGGAAAATGGGAATATAAAGATGCTACAGTAAGCTTAAGTAATAATAGCAAAGTAGTAACACTAAAATTAGCGGAGCCTATAACAGCTAAACAAGTACAAGCAAATATATCTGTATATCCTGGATCAGGTTCAGGTAAAGTAAGTATATCTGAAATTAAGTTCTATAAATATGATAGCTTAGAAAATGATGTAGATAATTTATTTGCCGATGATTTAAAGTTATCTTTAAATGATGGTGTGACTCAAGAAAGAGTAGATGAGCTTACTAAGAGGGCAAATACAATAGATCCAATAAATCTTGAATATCATCCAAATAAAGAGGAAATATTAAAGAATTTACAGAGAGCTCAAGATTTATTAAATGAAGTTTCATTACAAGATGAAATAATAACTCTAGACTCAACAATACATAATATAGGAGCTCAAAATACTATAGGTCAGACAAATAACTATCAATCACTAGGTGTGGCAGTAAAACCAGGGGATAAGGTTACTATATATATAGCTAGTCCTGATAGAAGTGATACAAAATTTGATTTAGTATTAACTCAATTTAATGCTGAAAGTGGTACTGCATATAAAGTAATAAAAGAATTAAAGATAGGAAAAAATGAAATTGAAATACCTGAAACTGGTTTTGATATGAACTATGAAAAAGGTGGAAATTTATATATAGGTCTTAAGAGCGGATTTGCAGAAAGTAATACATTTAAAGTAAGAGTAAGTGGAGGAATAGAAATACCACATTTAAATGTGAATAATATTATAGATAATGAAGCTAAAGAAGATGAAGTTAAAGAAGCTATAAGAACTTATATTAGAGAGTTAAAAAGCTATGTAAGCTCTTTACCTGATAGATATCCTGATAGCGCTACTATAGAAGATAATTCTAATAATATTTATACTTATGATCCAGAAACTTCTATATTAAATGCTACAGATATAGAAGGAGAAAGAATTATGCTTTCTCTTGCTGCTGATCAAGTGCTTAAAGGAATAGAAAGTGGATTAGTTGGAGATGAAGATGCTCAAGTAGATAGACTTTATAATACATTACTTGCTTGGGAACAATTAATGAAGATTTCTTATTCACAACAAGGTTTACTTGAAGAAGCAATAGATTTTGATGGTGACGGTAAAATAACTAATACTGCTTTAGAGGTTCTTGATGGAAAGAGTGAAACTCAATATTATAATGAAAATAGAGCACCTAAGAATCGTATGAACATTAAATATCAAAGAATGTTTACTGGAGCATTTATGTATGCATCATCACACCATGTTGGTATAGGATATGGTTCTATTGCTGATACAATGAAAGGAATTCCATTCAAATTCGATTCAAATGGAAACTTAATAAATTCGTCTGAAGGAAGTTTATTTGGATGGGGAATATCTCACGAGATTGGACATGTTCATGATAGACCAGGATTGACGTATACAGAAACAACTAACAATATATTAGCACTTATAACACAAACATTTAATGATATAAGTGAATCTAGATTAGAAGGATCTGGAGTATATGAAAAAATGTATGATAAAGTAACTTCTAATAGTGTAGGTTTAGCTAGTGACTTATTTACTAGATTAGGAATGTTCTGGCAATTACATTTAGCATATGATAATGACTATACTTATAATATGTTAGAGGTTAATTCAGATAATAATTTAGAAAATGATACATTCTTTGCTAAATTATATAGAGAAACAAGATTAAAAGGAACGGCTACAACTGAAAAGGGATATGACTCAACAGCTCAAACATTTATAATGAGAGCATCAGATGCGGTACAGAAAGACCTAAGAGAATTCTTTGAAAGATGGGGATTAGTAGCTAGTCCTAAGACTAATGAATATTTAGATGCAAAGAACTATCCAAAAGAAGATAAAGCTATTTATTACTTAAATGATGAAGCAAGAAGAATTAGATTAGCAGCTGGAAATGATATTAATTCAATAACTATGGCTTCAGATACTAAGGTAACAGCAAGTTTTGGTAGCGATAAAAATGGAAATACACTAAGTGATAGATCTTATTTAAATCAAAAGGAAGTTCCATTAACTTTAAGTGTAACAAAGGATTCAGATAAGATTTTAGGTTATGAAATAATAAGAAAAGAGGCAACATCAACAGGTACTAAAGAAGTAGTAGTTGGATTCGTGGAAAGAGATAAAGATGGAGAAAATGGATTAACTAATTATATAGATGTTATAGATACTGTAAATAATAGAGCATTTGAATATAAAGTCAGAGCTTATGACTATAATTTAAATGTTACTGAGGAAACTACTATTGGTAGCATAAAAGTAAATCATGATGGAAGTATATCTGAAACTAATTGGGTATTTGATACTAACACAAGAAGTGATAATGATGTAGCTGATGAAAATTCAGGACATGGACAAGCTCAAGATGGAGAAATTAAAAAGATAAGTGATAATGATCCATCAACAATTTATACAGCATCAAAAGCAACTAATAGTAATGGTACAGTTGTTTCAGGAGATCCATATGTAACTATTGATTTAGGAGATTCTAAATCTGTTGTAGGACTAAAATACAATCCAGGAGAAGCGACTACAAAGAAATTCTCATTAAAGAGTTTATTTAGCAAAACTTCAGATACTGCATATTCACCAATAAGTAAATATGAAGTTTGGGTAAGTAAGGATGGAAATACTTGGTCTAAAGCTCATTCAGGGGAATTTGATACTACTAAGGAAAATACAATTTATTTCAATGAGACAGGAAGTAGCTTAAATAATCAATTATGGGCATATGATGCACAGTATGTTAAGTTAGTAGCTAAGGGAGCTAGCGCTATATCTATAGCAGAAATTGATATATTAGGACCAACTGGAGATAACATAGAAATAGGTATAGATAATGGTGATAAAGTTTATGAAAATGGTGTAGGTATTTTAAAGACAGATTATACTTATGCAGAAGGAAAAACTATACCAGCTGGTTCTATAATAGTTACTGGTGAATATAAGGGAGATCCAGCATTTAATGTACCTTTAGTAATAAATGAGAATGATGAAAACTTTGCTTTAAATGCGCAAGCAGTTTTATTAGCAACATTACCAGAGGATTCAGAACTTGGTGAAGTTGCTGAAGGAAATTGGTTATATTGGATAACTCCAGAGCAACAAAAAGAAAGTGGAAATATCGAAGGTACTAAGATAAAGGCTGAGCTTTATAGATATAATAAGCTAGATAGTAACAATGCACCTGTAGGTCAAAGATTAGTAAGTGATACATTCTTAGTTGATTTACCTGAAGACTTAAGTGAACTACCATTAATAGAATTAAACAACTCAAAAGCGAAAGTATTGTCAAATTCTTTTAATGAAGTTGTAGAAATTGGTAGTGATATTATTCAAAATGTATTCAATAATAGAAAGTAAATTTATAGTGATAATATTTTGATTTAAAAGAGGTTATCTCTTTTGAGATAACCTCCATAAAGTAAGAAAGGAGATAGATTATGAAAAAGAATAAGGTAAAGCCAGCTGTAAAAACGGCTTTAGCATATACATTAGCAGTAACTTCAACTGCTGCAATAGCTTATGCGGCACCCAAAATTATAACGAATAATTCTGAAAGTACAGAAAATAACTTTATATTAGATGTGGAAAAAGTAGACTCTGATACAGTTAAAGTATCCTTAGATAATATAGAAGATATTCCGAAAGCTCTTCAATTTAGTTTAAAGTTAGATGGAGTAGTTTTAAAAGAGGAAAATGGTACTCCTATAATAAAAGATTTAATAAATCAGAATAATTCAGATAAAATATTAACAGATTATACCTATAATAAAGAAACAAATACAATAGATGTTTTAATAACATCTCAAGACTCAATACCTAAGAATGGTAATGAAGTTGAAGTTTTTGAATTAGATATAGTAGCAGATTCTAACAATGAATCAAGAAGATATAATATAACAAATGAAGAAGGTACTGAATATAAATATGTAAGTAATACAAATAAAGAGTACGTTAAAGATGTAACTGTTAATAACACAGAATTAACTTTAAATACAAATCCTACTATAGAAATGAATAGTGATTCTTACATAGAAATTAGCGAGGGAGAAACACTTCAATTAACAGCAGATAGTTTACAAGAAAAAGGATTAGTAATAGAAGATAAAGAGAATGATGGAATAACTTTAGAAGTTAAGGATTCAAATGATAAAGTAATAAAAGAGTTTAAGGGAACTGAAGAAGGAATCTATGATTTGTATATTACAGCAATAGATGATCTTGGAGGTAAATCAGAGACTTTAAATGTACAAGTTAAAGTTAATGCAGTAATTGAAGGGCCTACTATCACTAAAGATGGAAGAGAATTAGAAGATGTTACTATAAATGCAGGAGAAGCATTTGATTTAATGGCTGGAGTTAAGGCTGTAGATATTAATGGAAATGAAGTAGAGGTTAAGGTTACATCAGATAAGGAAGTTAACTTAGACCCAGAAGAAAATAGTCAATATAATATTACATATACAGCTACTGATAGCCGTGGTAGAACAACAGTTAAAACTATAACATTAAATGTAAAAGGTAATAAAGCACCGATAATAAAAGGTGTTACAGACCATACTTTAACAGTGGGGGATAGTTTTGATCCAAAGAAAAATGTTACTGTAGAAGATGAAGATGATGATATAGAATTAGTTGTTGAAAGTAATGTAAATACAAATATAGCAGGTGTGTATAAGGTTGTATACAGTGCTACAGATAGCGGAAACAAAACAACTAGAGCTCAGAGCATAGTTGTTGTAAATCCGAAATCATCTTCAATAAACAGTATTCCAGTAATAAATGCTAGTGACTTAATAATACAATTAGGAGAAGAGTTTGATCCACTAAATGGAGTAACAGCAACAGATGTTGAAGATAATGATTTAACTAATGATATAAAGGTTATAAGAAACGAAGTTATTACAAGTCAATCAGGCGAATATCAAGTTACATATAGCATAACAGATAGTCAGGGAGCAAGCTCTACGAAGACAATAACAGTAATTGTAAATGAACCGCCAGTAATAAATGCTGAAGATAAAATTATAAAGGTTGGAGAAACTTTTGATCCATTAATTGGAGTAACTGCAACTGATAAAGAAGATGAAAGTATAACTGAAATAGAAGTTGTAGAAAATACTGTTGATGTAAAAACTCCAGGAGAATATAGAGTTACATACAAAGTTAAAGATAGTAATGGTGGAGAAGCTACAAAAACAATAAAAGTAACTGTAAAAAAAGATGTTGTATTAGCACAAAATATAACTATAGATAATAAGATTAATAGCTTATATGTAGGAGCTAATAAAGTCTTAACTGCAACTATAGATGAAGAAGCAGAAATAAGAGATATAGAATGGATAACAAGTGATGAAAATATAGCATCAATAGAAGTTATAGGAAATGATGTTAAAGTAATAGCTAAAGCAAAGGGACAAGTAACTATAACAGCAAAAACTATTGATGGAAGTAATAAATTTGATAGTGTTACTATAAATATAGAAGAATATGAAGAAAATGTAGTGAATTTTGTTAAAGATATTATAGACACTAATATTGTTACTCCTATATCAGGTTCTGGGGAAATTGATTCTCCATTAGAAATGGAAGTACAAGATGTATCTTTAGAAAAGTTTAGTGAATTTTTAAATGATATTAAGAAGTTAGATGGGGTATTAGAAGAAAAATATATAGATGGAAACTTTACAGTTTATAAAATAAAAGTTAAAAATACATCTTTTATATCTAGGATTATAAAAGCTATTAAAAATGAAGCAATTGATGAAGCTTATATAGAAATAAAAATACCAAATGATTTAGAAAATGCAAGTTTATTCGAAGCTAAACTAGAAGAAGTTATATCTAAAGATGAAGGTGAAAATGCTCCAGGAGATGAAAATACACCAGGAGATGAGAATACACCGGGAGATGAAAATAATCCTGGCGATGGAAATACACCAGGGGATGAGAATACACCGGGAGATGAAAATAATCCTGGCGATGGAAATACACCAGGGGATGAGAATACACCGGGAGATGAAAATAATCCTGGCGATGGAAATACACCAGGAGATGAGAATACACCAGGAGACGAAAACACTCCAGGAGATGAAAATAATCCTGGCGATGAAAATATATCAGGTGATGAAAATACTTCAGGAAATCAAAACGCTTCAGGTGATGCAAATAATCAAATAACTACAGAAAATTCAGATGATAATGATCTGCCTAAGACAGGAAAAGAAAGTATAATAGGTTATATTGGTGTAGTTACTATAGCTGCTGGTATGCTATTATCAAGTAAAAAGAAGAAAAAATAAACTTATAAACAGTAAATTTTATATTTATTTAAGCGATGTAAAATTTTAATAATAATTAATAATATATATTAAAGATGATAAGGCTTATGAGGGCATAGGTCTTATCATTTTTTTATTTAATTGTATAAAATAAACAAGCTCATAATTTCTCCACAATTATCTTATATAATGAAAGTGTAGACTGATTGAGGAGCGTGATTTATATGGATGATATACCACTGAAAAATAATGAAATAAAAATATTTAACAGGATAAGTAGTTCATATATATAACAAATGAGTTTACTCTCAATAATTCTATTTGTGTATATATGAACTCTAAAGGAGGACATTATGGCACAAGAATTATTAAGAATAATTAGAGAAAATAATATTAGTGAATTAAGACAAGTATTACAAAGAATGAATAGTGTTGATATTGCAAAGAGTATGGAAGAGTTAGAAGGTAAATATTTGTTGCTAGTATTTAGATTATTAACTAAGGATACATCGGCAGAAGTGTTTTCATATTTAGATAAAGAATCTCAAGAAAAGATAATTGAATTAATTACAGATGATGAAGTAAAAGAAATAATTGAAAATTTATTTTTGGACGACACTGTAGATATAATAGAAGAATTACCAGCTAATGTAGTAGGTAAAATAATTTCCAATACTTCATTAGAAAAGAGAAAGTTAATAAATCAATTCTTAAAATACGAAGAGGATTCTGCTGGTGCTATTATGACCATAGAATTCATAGATTTTAAAGAAGGTATGACTATAAAAGAAGCTATAGATTATACAAGAAAAACTGGTGTAGATAAAGAATCATTAGATAATTGTTTTATAATTGATAGGGAAAGAAGATTAAAAGGAATTATCTCATTAAAAGATTTAATTTTAAGTGATGAAAATATGTTGGTTTCAGATGTTATGGAGACTAATATAGTTTCTGTTAAAACTTTTGAAGATCAAGAGAGGGTAGCTGCTTTATTCAAAACTTATGATTTACTTTCTATGCCGGTAGTAGATATTGAAAATAGATTAGTTGGGATTATAACAGTAGATGATATTGTAGATATTATTGAACAAGAAAATACAGAAGATTTTCAAAAAATGGCTGCAATGGAGCCAAATGAACAACCATATTTAAAAACTCCAGTTTTAACATTAGCAAAAAATAGAATAGTATGGCTTTTAGTATTAATGATATCTGCAACAGTTACTGGATCAATAATACAAGGATTTGAAGATGTTCTTCAATCTGTAGTAATACTAGCATCATTTATTCCAATGTTAATGGATACTGGAGGTAATTCAGGATCTCAGTCATCTACATTAGTTATAAGAGGATTGGCACTTGGAGAAATTACTACAAAGGACTTTTTAAAAGTAATATTTAAAGAATTTAGAGTGAGTATTGTAGTTGCGACTATTTTAGCGATAGTAAACTTTTTAAGATTATATTTATTTACTAGTGCAGATCTTATGATTTCTCTTACAGTATGTGCTAGCCTATTCTTTACTGTAATATTAGCAAAAGTTATAGGAGGAGTTTTACCTATAATATCAAAGAAGTTAAAACTAGATCCTGCAATAATGGCAAGTCCGCTTATTACAACAATAGTAGATGCTTTTGCATTAATAGTTTATTTTGGTTTTGCAAAGCTACTTTTAGGAATATAATATTAATAAAAGGGATAAGTTTTACCTCATCCCTTTTATGAATTTATTATGGCATCTATAGTTATTTGCATTTTTTCTTCTAAGTTTTTATCTTCTAATAATACGGTAGATATTAAATCTACAAGATACATAGTTGAAAACTGAGAGTTTATAAATTTATGTCTACCTATAAAACGAGTGTTATAAACTTTTAATATTATATCTGAATAAGCTGTTATTAAACTTTCATCAAAGCTTGTTATACAAGCAGTTTTAGCACCATTTTTTTTAGAAACCTTTAAGGCATTTACAAGCTCCTTTGTTTCACCGGATATAGAAAATCCTATAACAAGGTCCTCAGGAGATGTTATTGAACTATTAATAATCATCATATGAGAGTCTGAGATACAATGTACATTAAATCCCATTCTTATTAATCTTTGCATCATTTCAGTAGCTGTTAAACCAGAACTACCAACTCCATAAAGATATATTTTATTAGCTTTTTTAATTTCTTCAACTATATTAAGTATAGCAGATTTATCTATAAGTGAATTTGTTCTTTCAATTACTTCGTTGTAATGGTTATAGACGCTTGAAAAAATGCTATCACTATCGATAGGTTTGTTATCATTAGTGCTTAAATTAATTTGCATTTTCATTTCAACAAAGCTATCACAACCAATTTTTTTAGAGAATCTAGTAATAGTAGAACTAGAAGTTCCTGTTATTTTAGCTAACTCTATTATATTTATATTTTTAATCATATCAGGTTGATGTAAGATATAATTAGCAATAGCTTTTTCTTTATCTGAAAAGTTATTATATTTTTGTTGTATCTCGCATATAATATTCAATTAAAACCCTCCATAGTACAGTGATATATTTAATAATACCATAATTCTTTTTTTTATAAAATAAGAGATAGAGGCATAATAGTCTCCATCTCTTATATATAAGTATTTTATAATGCTTTTTGAACTTCTTCGCTAAACTTCTTTGCTATAAGTTGTGGTCTAGTAATAGCGCTACCAACTACTACTGAATAAGCACCCATTTCTAAAGCTTTTCTAGCTTTTTCAGGAGTATCAAAATTACCTTCAGCTATAACTGGAATCTTACACTTTTCAATTAGTGTAGAAAGAACTTGGAAGTTATTCATACCTTCAGATTGTTTAGTATATCCAATTAATGTTGTTCCTACAAAGTGGAAGCCTAATTTTTCAGCTCTTAATCCTTCTTCAACTGTTGAAATATCAGCCATAAACTTTTGATTAGGGTACTTAGATATAACCTCCTTAAGGAAGGTTTCATCTTGATTTATAGTAGCATCTAAAGCTACTACATCTATACCTTCTTCAACTAATGCATCAACTTCCTTCATTGTAGGAGTAATATATGGAATCATATTATCATAATCCTGTTTTATTATTCCGATGATAGGTAAATCAACCTCTGATTTTATTGCTTGAATATCAGCTACGGTATTAGCACGTATACCAATTGCGCCACCTTCTTTAGCAGCCAAAGCCATTTTACCCATTATGAAGGAGCTATGTAGTGGTTCATTTGGTAGTGCTTGACATGATACAATTAATCCTTTATTCATTACTTTCACTCCTTATAAATTATTCTTTATCTATTATTTCATTAATTTTTTGTTTTAAAGGATCTGCTTTTGCTCCAAATATAGCTTGGATTCCACCTTTAACTTCAAGGACAGCAGTAGCCCCTAGGGATTTTATCTTATCTTTATCTACTTTGCTTACATCTTTAACAGCTACTCTTAATCTTGTAATACAAGCATCAACATCATCTAAGTTTTCTTTTCCACCTAGTGCAGCTAAGATTTCGGCAGCAACTTCACTCATAGAATCTTTAGTAACAACTTTAACTTCTTCAGTGTTATCTTCTCTACCTGGAGTAGGAACATTGAATTTAGTAATTAAGACTCTAAAAGTTACATAGTATAATATAGCCCATACAATACCTATTAATATTACATAAATCCAGTTTGTTTTTTCGTTACCTTGTAATATACCGAATAGTGAAAAATCAATTAATCCACCAGAGAATGTATTTCCAATTGATACATTTAATATATCTGTTAAGAAGAATGCTAATCCATCAAAGAAAGCATGTACTACATATAGCCAAGGAGCTACGAATAAGAACATGAATTCAATTGGTTCTGTAATACCAGTTATAAATGATGTAATTGCAGCACCTAAGAATAAACCAGCAACAGTTTTTCTCTTATTTTTTGGAACACAGTGATACATTGCTAAGCAAGCAGCAGGTAGACCAAACATCATTGTTACAAAACGTCCAGCAAAAAATCTAGTACCTTCTGTAAATAAACCTACATGATTTGGATCAGCTAACTCAGCAAAGAATATATTTTGTGCGCCAATTACAGTTTGTCCAGCAACTTGAGCAACCCCACCTAATTCTGTATACCAGAATAATGGGTAAATCATGTGATGCAACCCAACAGCACCAGTTAATCTTAATAAGAATCCGTAAAGGAAAGTTCCTATAGGACCTAAGTTAGCAATAGCATTTCCAGCACTAACTAACCAACCTTGGAAAGTAGGCCATATTAAGAAAAATATTGCAGCAACACCAATAGCAGAGAATGAAGAAACTATTGGAACAAATCTTGATCCACCAAAGAATCCTAGTACTGCAGGTAATTGAATGTTGTGATATCTATTATGTAAGTATGCAACTAATGAACCTATAACTATAGAACCAACAACCCCTGTATCGATTGATTCAACAGCAGGATTGAAAGCACTAATCATTCCTTTAATAGAGGCGTTCATTACAAGAAATGCAACAGCACCAGCCAGTGCGGCAGTACCTTTATCTTTTTTTGCAAGTCCAACTGAAAGACCTATACACATTATAAGTGCTAAATTACTGAATACTACGTCTCCGGCAGATGACATTATTTTAAATATACCTTGTAACCAAGAAATATCCAGAAACGGATAAGCTTGTACAGTATTAGGATTTGATAGGGCACCACCGATTCCTAATAATAAACCAGCTGCAGGTAATATTGCAATTGGTAACATAAATGATTTTCCGATTTTTTGAAGCTGTTTAAACATAATATCCTCCTTTATTTTATAAAATTATTTTCATAATTGCAATAATAATGAAAAAGTTTTTCTTTGAATATGTTTACAATATACCATGAAATTATTTTCGTTTCAATAGGATAAATGAAAATAATTTTAAGGTTTTATTATAAAATTTTTTTAAAATAAGATATATTTACTTTAAATGTTGCAAGAATCATAGTTATAATATTAAAGAGAAAAATTTTTGGAGGTTAGTATGACTAGCATATTAATAGTTGATGATGAAAAGAAAATATGTGAATTTATAAAAGCATTTTTAGATAATGAAGGTTATTGTACAGATGTTGCTTATGATGGCAATAGTGCTATAGATAAGATAAATTCAAAAGAATATGACTTAATAATATTAGATAGAATGATTCCATATATAAGTGGAGAGGAAATATGTGAATATATAAGAAAAAAGTCTGAAGTTCCTATAATTATGTTAACTGCTAGAATAGAAGATGAAGATAGGATAGATGGTTTTAAGCTAGGTTGTGATGATTATATTTGTAAGCCTTTTAATATTAATGAATTAGTATTAAGAGTTAAAGCTATTTTAAAGAGAAGTAGTGGCTCATATGATAAGAAAATAATAAGCTATGGTGAAGAGTTAGAAATAAATACTGAAACCCATGAAGTTAAGGTTAGAGGAAAATATGTAATTTTAACTAATACAGAATATAAAATATTACTTACACTAATAAATAATCCTAAGAAGATATATTCAAGAGAGAAATTACTAGAAAGTACTATTGAAGGATATTATGAAAAAGGTGATAGGGCTATAGATAGTCATATAAAGAATTTACGTCAAAAGATAGAAGTTGATTCGCGAAATCCTAGAATAATTCAAACTGTATATGGGGTAGGATATAGGTTTGGATTATAGAAATAAATTAAAATCAATAAATAGTAAACTTATAATATCTTTCACTTTTATCATGATTGTAACTATTATAGCTATAAGATTTTTTGTAAATACAAATTTTAAAAATTCTTTTGAAAAGTATGTTGATGATAGTAATAAAACAGAAATAAATCATTTAATTGAATTTGATTTAAAAAGTATATATTTAAATGGTAATTGGGATATTGAACTTATAGAAAACCTAGGGATAGATTCTATAAGAAAAGGAATTGCAATTGAAATATATGATGAAAACAATAATAAAGTATGGAGTGTATTTGAAGATGAGAAGGTACTATCAGATAATACTTTAAATGAAATAAGTAAAAATATGCAGAGTATAGAAAAGAAATGGAATAGCTATTTTGAGGAATTTAAGATTGATATTAGAGATATTAGTGGAAATCCAGTTGGATATGCTTATATAGGGCATTATGCTTCTACTTATTATATGGAAAATGATGTTGAATTTTTTTATGCTGCTAATAGGATTATAGCTATAATAGGTGCTATTTCTATAGGGAGTATTATAATAATTTCAATAATAATATCTAGGTCTATAGCTAATCCTATTTCTAAAGTTTCAAAAATGACTAAATTTATAGGTGAGGGAAATTATAAAAATGAAGTAACTTATAAGAGTAATATAAGTGAAATTGATGATCTCATAAAGGCTATAAATAAATTATCTAATGAGTTAAATGAACAGGAAAATTTAAGAAAACAACTAACCGGCGATATAGCTCATGAACTTAGAACACCACTTACAAGTATAAAGGGACATTTGGATACAATTATTGCTGGAATTTGGGAACCTACTAATGAAAGACTTAATAGTATAAATGAAGAGGTAACAAGAATTGCAAATCTTGTTGATGAGTTAAGAAAGTTAGCTAAATTTGATACTGAAAAAAATAATTTGAATAAAGAAATAGTGAATTTAAAAAATTATATAAAAACTATTTCTTATAATTATGAAGGGAAAGCTCTTGAAAAAAATATAGTAATTAAATATGACTTAGAGGATTTAGAGGTATTAGTTGATAAAGAAAAGTTTGCACAAGTAATTGTAAATATATTATCTAATGCTATTAAATATAATAATGGAAATAGTGAAATATACGTTAAAACTTTTATGAAAGATAACAATATTAACATAAGTATTAAAGATAGTGGAATTGGTATACCTGAAAGTGAACTTAAAAATATATTTGAACGTTTTTATAGGGTAGATAAATCAAGAGGAGCTAATGAAAAAGGAATGGGTGTGGGACTTACAATATCTAAATCTATTGTAAATGCTCATGGTGGAGAAATAAAAGTTTTTAGTGAAGTTAATAAGGGTTCAGAATTTATAATTATTTTGCCTAATGAAAATTAAGTTATGCACTTATAAACAAGTATTTGGAAAAAATGTGAATTAAAGTGTGGATTGTTTTTTTATTTGTGTGGATAATTTTTTTAATTTTGTCTTAAAAATAAAGTAGAGCCTAGCATCCGGCGAAGGACAAACTAGACTCTACAGGTAATTAGCACTTTAACGTACCAACTGCTTGTTTATAATAACATCTTTCCAAAATGATTTCAAGAGCTTTTATTTAAGGTAAGCATTATAAAAAATTATTAAATCTAAAATTACAGAAAAATTTATGGTTTATTTAGAAAAATTGTTTAATAAAAGAGTAAAATTTCTTTTAAAAGAATAATATTAATGGTTTACCAAGGTTTTAATAGCGGAGTTAAGTTGACAGTTGAAACTGTATGTTTTATAATAAAGTCACGATGTTAATCATCAATTGAAAATTGAATAGGTAAAAGCGTTTATGACCTATTAACCTAACATGGGGGCGTTTTGGCTTCGACGGGGGTAAGATGGGTTTGATAAGCGGGCCGAGTAAAGCATGGACGACTCGTTAATAAGCTATGCATTAAATATAAACGCAGAAGAAAATTTTGCATTAGCAGCTTAATATAGCTTGCTCATCAGTCCAGGATGCCTACGTCTTGGGTAGCTGGTGTCATTAAAGTAGGGAACGAAGTCTAGCAAAGCTTTGAGCTAGAGGGGTATTTATGAAGCTAGGGAATTAGGAGTTTGTTTGTGAGCGAACTAAGGACCGAAATTTTAGTCACAAACTACGCTCGTAGAAAGTCAGGCTGGTCTGCTTTCGGACAGGGGTTCGATACCCCTCGCCTCCACCATGAAACCCACGAAAATCAATATAGATTTTCGTGGGTTATTTTAATGCAATAAATTCTTATTGATAATTTTTTTTATTTTACAAAGTGAACTTAAGATTAATTAAAAGCATAGAAGATATTAAAGTTGCTTAAAATAATAATGTTTATTTTTTTTGGCACAGATTGAATAATTATTGGCGCAAAATGATGTTAAAAAATGTTTTATAGTTTGTATAATGAAATCATCAAGCAAAACTTAAATTTAGGGAGGAAATTATGATGAAAAATAAAACTGCATTAATTACAGGAGCATCAAGTGGGATTGGAAAGGAATTTGCAAAGTTACATGCATCAAGAGGTGGAGACTTAGTAGTTGTTGCAAGAAGTAAGGATAAACTAAATGAATTAAAAAGAGAGCTTGAGAATAAATACAGAATAAAAGTAATGGTGATTGTAAAAGATTTATCGTTAAGAAATTCAGCACAGGAGATTTATGATGAGGTTAAAAATGCAAATATAAAAATAGATTATTTAATTAATAATGCTGGATTTGGTGGTAGAGGTGAGTTTCATATACGTTCTATGGAGCAAGATATTCAAATGATAGAAGTAAATGTTATTACGCTTACAAAATTAACTAAGTTATTTTTACCTGACTTTGTTAAGCGTGGGGATGGTAGAATATTAAATGTTTCTTCTACGGCTTCAATTATGCCAGGTCCATTACAAGCAGTTTATTATGCTACAAAGGCATATGTTACTTCATTTAGTAATGCTGTATGGCAAGAAATTAAAGGTACTGGTGTAACTATTACTACATTAATGCCAGGTGCCATGGATACAGGTTTTGCTAAAGCATCAGATATGAGTAATACTCCATTATTTGCAAAGACTGTTAGTCCAGTTGATGTTGCAAAAGATGGGTATGAGGGTATGTTAAAAGGAGAATTAAATGTAATTTCAGGAGTATCACTACTTCAAAGAATGTTTTTAGCATTGGCTCCATTTACACCTAAAAAAATAATGATGAAACAAATTTATGAAATGCAGAAGGAAAAATAATAAAATAGAATGGAGTATCTTTTATGAAGCGTTTTATTATTGATGGTAGGTATAGTTCACTTCTTTTATCAGTAGGGTTGCCTTTACGTGAAATATTAATAAAATCAGGGTTGCCAGAGGATTTATTTAGTAGAAAGAATATAAGATTAACACAAGATGAATACTTTCGTTTTATGGAAAGCATTGGTGAAATAATTCCTGATGAAAGTAAACTAATAAAAATTGCAACTGCAGAAGGTATTGAAACTTTTTCTCCGCCTATTTTTGCTGCTTTTTGTAGCAAAAATGCTCAGACTTGCATAGAGCGTTTAGCACAGTATAAGAAGCTTATTGGGCCTATGATTTTTATTATAAGAAAAGAAGAAAAGAACTTTACAGTAGAATTAACAACAGAAGAAAAATATAATAAAATACCTTTATTTTTAGAAGTTTCAGAGTTTGTTTTTTTGATTAATTTAATTAGGATAGCAACTAAAGAGAATATAATTCCCTTGAAAATAACATTACAGAATTCAATTAATGATAAAGAGTTAGAAAAATATTTTGGTTGTAAGCTTCAGAAAGGGAATAAAAGTGCTTTGACTTTATCACTTAATGACTCCCTTAAACCATTTGTTAGTGAGAATGAAGTAATGTGGGATTATTTCGAGCCGGAGCTTAAGCGAAGATTGTCTGAGTTAGAAGTAGAAGATTCTTTTGGAGCAAGAGTAAGGAGTTCATTAATAGAGTTATTGCCTATAGGATGTAGTGGTATTGAAGATGTAGCATTAAAACTTGGAATTAGTAAGCGTACACTTCAACGGAAATTGACAGAAGAAAAAACAACATTTCAAAAGCAATTAAATCATACACGTGAATTGTTAGCAAAGAACTATATAAAAAATACAGACATGGTAAGTGATGATATTGCCTTTTTATTAGGATATAAAGATTTGAATTCATTCTTAAGAGCATTTCAAATTTGGACTGGTATGACTATTACTGAATATAAAAAATCTTTGCAGAGAAAATTATAATGTGTATTTTAAGAAAGTAGGATGAAGATATGAAAAAGCTTTTAATATATTATTCACATGATGGAAATACAAAATTTGTTGCAGAAACAATATCAAAAATAATAGAAGCAGATATTATGGAACTCATACCGGAAGAAAATATAAATATAACAGGAATAATGAAAATCTCCTGGGGGGTACGTCAACTTATTACACATCCAAAACCTAAATTGTTAAGAAATAATATAAATCCGTCTGATTATGATATGATTGTAATAGGTACTCCAGTTTGGTCTTATACATTTTCGCCACCGATAAATACTTTTTTTAATGAATATAAATTATCAGGGAAAAAAGTTGCTATCTTTTGTTGCCATGGAGGACAGAAAGGAAAAACAATAGAGAAAATAAAAGAATGTTTAAAGGGAAATATAATTATTGGAGAAAATGATTTTTTAGAACCGTTAAAATATAGAAAAGAAGAAAATTTAAAAAAAATTATAGAATGGGCTAATAATATATCGAAGTAACAAGGAAAATAATAACTTTTATTATGTTGTTTATATGAAATTTATAAGATATATGATATTTATAAATACATATAGAGAAGGAATAGGAGAGTGAAATATGATTTATATAATAATATTTCCAGTATATATTTAGCTTAATCATATTAAAAATCTTCCCATAAATCTATATGTTAGATTTCTGTATAACTTTTCTTTAATAGGTATACATACTTAAAAATTGTAATAAAAATCCTTTTAATAACTTTAAATGGAAATTAGATACTAAAAATGGAAAATATAACTTGTTGAGTAAAATAGTAAAAAATCAAGATAAATCCTTAAAAAATAAGTTAAATTTAAATAATTGAAGATATAGCTTTTTACTTATATTCACATTAGTGATAATATTTATAGCAAGACTAGTCAAGCAATAATTATTAAGACAAATAAAAGATTAAGAAATTACTACCATTGAATGGGAGTGGCGAAAGCCACCTTTTTTATTATATAAAAAATAAAAATGATTAATTTCTAAGAGAAAAAATAATTACATAATTATTACATAACACACTTAGGTATAAATTTAAAAATCTATACCTAAACACTAATATAAATTATATATAACATTAAAAAGTGTAGGAAAATCTACACTTTTTAATATTATTAAGGAGGATGATTTTTTAATGTTTAAGGTTGATGATTATATAATGTACGGTAGGACAGGAGTATGTAAAGTTATAGATATAACTAATGAGAAATTTATAAATGGTGAGGAAAGAAAATATTATGTATTAAGTCCTATTCATAATAATAATACAATAATAAAAATTCCTTTAGATAATACTAAAATTCCGATGAGAAAGATAATTTCTAAAGAAGATGTGACTTCATTAATAAATGATATGTCTAATATGGAGGCATTATGGATAGATGATGAAAAAAAAAGAAGCAATGAATTTAAAACCATGCTTAAAAGTGGTAAATGCGAGGACTTAATTAAATTAATATCTAATAAAAGGCATTCTAAAAAATTAAATAAAGCAGACAAAGAGATTATAAAAGAAGCAGAAAGATTAGTAAATGAAGAGTTTGCAATTATTTTAAATATTTCGCCTAAGGAAGTGAATTCATATATATCAAGTAAAAGAGCTTAATGAAATATTTTTTATGTATTTTTTGTAGCATAATACTTCCTTCACCATCAATAATTCCAGCAATATAAGCTTTTTATGTTTCTGTCATAAGATCCCCTTTTCTGAAAATATTATCTATTTAAATATAATATGTGATTTTAAATAGATAATATTTCATAGTAAATATAATGCTATAATAATATTTAAGTTATAAATTTAATTTATGAATTAAATATTATATTTCTATTAGTTGAATGATGTAAAATTTGGTATAATCTTATATGTAAGAATGTTAAAAAAAAAACAAAGTTTAATTAAAAAATAATTCTGGAGTTGTAAATCAAATTAACATATACAATTTTATAGAAAATTTTAAAATAGACATTTAAGAGGAGTGGGACTATGTTTAGAAATAAATACTTTACAACTGGAATAGGAATATACATAAGTTATTTTATGTTAGGTATGGCTCTTATTTTACTTTCATCAAACATGGAATTTGTAACAAAGCAATTAAATACAGATGTAGCAGGAATTACTTTTTTAATTTCAATAGAAGGGATAGTACGTTCAGCAGCAGTATATATTAGTGGAAGATTATCAGATAAATTTGGAAGAAAACAGATTTTATGTTTATCTCCCATATTTGAAATAGTTTTTTTATTTGGTATACCTTTTGTACATGACTATAAAATGGCTGTATTACTATCAGTATTTGCAGGGCTATCACATGCTTTTGTAGATTCTTCAAGTTACCCTTCCTTAATGGAATGTTTTCCAGAAACTCCAGGAACAGCAACTGTTATAGTAAAAGCTTTTATAGCAATTGGTGGTATAATGTTACCAATAATAATAGCATTTTTTGTGAATAGGAATATGTTTTATGGAAATACATTTTTCTTAATTGCAATAATGTATCTTATAAATAGTTTATTTTTGTTTACTAGAAAATTTCCTAAACCAAACCAAACAGAAGTATCTGAAGATGGAAAAATATTAAATGAAAAAAACTTCATTTCAGAACCAGTATTAAAAAAAGAAGGATTAACTATTATAATAATAGGATTTACATCTAATGCTATATATACAGCATTTCAAATATGGATGCCTACATATGGTCAAAATATTTTAGGTATGAGTCAAGTGGATTCTTTAAAATTAATAACATATTATAGTATTGGATCTCTTGTTTCAGTTTTTATATTAGCAAAACTTTTACAAAAGACAGTAAAGCCAGTATTAGTACTAGTTATATATCCAATAATAGGAATAATTTCACTTATATTAGTATTACTAATAAGAACGGAAATAGTTACAACAATAGGTTTTACTTTAATAGGGCTATCATCAGCTGGAGTATTACAAATGGCACAAACTACAATGGGTGAACTTTTTTGGAAAAACAAAGGTGCAACAATGGGAATGGTTTCTACAGCTGGGGGGATAGCATCAGCAGTTGTTCCAGCCTTAACAGGAATAATTCTAAAATATTATGATATTTTACATGTATTTTATTTTATTATGATAATATTTTTAGTAGGAATATCTTGTGCTATTTTTACAAAAATAAGATATGATAAAGTTATTGCAAGTAATTAAATATTATATTCATAAATTTTATTTATATTTTTAAAGTTGATAGATTTAAACAGGTTTGATAGGATAAGCGTAATTATTTGTTCGACGGAATGAATAATTATTAGATCTAGTAGATTAGCTTAACTTATAAAGATTATTAAGAATACCAAGGATTGTGATAAAAAATTAGGACTATAATAAAAAATAAAAATTTCAAGAATAAAATTATTTTTGGAGCTAAGGAGAGTTTATAAATTATAAAATAATTTATTCTTTGTTAATTTAAAGTAAATATTTACATTGACAAAGAATAAGTTTTTAAATATAATTTAAGCATAATAATATATGGATCGTTACTGATAAATATTTAGTCAGGCGTGACCTAAATTAATGGATATGTATAAGTATAGGCATATTCTAATTTAGGTCACCTTTTTTTATTGATTAAAATAATTTTAAAATTACTTAAGATTAATAATAATAATATTAATATTATTATTATGGAGGTATTATGCGTGTTAAAAAGGTATTTAATAATAATGTTGTATTAGTTGTAAATGATCTTCAAGAAGAACAAATTGTTATGGGGAAGGGAATAGGATTTAATAAGTATCCTAAGGATTTAATAGATACTAGTAAAATAGAAAAAAGATTTATTTTTAATAATAAACAATCATTGAATGAACTTTATATATTATTAGATAGGATACCATTAAAATATATAGAGCTTACTAGTGAAATAATTGAAATGGGAAAAGAGAATATAGGTTATGATTTGAATGATAATATTCTAATAACTTTGTCAGATCATATTAGTTATATGCTAAAGAGAATTGATGATGGATTATTTTTTAGAAATCCTTTGCAATATGAAATAAAACAAATATATCCTAAAGAATATGAGTTTTCAAAAAAGGCAGTCGAATATTTAAGAGTAAAAACTAATAAGGATATTCCAGATTCAGAAGTTTCTTTTATAGCATTACATTTTGCTAATGCTCATTTAGAAACTACTAATATGGAAGAAACTTTATTAGTAACCAAAATAATAGACAATATATTAGATATAATAAAATATAATTATGGACTAGATATGAATGAAAATTCTTTTGATAATACTAGATTTATAGCTCATTTACGCTGTTTTATAGATAGGCAATTAAAAAATCAATGTGTAGATGTAGATACTTCTTTATTAAAAATAATAAAGATTAAATATAAAAATGATTTTAAATGTGCAGAAAATATAAAGAATTTTTTAGAAAAAACATATAATTGGAATGTTAATGAAAATGAATTACTATATTTAACTTTACATTTAAATAGATTATCAATAGTAGGCAATAAAAAATAAAAAATAAATATTTGTAGGATCGTTACTGATTAGCAGGCGTGACCTAAGTTTAATAGTTTAACATATAAGTATTGATGTAACTTAAATATATAATAATAATTTATACATCTTTATATATTCATTTAATGGATAATATGTTTTTCTAATAAGCTTAGGTCTTTTTATATAAATTTTTAAGTTTGAAGGGAGAGCTTTATATGAAGTTTGAAAAAGAAGCTGAAGAAATTATAAAATTAGTTGGGGGAAAAGATAATATTGTAAGTTTAGTACATTGTGCTACTAGATTACGTTTTAAACTAAAAAATACATCAATAGCTAATAAGGAAGAAATCGAGAAAATGAAAGATGTATTATCTGTTGTAAATAGTGGAGGACAATATCAAGTTGTAATTGGTAATAAGGTTACTGATTATTTTGATACTATTTCAAAGAAAGTAGGATTAAAGGAAAATTCTGTTGATGAAAAAGGAGAAAAAGTATCAATAATATCTATGATTTTTGAAACTATATCAGGGGCTTTTTCACCATTAATACCAGCTTTAGCAGGAGCAGGAATGGTAAAGGCTTTATTAACTGTATTAACATCATTTGGCTTAATGTCTGATGCAACAACTACTTATGCTATATTATCAGCTGCTGGAAATGGTGTATTTTATTTATTGCCTGTATTTTTAGGTATAACTTTAGCTAAGAAATTAGGTGCTAATATGTTTGTTGGAGGAGCTATTGGGGCCGCACTTTTAGATCCAAGTTATACAGCACTAATTGGTTCGGAAGGGATTGTAGATTTTTTAGGAATAAATGTAACTCCGATTGATTATGCATCAAGTGTATTTCCTATTTTTGTAACAATATTTATTTACTATTGGGTTGATAAATTATTAAAGAAAATAATTTTAAAAGATTTACAATTATTTTTAGTTCCAATGTTTTCATTATTAATTATGGTTCCATTAACAGTTATTTTGTTTGGACCATTTGGAACTAATGTTGGTAATATTATTTCTAATTCTGTAATGTGGTTAATTGAAAGAAGCAATCTATTAGCGGGAATAGTTTTAGGTGCAGGAATGCCTTTCTTAGCAGTGTTTGGTCTACATTGGGGATTTACACCTATTACATTACAAAATCTTTCTACTACTGGAGGAGATCCTATAGAGGGTGCAGCAGTTGCGGCTGTATTTGCTCAAATTGGTATAGCTTTAGGATTATTTTTAAAGTCTAAAAAACATACGGAGTTGAGATCTTTAACTGGCTCAACAGCTATTACTGGAATATTAGCAGGTGTTACTGAACCAATTATTTATGGTGTTATTTTAAGATATAAAAGAACAATTCCTATATTAGCCATAGCTGGTGGTATTGGAGGAGCTATATGTGGAGCTTTTGGAGTAACATGTAATGCTTATGTTTTCCACAATATTTTTTCAGCACCAGTCTATACTCCATTTTTAGGATACGTTCTAGGTATAGGAACAGCATTAATAATAGGTACTATATTAGCTTATTTCTTTGGGCTTAAAGATGAAGAAATTAAACAAATGGAAGAAGAAAGCAAAAGCTTAGTTAAAGAAAATGAAGAAAAGATAAATGGAGAATTAGATGCTATAGAAGAAGTAGTTTCACCTATTAAAGGAGAACAAATTGATTTGTCAGAAGTAGAAGATGAAGTTTTTGCATCAGGAGCAGTAGGGGTAGGAGTAGCTATTATTCCGGAAGTTGGAGAAGTTTTAGCTCCTGTAAATGGAACAGTAACAACAATTTTTCCTACAAAGCATGCAATAGGTATAGTATCAGATAATGGAGCTGAAATATTAATACATATTGGATTAAATACAGTGGCATTAGATGGAAAATACTATAATGTTCATATTAATTCGGGAGATAAAGTTGTTAAAGGGCAAAAACTTGTATCATTTGATATAGAAGCAATAAAAAATGAAGGATATAGTATAGTAACACCTGTTTTAATAACAAATACAACAGACTTAAAGGATATTATTGTTATAGAAAATAAATCAATAGATAAAAGAAATACTATTATAAAAGTAGTTCATTAAAATATGGAGGTATTTAAAATGGCATTATCAAAGAATTTTTTATGGGGAGGAGCTGTCGCAGCTCATCAAGTAGAAGGTGGATATAATAAAGGAGGAAAGGGAATAAGTATTGCAGATGTTATGACAGCGGGAACCCATACAATTCCAAGAAAAATAACAGATGGAATAATTGAGGGAAATTATTATCCTAATCATGAAGGAATAAACTTTTATGAATATTATAAAGATGATATAAAATTATTTGCAGAAATGGGCTTTAAATGTTTTAGAACAAGTATTGCATGGACTAGGATTTTTCCAAATGGTGATGATGTAGAACCAAATGAAGAAGGTCTTAAATTCTATGATAACTTATTTGATGAATTATTAAAATATGATATTGAGCCTGTAATAACTTTAAGTCATTTTGAAATGCCATATAACTTAGTTAAAAATTATGGTGGATGGCGTAATCGTAAATTAATTGATTTCTTTGTAAGATTTTGCGAAGTCGTAATGACTAGATATAAAAATAAAGTTAAGTATTGGATGACCTTTAATGAAATTAATAATCAAACTATAACTACTAATCCAATATATGCATTTACTAATTCAGGGATTATATATAAAGAATATGAAAATAAGGAGGAAGTTATGTTCCAAGCGGCTCATTATGAGTTTGTAGCAAGTGCTAAGGTAGTTAAGATTGGGCATAATATTAATCCAGATTTTAAAATTGGATGTATGGTTGCAGCTATGCCAAGTTATCCTTATTCATGTAATCCAGAAGATATAATGAAAGCTGAAATTGCTAATAGAGAACAACTTATGTTTACAGATGTACATGTTAGAGGTAGATATCCAAAGCATACATTAAAGTTATGGGAAAGAAATAACTTTAAATTAGATATAACTAAGGAAGATGAAGAGATATTAAAAGGGGGAACAGTTGATTTTATAGGATGTAGTTATTATTTAACTACAGTAGTAACTGCTAATGAAGATATAAAGAGAACAGGTAATGATTCAGCTGGTAAAGCAGATGTAGTTGAAAATCCATATTTGAAGACTTCAGATTGGGGATGGACTATTGATCCAGTTGGTCTTAGATTCTATTTAAATCAATTATATGATAGATATGAAATTCCAATATTTATAGTTGAAAATGGGTTTGGAGCTATAGATGTTTTAAAAAATGATTTGACTATAGATGATGATAATAGAATAGAGTATTTAACTAACCATATAAGAGAAATGAAAAAAGCTATAGAAATAGATGGAGTTGAAGTTATAGGCTATACAACTTGGGGATGTATAGATCCAATTTCATTTACAACAGGTGAAATGAAAAAACGTTATGGATTTATATACGTTGATAGAAATAATGATGGAAGTGGATCATTAAAGAGATATAAGAAAAAATCCTTTGATTGGTATAAGGATATTATTAAAAATAATGGTGAAAATATTAAATAAAAATATATTTTTATTTAATTTAAGTATAAACAAGTAAATTGCAGCTTTAAGAAGTTTTTCAGAATATTTATCATTTCTAGGTGTTACATCTTTAAATCTTTTAATATTGATTATGCTTTCTTCTTTTTAGTTGACAGATTTAAACAGATTTGATAGGATAAGCTTATAAATGAATAAGCGTAATTATTTGTTCGCCGGAATGAATAGTTATTAGAGCCAGTAGATTAACCTTAGGCTTTATGGTTAATCTATTGGCTCTTTTTGTTTGAAAGGAGAGGTATTATGAAACAATATGAAAACTTAAATTTGGATAGTTTACTATCTGAATTAAATGGCGCAGAAGAATATGGATTAAGCAATGAGCAGGTTGAGGAAAGGTTAGTGAAATATGGTAAAAATACCATACAAACTACTAAGAAAAAGACAATTTTGCAACATCTGATTTCTTCTTTTAAAGATATTACAATCATTATTCTTTTTGTTGCTGTTATTTTATCAACTTATGTAGCGTTGACAACACACTCAGATAATTTGACAGAGCCTATAGTTATTATAGGGATAATTATTTTAAATTTAGTATTGTCTATTCGTGAGCAAGTAAAAGCTGAAAAATCTATGGAGGCTTTAAAGGAATATAATGTTTTAAATAGTAAAGTAATTCGTAGTGGTAAGGTAAAATATATTAATTCTGAGTTACTTGTTCCAGGAGATATAATTCTTTTAAGTACAGGAGATAGAATACCAGCAGATGCTAGGATTTTAAGTGAATCTAGTCTAATGGTAGATGAATCTTTATTAACTGGTGAAAGTGAACCTGTATCAAAAGATGCTAATTTTATTCCAGAGGATATAAGTAGTGTTGGAGATCGTAAACATATGATATTTTCTGGATCACTAGTAGTAGCTGGTAAATGTACAGCAATGATAATAACTACAGGAGTTGAAACAGAAATTGGTAGAATTTCTAAGATGCTTACTAATGAAGAAGCAGGATTATCACCATTACAAATAAGAATGCAAAAGCTGGGTAAAACTTTAAGTGTTGTTGCAATTATTTCAGCTTTAATTTCCGTATTTATTGGTTGGGCATATGGTGATAGTATTACAAGTATGCTAATGGTTGCAATATCTGTTGCTGTTGCAGCAATACCAGAGGTAATGCCTGTTGTAGTAACTATTTCTTTGGCTTATGGTATTAGTAATATGGCGAAGAAAAATACTATTGTAAGAACTCCAACTTCAGTAGAGACAATTGGAAATATATCTGTAATTTGTTCAGATAAAACAGGAACTTTAACGCAAAATAAAATGCGTATAGAAAAAGTATGGACAGTGAAAACAGAGGCTAAAGATGCTAATGAGAAATTTACAGAGGATGAGAATTATTTGTTAAAACTTTTATTCTTATCAAGTAGCTCTAATTTAGAGAAAGATAGTAATATCGGTAATCCAACAGAATTATCAATTGCAAATTTAGCTTATAATAAGATAGATAATTTAATAAGTGAACTAAGTGGATATGAAAGAATTCATGAAATTCCATTTGATTCTACAAGAAAACGTATGACTGTTTTATATAAAACAAATAATGGGTATTTATCAATAACAAAGGGAGCGATAGATAGATTACCATTGGAACAATCTGATGATATGAATATTAAAATGAAAAAAGTACATGATGAGTTTGCAGAAAAAGCACTTCGTGTAATTGGAGTTGCATTTAAGTATTTTAGTGAGTTACCTGAAGAAATATCATCTGAATACTTAGAAGAAGGATTAAGCTTTTATGGATTAGTAGGAATTATTGATCCTCCGAGAGAAGAAAGTAAACATGCTGTTCAAATAGCAAAAGAAGCTGGTGTAAAGACTATAATGATTACAGGAGATCATTTAAGTACTGCAAAAGCTATAGCTGAACAAATTGGTATTTTATATGGCGATAAAAAGGTTATGGATGGTACGACATTAAACAATATGTCGGATGAAGAGTTAAGTGATATTATTGATGATTATAGAGTATTTGCTAGAACTTCTCCAGAAGACAAAATAAGATTAGTAAAAGCATTACAAAGTAAAGGAGAAATTGTTGCAATGACTGGAGATGGTGTTAATGATGCACCAGCATTAAAGGCCGCTGATGTTGGAATAGCAATGGGATCTGGTACTGATGTTGCTAAGGAATCTTCAGATATAATATTATTGGATGATAATTTCTCTACAATTGTAACTGCTATTGAAGAGGGACGTAGAGTTTATGCTAATATAAGAAAATCAATTTATGCTATGCTTGGTTGTAATGTATCAGCAATTTTAATAGTTATATTATCATTGATTTTTGGATGGGGAGCACCTGTTACAGCAATTCAATTATTAATTATTAAGGTAGTTGCAGATGGTATACCAGGATTTAGTTTATGCGTTGAGAAGGCTGAGCCTGATGTTATGAAGCAATTACCATTGAAAAAAGGGACAAGTATCTTTGCTGATGGAATGATAGGAAAAATTATTAATATATCACTTGTTTTTACAATTACAACTTTATTACCTGTTTATATAGGGTCACATATTAATATAGGTAATGTAGAAGCAAGTCCAATAGTTGCACAGTCTATGACATTTGTTGTTATGGGACTTACAACAATTGTTCACATGTATAATTGTAGAAGTCATCTTTCAATTTTTAAAGTTGGATTTACAGGTAATAAATTATTATTAGGTACAACAATTATGGGAGCAATAATACTAATATTAATTACAGCAATACCACAAGTTGCGGCTATTTTTAATTTAACATCATTAGGATTTGGACATTGGATTTTAGTTATAATTTTATCAATTTTTCCTTTAGTTTTTATTGAAGTTCAAAAAGGCTTAGGTAAATTTGGAAAATTATAAAATTTTATTTTACTAGTTAACTTCAATATAATAAAAATAAGTTTGAATATGTAGTTTAGAATAATATTAAAATAAGAGAAAGGCATGTGTAGGAGAACTTTTAGAATTCGCAATAATAGTATCAAATCCAGCTCCAGCACATGCCGATAATTTTACTTTAATTTCAAAAAATAATAATTAAGTATTAAATATCATTAGGGAAATGAAGATGCACGCTTTTATCTTATGAAGTATGTTCTCGTATATAATAGTAAATGCCTTACCGATATTGATTTTTGTAAATTTAGAAATTTTTTTCTTTCATTTTATTTAATATTCAACTACTATTATTTATATAACTAAAAATAAATCAAGAATATGTTATTAAACAAAAGATAAAAAATATTAGTTTTATTAACTTAATTATATATTTGGATAAAGTTCATTTAATTAAGGGGTGGAATAGATGGTAAAGAATACGTATGATAAGCAGAGAAAGTATACTATAGAAGATTTGGAGGAAATATTAGATAAGCTGCCTTATCAAATATGGTTAAAAGATTCAGACGGAAAACACATTTACATAAATAAATTAGGTGCTGAAAATATAGGCTTACCTAAAGAGAGTATAATTGGGAAAACTGACTTTGAAATTAGAGATTATGATATGGCTGAAAATTGTGTTAAAACAGATAAAATTTTAATAGACAAAAATCATCATATATATAATGAAGAATATACAAATATAGATGGACAAGAAGTTTGTTACAAAGTTAGTAAATTTAAATTAGAAAGAGATAATAATAAAAACTATATTTTAGGAGGTATAGCAGAAGATATAAGTTTGGATAAAAATATACAATTGAAATTAGAAAATAATCTTTTAGGATATTTAGATAAGGATACAATAGAATATGATAGTAACGGATTTTTAAATTCTATAATTGAAAATTTAAAAAAAACTATATACTGCAAAGAAGTAGAAGCATTTGTTTATAACGAAGATGAAAAAAAATTTACATCATACTTTAGTTCTAATGAGAAGAATAGAATTTTTGACGAAAACTTAGAAATCTATATAAATGAAAAAATAGAGAATAAATTACTTTCTAATGAATTTCAGAAAGATAGATACGATGATATATATGATAGGATAGTTAAATATCAAAGATATAATATAGAGGATGAGTTAAAAATTAAGCATATAAAGCTATCTAATAAATTAATAGGACTAGTTTTCATATTTTATGATAAAAATAACAAAGAGGTATGCATGGATGAAGCATTTTTAGAGCAGATATTAACTAAAATAGCCATTATATTAAAACAAATTAAAAATAAATATGATATATTATCAATAAAGGAAGAAAAGAAAAAGTTAGAAGATATAATTGAGTTAGAATGTATAAAATCAGATTTTTTTGATAGAATATCTCATGAATTTAGAACACCAATTAATATAATACTTTCTGTTATTCAACTATTACTTTCCAATAATAATGAGATTAATAATAAATTAAATTATAAAAGCTATTTACCTATTTTAAAACAAAATTCTTATAGATTACTACGTTTAGTTAATAATAGTATAGATGCAGCAAGATTAAGTAATAATTTTTATGATTTAAAATTAAAGAATTATAATATTATAAGTGTAGTAGAAGATATAACTATGTATGCATTAAGGTGTTTAAAGGAAACAAAACGAAATATAATTTTTGATACAGATGAAGAAGAGGTAATTTTAGCCTGTGACTTAGATAAGATAGAAAAGATTATTTTAAATTTAATATCTAATGCAATTAAATTTTCGGAAACAAATACAGACATAAATGTAAATATAAGAACGGACTTAAAATCAGAGAAGGTATTTATCTCAATTAGGAATTATGGACAAGTTATCAAAAAAGAAGATAGGGAAATTATATTTGGAAAGTGTACTCAAATAGATGATTTATTAATAAGAAGAAGTGAAGGTTCTGGAGTAGGATTATTTTTAGTAAGAAAATTTGCAGAGATTCATAATGGTGGTATATACATAGATGATTTAGATGAATGTACTCAGTTTACATTATATTTACCTATAACATGTGTAGAGAAAGAAGGTGTGTATGAGAGAGAAGATGATGATTTGCTGATAGAAAAATGTAACATAGAATTTTCTGATATATATTTATAGTAAAAATATCAGTTAATAATCTTGACGTACAAGTGATTGAATACGTTATACTTAAAATATAATTGTAAATAAATTAAGGGGATGAGATTAAAATGAAAAGGTTAATAAGTTGTTACGCTAGTGATTTTATAAACATGAAAAGGGATGAATTAAAAAATGCAATTTTAGCAAGTGAAGGAAGAACAATTTTAGGAGAAACTGTGGTAACTGCTGCACCACTTTTAGAAGGTGTAACAAATGCAGAGGTTATGTCTTCCTTTGGAGCAGATATGATATTGTTAAATGAATTTGATGTATTTGAAAAGAAAATTAATGGAATGGAATATGAAGAAAATCCAATAAAAAAAATTAAACACCTTGTAGGAAGACCTATAGGAATAAATTTAGAACCAGTAGATGAAAGTGCAGCTTTAATAGATGAAAAAGTAAATTTATCTTTAGGAAGACTTGCAACAGTAAAGACTTTTTGTGAAGCTGAAAAGTTAGGTGTTGATTTTATATGTTTAACAGGTAATCCCTCTACAGGAGTATCAAACGAAGCAATAAATAAGTGTATTGATATTGCAAAAAAACATTATTCTGGATTAGTTTTTGCAGGAAAAATGCATGGAGCAGGAATGTTGGAAAATATATTAGATGAAAAAATGATACTTTCATTTATAGATAATGGAGCAGATGGAGTTTTACTTCCAGCAGTAGGAACAGTTCCGGGAATAAATGAAAATTTATTATCAGATATAGTTAGAAAAATAAAGGAGAAAAAAGCATTAGTAATGTGTGCAATTGGAACAAGTCAAGAAAGTGCGGATGAAGAAACAATTAGATTAATAGGTATCAGTAACAAAAGGGTTGGGGCTGATATTCATCATATTGGAGATGGAGGATATGGAAGAATGGCGGATCCTGAAAATATTATGGCTCTATCAATAGCTGTAAGAGGAAAGAGGCATACATATTTTAAGATGGCTCAATCAGTAAATAGATAAAGTAAAATAAGAATGGATTAAATCTAGAGTTCCTTTATTATAGCTGGATTTCGCAATATAATTTCTTGTGATAAAATTATTATAGTTATAAGTGTATAGATGCGGGGGAAGGTGATTAATATATATAATAAACAGCTTGAAACATTTATTTCTGTAGCAGATGCAGGAAGTTTTAATAAAGCAGCAGAGAATATGTTTATTACTCCTACAGCTGTTATTAAACAAATAAATTTATTAGAAAATTCACTTAATTTGAAGTTATTTATAAGAACAAATCAGGGCGTTATTCTTACCGAATCAGGAAAATCTTTTTATAATGATGTAAAATATATAATTCAGTATTCAAGAGATTCAGTAATGCGAGCTAGAAACGCTATGAATAAGTCTGAAAATATTATTCGTATAGGGACTTCATTAATGACACCAGGACAATTTCTTATGGAAAGTTGCCCTAATATACATGAATTAGTTAAAGATATTAAGTTTGAATTGGTACCTTTTGAAAATACTCCAGAAAATGCAAGGGAAATTTTAAAAAATCTTGGACATAATTTTGATATTATTGCTGGGATATTCGATGATAAACTATTAGAGTATCGAGAGTGTGCAGGTCTTGAGTTAAAAATAGAGCCAATACGTTGTGCAGTATCTATCTATCATCCATTAGCAAGTAAGAAATCAATAGCTGTTAAAGATTTATATGGGGAGAATTTAATGATACTGAAAAGAGGAAGTTTTAGTAGTTTAGATAATTTAAGAGAAGATTTATGGAGGAATCATCCACAGATAAATATTATAGATTTTGATTTTTATAGTTTGGATGTATTCAATAGATGTGAAAATAGTAATAATATTTTAATAGCAGTAGATCCATGGAAAAATGCACATCCATTATTAAAAATATTACCAGTAGAATGGGATTATACTGTACCTTATGGACTTCTTCATTCGCAAAATCCGTCATTACTTATAAAAAAATTTCTAGATGTCGTTAAAAAGATTTCTTTTTAATAAAACTATATATTTGTTATAACTATAAGGTTATAACGATGAACTAATTGAGACTTCGAAAGAAGCCTCTTTTTTTTTATAATTTAGATATAAATAGTAAAAAATAATTAAATCGTAACTATAGGCTATAGAAAACTAATATATGAAGATGTGTTTGAAGTTTTTAAAGAATGTTATTAGGAGGAGAGTTATGAGTAAAAATATACTAGTTTTATCAGGAAGTCCAAGGAAAGGTGGAAATTCAGATTTATTATGCGATGAATTTATACGTGGAGCCGTTGAAAGTGGAAATAAGGTTGAAAAAATATTTATTAGAGATAAAAAAATAGCTTATTGTACTGGATGCTATTATTGTGGAAAGAGTGATGGAATTTGTGCTATTAAAGATGATATGAAAGATATACTGGACAAAATGCATATGGCAGATGTGATTGTAATGTCAAGTCCAGTATATTTTTATTCTATTGATGCACAGATGAAGACAGTTATTGATAGAACATTAGCGCAGTGGACAAAAATTAAAAATAAAGAGTTTTATTACATTATGACTGCAGCAGATGACAGCAAAAATGCTATGGCATGTACACTTGAATGTTTTCGTGGATTTGCTAGTTGCATAAGTGGTTCAAAGGAAATGGGTGTTATTTATGGAACAGGAGCTCATGAAGCTGGTAGTATTAAAAATCATCCAGCTATGAATGAAGCTTATCTTATGGGAAGAGGCGTATAATAATTATGAAATATCGTACTTTAGGAAAAGATTTAAAAGTATCAGCTGTTGGATTAGGGTGTATGGGAATGAGTCATGCCTATGGAGCACCAGCTGATAAAAATGAAATGAGTAGGCTTTTAGCACAAGCTATTGATCTTGGTTATACTTTTTTCGATACAGCAGAAGTATATGGAACACCTACTAATCCACATGATAATGAGGAGCTTATTGGAAAAGCATTAAAAGAATATAGGAATAATGTTGTAATTGCTACAAAGTTTGGTATTCACTTTGATATGACAAGTACTAGTGTTAATAAACCATTAATACCAGATTCAAGACCAGAGACAATACGTAAATCTGTTGAAAATTCTTTAATGAGGCTTGGAACTGATTATATTGACTTATACTATCAGCATCGTACAGATCATAATGTTCCAATTGAAGAAGTAGCAGGTGTTATGTCTGATTTAATAAAAGAAGGGAAAATTACCCATTGGGGATTATCTGAAGCTACAGAAGAAACCATTCGACGTGCACAAGCAGTATGTCCTGTTACAGCAGTACAAAATAGATATTCCATGATGGCAAGACAACATGAATCATTATTTCCTGTACTAGAAGAACTAGGAATTGGATTTGTACCATTTTCGCCTATGGCTAATGGTTTTCTGACTGGTAAATATAATAAGAATACTATTTTTGAATCAGAAATGGACTACCGTAGTATAATGCCTCAATTTAAACCAGAAGCATATGATTTAAATCAGAAGCTATTACAACTTCTTCAAAGATTTGCAGAAGAAAAGAATGCAACACAAGCACAGATATCTCTTGCATGGATGATATGTAAGAAGCCTTGGATTGTACCGATTCCAGGAACAAGAAAGCTAGAGAGATTAAAGGAAAATGCAGGTTCTTCTGAGATAATTTTAACTGATGAGGAGATAAAAAGACTTGATGATGCCCTAGACAATATAGAGATGTCTGAGGTATTTGGTGGGTCTAAAGTTGTTAAGGAATAATTATATAAACATGGGGCTGTCGCACTAAATAATTAGTGCGACAGCCCCTTTTGCTAAAAAAATAAATCCTAGACTCTATAAGCCTAGGATTTATGGTAAAATATTTTTCATGCTAACAAAAAAAATCTTACAACAAAAT
>NZ_SMUS01000001.1 GCF_004353185.1 Clostridium cuniculi | reverse complement strand
ATTGCAGCAATACTTAAGGAAAGTGGTAAGACTTTTAGTGAGTTAGCTGGAGTAATGAAGGAATTACCACAAGTATTAGTTAATGCTAAAGTTCCAAATGAAAAGAAAAATATTTATTTAGAAGATGTAGAAATAATTGAAGCTATAAAAGCTGTTGAAGTTAAACTTAATGGTGTTGGTAGAGTTCTTATAAGACCGTCAGGAACTGAGCCTTTAGTAAGAGTTATGCTTGAGGGTGAAAATCAAGAAGAAATAAATGAAATGGCAAATAGCTTAGTAGATTTAATATTGAGTAAAATATAGTTAATAATATTATTTGAAAATATTATTTAGAGTATGTTTTATTAAAAATTTATTAGAATATGAGAAGTATGATTTATTTCATAAAAGTTTGATATAAAGCTTAATAATATAAAAGTAATGGATATGATATTACTTTTATATTATTAAGCTTTATATTTTTATAAGAAAATGAAATTAGATGAAATATTAGAGGATATAAATCTATTGAGAATAAATGATATTGCAAAAAGTTAAGCTATAATACATAACAAGTATAAATTTATTTTAAATAAAGATAAAGAATTGTTGTTTATATGTATAAAAGTGTTGTTTGGTGAGTTAAAATAAAAAAAATGACGATTTTGGTAGAATAGAATAGAAAAAATAAAAAGAGATTATGAAGATGATTAATAGATTTAGAAGGATTGTAAAATATTCTATATTGTTAATATTTTTGATTAATTTATTTTAATAATGATAAAGAATTTGATTTATATATTAAAAGTATATTTAGTAAATTTGTTTATAAATCGAATATAAAGATTAAAGGAACAGATAAATTACTTACATTAGCTACTTGTTCGTATGAGGTTGATGATTCTAGATTGATACTCCATGCAAAGCTTATAAATTAAAGTATGATATATGGAAAGGAGAAGTTTTTATTATTTTAATGTTTAGTAAAAATGATATAGAAAATATTAAAAGTAAATTAGAACAGTTAGTAGGGAAAAAGATAAATTTTAGATATAATTATGACAAATATAAAAAAATGGAAAAAACAAAAGAATGTGAAGGTATTATTGAAAGCATATCTAATAATGTGATAGTTTTACGTAGAATAATAAATGAAAACATAGGTATTATAGAATCGTATACATTTATAGATATACTAAGCGGTGTTGTGGAAATAATAGATATAAAATAACTATAAAAATTTTTACTTAGGGGATGTATATATGTTGAGTATTTGTTTGTGTGATGATGATATAAATGTTTTAAACTACTATTCTAATAGAATAAGTGAGTTGTTAAAAAAAAATAATTATGATTTTGAAATAGAAACATTTAAAAGTGGCGAAAACTTAATATTTGAATTAGAAGATGATCCAAATAGATTTAAAATAATAGTTATAGATATAATAATGAGAAATATTAATGGCATTGAAACAACAAAAATATTAAGAAAGTATGGATATAATGGAATAATAATATTTTTGACTTCAAGTAAATATTTTGCGTTAGATTCATTTAGTGTTGAGCCACTAAATTATATATTAAAAGATGATAGTGATGACAGATTTAGTAAGATATTTTTAAAAGCAGTTGATGAAGTTTATAAAAGTTCTGATAAAAATATAATCATTTCTTGTAAGCATCAAAATAAGATTATAAATTTAGATACCATAATGTATATTGAGAGTTTAAATAAAAAAGTAATATTGCATAAAATATCAGGTGAGGTAGAGGAAATAAATTGTATTCTCAAAGATATATATGAAAATGTTAAGGAGTACGGATTTATTCGATGTCATAAGTCATATATAGTTAATATTGAATATGTACAGACGTTTAATAAATTTGAGTGTAAATTAGTGAAAGACGTTATTATACCAATAGGTAGAAAATATTCTAAGGAATTTAGAAGTACTTTTTTAAAAAATGAATTCGATTATATAATCATCTAAGAGTTGTTACTATAACATTATTAGAAAGAATTCATGGATAGAATATAAGAGTAAAGTATAGTATAAATTTATTTGAAGGTGATTCTATTATAAAAATGATAAATATATCTTCTGATAATAGAGTTTCTATTGGATATGATGAATCTAGAAGAGTACTTAGAGTTAAATTAAAAAACAGTATATATGAATATAATAGTGTTCCAAAATATATATTTTATAATTTTTTACATGATAATAATAAGACTAAACTTTATAATTCTAAAATTAGACATTTTTATAGTGTTGATAAAGTCAGATAACTTAAATTATAAATAGTATTTAAGAACTAGTTTATAAAGTTAATTAAATATATCGAAATAAGATATTTCATTTGAAATAAATTTATTAAAAGTTATATTTAAGCTAAATTAATTTTTTAGTTTAAATATAACTTTTTTTATAAAACAATACTTGTTTATTTGCAGAAAAGTGTTGTTTAAGAAAAAATTATAAATATATATGTAAAATCATTTTAAAAAAATCGATACTTTTGAAGGTAAGGGTAATGATCAAAATAAAAGATGAAGATTTTATTACTTTAAAGAGAATATTAGGAGATATGTATTTAGAAAATGGAAATATTGAAGAGGTAGTTTTGTTAAGTAAAGTAATTGATAAAATTATAGTGTCTATGCAAGTAAGTAAAAAATAATATCAAAAAGATAAAAAGAAATAAAACGAAAGAGAAGTATATATAGAACAACTAAAAATGAAAGATATAGATAATATTGTTTTAATATGTCAGATAGATAAATAGTACAAGAAATTAACTTAGTTAGAAGAACTGTTTCTAGACCTAGAAATAAAGCACTTATGAATTTAAGAAAAGATTTGTAGGGGAAAGTATATGAAAAAAGAGTATAAAAATAATAATCTATTGGCATTTGATATTATAATTAAATCTACTAATGGAGATGTTGAAGCTATAAGATTAAACTAAAGTAGCATGGTAATGTGTTGTTTCAATTAAAAGAGGGAAGAGGTATTGTTAACATAGTAAAGGGATTTCAGAAAAGTCTTTGAAGATGCTTCTGTTGAAAGTTATAGACAATTATGTGGAAATAATAAAGAAGTTCTTGAATAATTTTTATCTAGACTATCAGATACTTTAAATGAAAGTAATGTTGAAAAGAAATTTTTAGAGTTAGAGAGAAAAATAGAAGCTTTAGATAAGAAAAGAAAAAAGCTTATAGATATGAGATTAGAAGATATAATTGATAAGGAATCATATGAAGAAAAGTGTGATTATCTAACCGTTGAAATAAAGAAACTTAGTAAAGAGAAGAAAACTATTAAGGTATCATTAATAAATGAAAAGAGTATAAAATCAAGACTTAATGAATTAAGAAAGACACTCGAAAAATAGTTCATAATACACAAATACGGATAACATAATAGCAAGATAGAAATAATAAAAGTATATTTTAAAATATCATAATCATAAAAGTTTAATATGTAAAATACATAATATAAATATAAATGAGGTGACAATGTGTGTACAGCATTAAGTATAAAATCAAAGAATAATAAGTGTTTTTTTGGGAGAAATATGGATTTATCATATAACTTTAATCAATCAGTTATGCTTATTCCAAGAAATTATAAATTTCAAGATAAGGTTACGGGCGATATGATAACTAATAATCGAGCTATCATTGGTATAGGAACTGTTATTGATAATCATCATGCAATTGCAGATGCAATGAATGAAAATGGATTAGCTTGTGCAGGGTTAAATTTTGCAGGATATGTTTATTATGAAAAAGAGATAGTTAAGGGTAAAATTAATATTGCTCCATATGACTTTATACAGTGGGTATTATCTAATCATGAAACAGTAGATGAAGTTAAGGATGCTATTAAAAATATAGAGTTAGTAGATATACCTATAAATGATAAAACACCAGTTTCAACTCTTCATTGGATGATTTCTGATAAAACAGGTAAGTCAATTGTAGTTGAAAAAACTAAAGATAAATTTTCTGTATATGATAATCCTGTAGGAGTTTTGACTAATAATCCAACATTTGATTGGCATTTAACAAATTTAAATGAATATATGAATATTGCACCAAATCAACCTAAAGAAACTAAGTGGAGTAATCAAGAGTTAAAACCTTTAGGAATTGGGGCTGGTACTCTAGGAATGCCTGGAGACTTTGCATCAGTATCTAGATTTGTAAGAATTGCATATATTAGAGACAATATGCCAGACATAGAAGATGATATAACTGCCATTACTCAATTTTTTCACATGTTAGACTATGTAAAAATGGTAAAAGGGGGAGTTATTACAGAGGATGGATTACAAGACTTAACTTTATACTCTTCTTGTGTGGATCAAGAAAATGGTATCTATTATTATAAAACTTATGATAATAATAGAATAAATGCAGTAGATATGAATAAAGAACAGCTTGAAGTAGATAAAATTAAGTTATTTACATATCAAACAACGCAAGATATAAATTATCAAAATTAATGTTTATTATGTTGATTAAGTTTGATTTTTTTATGAGACAGTAAGTTTATGGCTTACTGTCTTTTATTTTAGAAACTTAAATAATATTTACATATTTTAAATAATGATATAATAGAGGATATATATGATGTTACTTAAGTTTAACAGTTAAATTATTTTACAGCAGTAGGAGGAAAATAAAATGATTAATGTAGGAATAATTGGTGAAGCTAAGGATACTGTAAATGAAAATAATATTGCAAAGACTTTAAGAAGTGGAGAGTTAAATGTATATGCAACACCTTCTATGGTTGCACTTATGGAAGAAGCTGCTTATAAAAGTGTTCAAAGTGAATTAGAAGATGGAAAAGGTAGCGTTGGAACAGTTATGAATGTAAAACATTTATCTAGTACACCTATAGGGATGGAAGTAACTGCAAAAAGTGAGTTAATTGAAGTAGATAGAAGAAGACTTGTATTCAAAGTTGAAGCATTCGATGAACGTGGAAAAATTGGTGAAGGAATACATGAGCGTTTTATAGTTAATAATGAAGATTTTCAAAAGAAAACTGACAATAAATAATATAAAATGAAAATAAGCGATATCAAATGATACTTTGATATCGCTTATTTTATTAATGATATTTGAAATTATATTTTAAAAATTATTCTGTTCTAAGTGCTGTAACAGGATCTTTTTTAGCAGCCTTCTTTGATGGTATAAATCCACCAATAATAGTAAGAATCATGCTAAGTATAATTAATATTATTGCACTAGATATAGGTAATGAAGCATTAACAGTATCCATACCTAATAATGAATGAATAATAGAATTTATAGGAATTAATAATAACAATGAAATTCCAACCCCTAATAATCCAGAGCAAAGTCCAATAATAAATGTTTCAGCATTAAATACTTGAGATATATTATTTTTTGATGCACCAATAGCACGTAAAATACCAATTTCTTTAGTGCGCTCCATTACAGATATGAATGTAATAATTCCAATCATAATAGAAGAAACAACAAGGGAAACTGCTACAAATGCAATTAGTACATATGATATAACATTAATTATTGTAGTAACAGAAGATAATAGTATTCCAATATAATCTGTATAGCTAATTTGATCTTCTTCACTTGCAGTTGAATTATAATCTTCAATACAATCAGAAATAGATTCTTTGTTTTCGAAGCTATCTGTATATATGTTAATAGAAGAAGGGGCATCTAAGCTTACTACACCAAAAGTAGTCATATTATCATCATAAGTTCCTGTAGAAATATATGCATCATAAATTTTAAGTAATGTATCATTATCTGGTGATTTTAGATATTCATCTAACATAGCAGCAAGTTGTTCTTCACTCATAGTTGATATATCTGGTGTTTCAGCTTGCATTGATGGATTGTCCATATTTGACATTCCGTCATTTGTAGTTTGCATAGAGTACATCATTGTCTTAAAGAGACTTGCTTTATCAGAAACTCCAAGACTTCCTAAATATTTCTTTGCATCTGCTATTTTTTCATCATCAGTAGATGGAGAAAATTCCATACCATTTAATACATTAATAGTTGGATTTTCTTTTTGAGCTTTAACAACTTCACTATCATCTGTATATTGGATAATATAATTAGTAAGTGCTCTTGTATATCCTAGTGCAGTAGAAATTGAGGCATTTTTAGCATCTTCTTGTGGACGAACAACACCTGTTATTTTTAATTTTATAGCGTTATTCATTAATTTTTCCATTTCAGCTGTATCTTCTTTTATAGATTTAAATGTACCATCGCCATTTGCTATATAAGTATCGCATTCAGGAATCATATAGAATTCTTTATTACATATATCTTCATAATTCCAGCTTTTACTTTCTAGTTTAATTTCTTCACCATTTTCTATTTTATTAATTAACTCCTTATATTCAGAGCTTGGCAAAATACCTAATTGATAAAGTGTATTACTAGAAATTTCATTGTTTGAATCTAATACAAGTATAATTTCATCATAAGCAGTAGGCCAACTACCATATAGTAAGTCATAGCTTTCTTTAACAGCTTCACTTACTGATTCACCATCTTTACCAGGAAGCAATTCACTAAAGTTGTTTGAACTTGATGTCATTCCAGGAAGTCCAGACATGTTTGACATTGGAGACATATTAGACATTCCCATCATTGTACTTATAGAGCTATTTTTATCTGTTAGTGTGCTTCCATCTGTATTTACAAAAGTTCCATCTGGATCTTTTGTATAAACACCAAATTTTGTGTCATAAGAGTATATTATACCATTTTCGCCTACATATTCATTTATTTCACTATCAGGATTATCTAAATATTTTTTAAATGCAGTTAAATTATTTTCAGTAAAACTACTTGTCATAGTAGATGCCATTTCAAGACCAGATCCATTTGAATAAATTGCATCTAAATCGTGATTAGCATCGTTAGTTTGTCCAGCTGTAGGTCCACCTGAAGACATTATACTACTAAGATCAATTGTTTCAGCCTCAATAGATATTGGATATGATGTCATAGTCTCTTTTTGAATATTATCAATATAAGTATTAACTCCATTGCTAAGGGACAAAATTAAGGCAATTCCAATAATACCTATTGATCCTGCAAATGAAGTTAAAAGAGTTCTTCCCTTCTTTGTTTTTAAATTGTTAAAGCTTAGAGATAATGAAGTTAGTAATGACATTGAAGCTTTACCCATATTTTCATGTTTAGGTGGAGCCATATTTTTGGTATCCACTTCATAAGGGTTAGAATCATCTATAATATGTCCATCTTTTACTCTAACAATACGATTAGCATATTGTTCTGCTAATTCAGGATTATGAGTTACCATAACAACTAATCTGTCTTTAGCTACTTCTTTTAATAAATCCATAACTTGAATACTAGTTTCACTATCAAGTGCTCCAGTTGGTTCATCAGCTAATAATATTTCTGGATCATTTACTAAAGCTCTTGCAATAGCAACACGTTTCATTTGACCACCAGACATTTGGTTAGGTTTTTTATGAAGTTGTTTTCCAAGACCTACTTTTTCTAGAGCTTCTGTTGCTCGTTTTTTTCTTTCTGACTTGGATATACCAGAAATAGTTAAAGCTAACTCAACATTTGAAAGAACAGTTTGATGGGGAATTAGGTTATAGCTTTGAAATACAAATCCGATAGTGTGATTTCTATAAGAATCCCAATCTCTATCTTTATATTTTTTAGTAGAAATTCCATTGATAATTAGATCACCGCTATCATAACGGTCAAGTCATCCGATAACATTTAATAATGTTGTCTTTCCTGAGCCACTAGGACCTAAGATTGCAACGAATTCATTATCTCTTAGATTTAAAGAGACTCCATCCAGAGCAGTTTGTTCTAAATCGCCAGTAACGTATTTTTTATATATTTTCTGAATTTGAAGCATGTTACGTTCACTCCTTCTTTTAGATTTGGAATAATAGTTATATTCGCTTTGGCAATATTATCTATATTATACTACTTTTATAAATTGAAAATAAACTAATTATAAATAAAAAGAAAACCATTCAATTTATATATGGTAATTAATATGATTGATGCTTTAAAGTCTAATGAATAGATAAAAATTAATCTTATAGTATCCTTTATATACTATAGCACTTAGAAGTAATTATAATACTTGAATAATACTATATTACTATATGGTACTTATACCACTTTAAAGTGCGTTCTTTTCACTGAAAACAATACTAGATATAATACAGATATAGGAAGTGGCCACTCAATAATAAAAAATTATAAGTGATTTTTATATAAATTATAAATAGTATTTTAAGTGATAAGGAGATAAAAATATGAAGGAAGTAGTTGAGTTTTTACAAGCAAATCATGTTCAATATCTAGCAACAGTAGGTAGAGATGGAAAAGCAAAGTGTCGTCCATTTATGTTCTGTTTTGAGAAGGATAATAGATTATGGTTTTGTACAAATAATCAAAAGGATGTATATAAGGATATGCAATCAAATCCTTATATTGAAGTTTCAATATCAAGTCCTAATTATGCTTGGATAAGATTAAATGGAAAAGTAGTATTTGAAAATAACATGGAAGTTAAAGAAGAATGCATGAATAACCCAATTGTAAAGGGACAATATAATAGTGCTAATAATCCAATATTTGAAGTGTTTTACTTGGAAAATGCACATGCAGTAATTGCAGATTTTTCAGGCAATCCACCTAAAGAATATAGCTGTTAACATAATAAAAAACGAAGAAATACTTTTAATTAGTACAAGTATTTCTTCGTTTTTTATTCTTCATTCTTAGATTTATAATCTTCTCCCCAAGCATACATAGCATCAAGAATTGGTTTTAAACTATATCCTGTTTCAGTAAGAGTATATTCTACTCTTGGAGGAACTTCAGCATAAACTTTACGTATTAAAAGACCGTTAGATTCCATATTTCTAAGATGGCTAGTAAGAACTTTTTGTGTAATACCAGTTACTGATCTCATTAATTCATTAAATCTTTTGGTTCCAGTTAATAAGTCTCTAAGAATAATAACTGTCCATTTATCACTTATTAAAGATAATGTTGTTTCTACAGGACAAATAGGTAATGTTTTTGGATGTGACATAATAAATCCTCCTAATAGTATATAAAAAGATATATAGACTTTTATATACTATATTTTATAGATTAATTTTATATTATATTTTGTTATGATTCAATAATCATAATAAAGATTTAAATGACATAATAGAATAAAAAATTCTACATATTTCCGAGGAAATTTATATATTTAATATTTTTTTGAAATATTATGCAGGAATATGATATTTAATATAGAGTTCGCTTTAATACTTATAATGAAGGTTAAAAAGAGTGATGATTTTATAGAAAAATAACAATTGATTTTTAAGGAAGTTTATAGCAGAAATAAATTTCCTTAATAGAAAGAACAAAAAAATATATATAAAGATAATGAAATATAGTATATTATAAAACAGAATGATTTTATAAGGAGATAGTAAAATGTTAGCGATTAAGAGAAAAAAAATATTAACAATTATAATATCAATAATTATGATAGTTTTATTTGGAATTGCTTCAATTTTAATATTAAATCAATCTATAAAGAGTGAAAAATCATATTCAATAAAATTAATAGATATTATAGATAAAGATGAGGAATCACTGCTAAATGAAGAAGAATTAGAAGATTATGAACTGAAAATAGAAGAAGAATTAAAAGCAGAATTAAATGGTAATAAAGATAATTTTAAAATAAAAAGTGCATATTATGCTTTGGGAGCTATTAAATTTTTAGAGAATAAAAATGAGGAATCAATAAACTATTTAAAAGAAGCATTAAAATATAGTAATTATATAGATATTAAAGATTATGAATATGAATTAGATATAAAAATATATAGTGCATTATCTAGCAACTATATAAAACTAAAAAAGCTAGAGGAATCAGAAAGTTTTTTTGCTCAAGCTAAGTCTATTGCTTTAAAAAATAATAAAGAAAACATATTAGGTGATTTATATTATGCTAGGGCAAAATCAAAAGTAGTGGCTGGATATAATATTAATGAAGCAATTAATTTAGTGAGAAAATCATTAGAATACATAACGGAAGAAAAGAATATAGTTAGAAATTATTTGTATTTATCAACATTATATAAGTTAAGTAGTGAATTTGATTTAGCATTGGAATATACAGTAAATGCATTAGAAATAGCCATTGAATTAAAGAGTAATGAACTTATAAATAGTTGTGTAATAAATTTAGGAGAAACGTATTATTTACAAAGAAAATATTCAAAGACTATTGATATATATGAAGAATTTATTAAATCTGGTAGGTTAGAAAATTCTAATAATATGCTAAGTGTATATGGATATTTAGTATATTGTTATGGTAAAAAATATGATTATACCAATTACCAAATATATAAAGAAAAATATTTAGATTTAGCCAATGAAGTTAATTCTATTAAAGATTTGATATGGTTGTATTCCAATTGTGTGGAGTTAGAAATAGATTTTAATAATTTAGAGCTAGCTAAAGAATATTTAAATAAAGCACAAAATTTGTATGAGCAATATAGCGATGAGACATATGCAAATACTGATATAGTATTAGAATATGCAAGAGAAAAAGTAGATTATTTTGAAAATAAAAATTATAATAATGCTATTGAAAATTATGAAATTATTTTAGAAGAATTAAACAATAGAGGTATTAAGTCAGATATAACATACGCTATAATAAATGAAATTTTAAGTATATCATTTGAAGAAACGGATTATGAAACTTTTATAAAATATATAGCATATTTAGATGATTTCAATAATAGTGAAGAATCTCAAGTATATACTGATAGTATATTCTCTAAAGTAATTAGTGCTATAAAAGAAAAAGAAATATTAAAATCAAAAATTAGAGCTACAATATTACTTATAGCTACGGTAATTAGTATATGTATTTTAATAAGTAGTATAAGAAAAAATAAAAAAATTAATATGTTAAATTCAAAACTTAAGGAATTAAGTATAATGGATCCATTAACTAAGGTATATAATAGAGGTTATTTAAATGAAACACTTAAAAGTGCATGTGAAAATAAAAAACAAGTAACTTTTATAATGATAGATATAGACTATTTTAAATTATATAATGATAATTATGGACATATAAATGGAGATAAAGCATTAATAGAAGTTGCTAAAATTATAAAGTCTGTATTTGAAAATGATATGGTATTTAGATATGGTGGAGAAGAATTCTCAGTAATTTCATATAAAACTATAGATGAATTAATTAAATATTTAGATGAGCTAAGGTTAGAACTATATAATAAAAATATTAAACATGAATATTCAGAAGCAAGTGATAGAATAACTTTAAGTATAGGATTAGCGTCATCTATTCTATATACTGATAATGATTTATTGGAACTTACTAAGGCGGCAGATGAAAATTTATATAAATCTAAGCAACAAGGAAGAAATAGATATACATATTAAATTAAAATTATTGTTTCCATAACTTACATAAATTATGAAACCTCCGATAATATAGAAATGTATTATCGGAGGTTTTAATTAAATATTAAAGGTAAATTTTTATATATATAATAAAAAAAACAAAAAAAGTTGAATATTTGATTATTATAAAATATTATGTATTATAGGTATAATAATATATTTAATGGAGGATGAAATGAGGAGAGTAGGGATTTTATACAAAGTAAAATTATTGGATATAATTATAATTTTTATGACTTTTCTATGTTTTATAGGAACTTTAACATTAAATGTAGTACATTTTTATAATTCTAAACAAACGCAACTTAAATTAAAAGAAAATGATTTACAACAGTATGCAAATGAATGTAAAAATTTTATAGATCAATATTTTGAGTATAATTTTAATATTTTAGAATATTTAAGAACTTATCCAGAAATATATAATATGGATTGGGATCAGCAGTATATTTTTTTGAGAGATGATAAAAGATATTTTAATTTTGAACGTTTTATGATTGTTGATTCTCAAGGAAAGGTATATTATGCAAATGATGATAAAAATGAGATAAAAGATCAGTCAAAAGAAGAGTTCTTTGGAGATGTTATTAATAATGAAAGATTTTTAACTGAACCATTTATTCAAGTAAATGAAAATCTAGCAATTACAACTTTGAGTGTATCTATATATAAAGATAATGAAAAAGTAGGAGCTTTATGTGGTGTACTTGATTTAGCTAAAATTTATAAAATGTTTGAGAATAAAAAGGTAGGTGCCAATGGATATAGTTTCTTAATTAATGAAGATGGTGATTATATAGCGCATAAAAATAATCAATATATTTTTAAGTATAATAATTTTTTTGAACAATTAAATGAAGAGGAAAATAATATAAATTTTTTAAAGGAAAGAATTAAAAATAATAATGGTAAATTAATGAATATAGTCTTAGATAATAAGAAGTATTATCTAATTTCAACCGAATTAGATTGTAAGAATTGGAGTTTGATATTTGTTATACCAGAGTCAGAGTTTTTACTTGAATTAAATAATTTAGTAGTTTTTGAAAGCTTAACTATTTTATTTGGTATATTATTTATTATTTTAGGAATGAGATTATTATTTAAAACGTTAGAAAATCATAAACTAGCCTATACTGATTCATTAACTAATATTAGTAATAGGGCAGCAATTGATATTATGTTTAAAAAATTAGAAAATAATTATAAAGTTAGAGTTGTTATCGTTTGCTTTGATTTAAATGATTTTAAGTATGTTAATGATAATTATGGTCATCATATTGGAGATGAGTTACTTTGTATATTTTCAGACATAATAGATAAAACTTTTGGAAAAGTAGGATTTATAGGTAGAATGGGTGGAGATGAGTTTATTGCTATTTTAACTAATAAAAATATTAGAGAACTACAAATTAAATTTAAAGAAGTTCAGCAGTTAATTTCAAATTATAATAATAACAATATTTATAAAATAAATATATCTTATGGATACGAAGTTAGAGAGTGTGGAGATACTATTTCTTTATTAAACATTTATAAAAATGCTGATAAAAAAATGTATGATTTTAAAAAGAGATGTAAAGAAGTTAGAACTTCTTAAGAAAAAATTATTGGGTTTCTCTTAAATATATCATTAAAAAGTTTTAAAATTTAATAAATATTTAATTAATCAAGTAAAGGTTTAGATGACAAAATTCTAATAAGTATTTTAGTTATTTATTAAAAAAGATGAAAAAATTAAGGTTTTATAAGTATATACTGTCGTAATGTAATGTTTGACATAGAGTGCACTCTAGCATTTATAATTAAATTGCAGGAGGGATAAAATGGAATATTTAATAAAAGATGCATCGAAAAAACTTAATATTTCAATATACACTCTTAGATATTATGACAAAGAAGGATTAACACCATTTGTTAAAAAGGATGAGAATGGTGTAAGAAGATATACTGAGGAAGATTTAGAGTGGATAAGAATGCTTATAAATCTCAGAGATATTGATATGCCAATTTCAAATATAAAGGAATATATAGCTTTATATTTAAAAGGTGATGAAACTGTAGATGAAAGAAGAGAGTTAATGTGTAAATATAGAGAGTATATCAAAAAGAAAATTAGAGATACAATAAATAGTTTAGAAATGACCACACAAAAATTAAGGCAATATGACTATGCTGTAGCAGATATATTAGATGATGAAAATATGTTTCAAATTAAAAAAAAATATAAGTAAATTTTGGCCAAAGTTTCACTAATTGAGAGGTGTAAATTGAGTAAAAGAATAATAATTGGTGGAATATTATGTTTTGCAGCAACAGAAGTAACAATAGCATCATATTTGTTAAAAAGAACTTTAATAAGAAATAAGGCTGATGTTGAGAGAACTAAAAAGATGTCAGGAACAGATTGGGTTAAATATATTCCTGAAATTAAAAAGAAGAAAGAGTGGCTTATAAAACAAGAGCATAATGATGTTTATATAAAGTCTGATGATAATTTAAAATTACATGGTATATTATTTCCTAAAGAAAATTCTAAAAAAATAGTTATTTGTTTGCATGGATATTCAAGTAATGCTGGGATAAGTGATTACACGGCAATATCTAGATTTTATTTAGATAAGGGTTTTAATATTCTCATGATAGATGCTAGGGCGCATGGAGCAAGTGAAGGGAAATATATTGGATTTGGATGTTTAGATAGAAATGACCTTATGAAATGGATTGAATATGTAATTTTTTTATTAGGTAATGATTGTGAAATATTATTACATGGAACATCTATGGGGGGAGCAACAGTATTAATGGCATCTGGATTAGATTTACCTAATAATGTAAAAGGTATAATTTCAGATTGTGCATTTACTTCACCGGCAGAAGTATTTAGTAATGTATTGAAAACTATGTATCATATACCGCCATATCCTATTATAAAAATAGCAAGTATAATGAGTAAAAAGTTAGCTGGATATAGATTAGATCAGTGTAATGCAGCAGAAGAAGTAAAAAAGGCAACGGTTCCAATATTGTTAATACATGGAGATAGTGATACTTTTGTTCCATGTAGTATGAGTGAAAAAATATATAAAAATTGTTCTTCACCTAAGGCTATTTTTATAGTAAAGGGAGCAGGGCATGCTGAGTCCTATTATAAAGAAACAAAAGAATATCAAGAGAAAGTTGATGATTTTATAAAAAGATATTTATCAGATAGGGATGTGAAAATTAATGCTTAAAGAAATTAATTATAAGAGCTTATATCCATTAACATCAGCTCAGAAACTTCATTTTTACACTTTAAAATATTGTCCTAAAAAACAAGTGTTAAATATAGGAACAAGTTTAACTATAAAAGAAGATATTAACTTTGATATATTAAAAGAAGCAATATATGAAGCCTATTCTAGATGTGAGTCAATGAGGCTTAGATTTGTTACAGATTTAGAGGGAAATGTAATGCAGTATGTAGCAGATAGAGAAGAACGTGATATAGAGTTCTACGATTTCTCAGGTTGTACAATGGAAGAGGCTGAATTAAAAATGAGAGAATGGACTGAAACTCCATTTGAAAGAGAAAATTCACCTTTAAATAAAGTAATAATGATAATAACACCAGATAACTATAAAGGAATATATCTATTAGTTGATCATATGACTATGGATGCACAGAGTTTAATAGTATTTTTAAAGGATATAGTTGAAATATATTGTTATAAAAGATATGAAGGAATGGAATATCCTAAGGAAATGTGTTCTTATATAAAGCAAATAGAAAAGGACTTAGCATATGAATCAGGTTCAAAGGCTCAATATAGAGATAGAGAGTATTTTAAGAATTTAATTGAAGAATCAGAACCTATATATAATGATATAGATGGAATAGAGAGATTATTAGAAGAAAGGCATATAAGAGGTAATGATAATATAAGAAATGTAACTAATGTTAGTAATAATGTTGATGCTAACATTACAGTATTTAGCTTAGAGGAATATCCTTCACATGTATTATTAAAGTTTTGTGAGGAAAATAAAATTCCAATGGTATGTTTGCTAATGATGGGACTTAGAACATATTTGCAAAAGTTTAATTATCAAGATGATGTTTCTATAATGAGTACAATTGCGAGGAGAGCTACAATAGCGGAAAAGAAGAGCGGTGGAACAAGAATACATTGTTTTCCTTGTAGAACTGTAGTTAGTAAAAATGAAACATTTATGGAGGGAATAGAGAAAATAAGAGAAGCTCAAAATTCATTATTCCGTCATGCAAATTTTAATCCAGTTGAATATCTAACATATAGAACTAATTTTTATAATAATGAACCTGGACAAACTTACGAACCACTTAGCTTAACTTATCAACCATTAACTATGAAAGAAACAAAGAGTAAAAATGGACAGACTATAAGTTTTAATAATATAGATTATAAGACAAATTGGTACTCTAATGGTGTTTGTGCACATGCTTTATATTTAACTGTAATGCATAGGGCTAATGATAATGGATTAAATTTTAGTTTTGAATACCAAACTGGTAGGGTTACGCCTGAAAAACTGCAATATATGTATTATTATATTTGTAAAATTTTATTTGAAGGTATTAATAATCCATATAAAACAATAGAAGAAATAATAGAAAGTGTTTAAGATGGGGGTTAATAATGATATTTGAAAAGGTAAAAGAAATATTAGATGAATATATAGAGGTAAATGTAGAGGATATAACTTTACAAACAAGATTAATAGAAGATTTAGGAATTAATTCTTATGAATTTATGAGTATAATAGGTGAGATTGAAGAAGAATTTGATTTTGAAGTAGATGAAAAATCTGTACTTAAGCTAATTACAATAGAAGATTTATTAGATTATATAAGTAATTTTACAAAAGAAAATGTATTGGTATAAATGCATTAATATAGATTTAAGCCTTTCAAAGATAGAAAGAAATAGTAAACTTCATAAGGAAGCATTTAGTTTATTAGAGGAAAAGTTAATAGAAGAGTTTCATTTTAAGAAAGAGGACTTGAAGTATAAGTATGGTGTACAAGGTAAACCCTATTTAGAAAAAAGTCCTCTTAATTTTAGTATAAGCCATTGTAATGATATTGTTGTATGTGCAATAAATAAAATGGAAATTGGTATTGATATAGAGGATATAAAAATAGCTAATAAATATGCTATTAAGAAATCATTAACAGAAGTAGAAAAAGGTAATATGGAACTTAGTAATATAAAAGATGAGTATTTCTTTAGAATTTGGAGTTTAAAGGAAGCTTTTATAAAGTGCATTGGAGAAGGTTTATCTTATGGAATGAAAAATGTTGAGTTTAATATAAGTAATAAATATGAGAATATTATCTGTAATGTAAGGGGATTTAAATTTAAGCAAGAAAAAATAAGTATAAATAATAAAGAATATATAATATCAATGGCTTGGGAGGTATGCAATGGGTAATATTAAGAATATGAGAGACATAATAAATTATGCAGCTAAGGAATATGGTGATAACATTGCTTTTAAATATAAGATTAGTAAAAATGAAATAGAGAGTAAAAGTTATAATGATTTAAAATATGATAGTGAAGCAGTAAGTAATGTATTAAAAAATTTAAAAGTTCTAGGAAAACATGTAGCAATTATAGGTTCAACATCTTATTGGTGGATTATAAGTTACTTTGGGATAGTAAATTCAGGTGGAGTAACTGTTCCAATAGATGATAAACTTCCGGTAAATGATATATGTGAACTTATGGAGAGAGCAGATGTAGAAGTATTAATATATGATAATAATAGAGTAGATGTAGCTAAAGCAGTTAAGGAAAGGTGTTCTAAAGTAAAGCATATAATTTCAATGACAGAAAAACTTAATAATGAGTTTTCTTTATCTTTAAATGAATTAATGGAAAATAATAAAGGAAATTTTTTTATAGAACTTAATAATGAAAAGTTATGTACTATATTATTTACGTCAGGAACTACAGGGAAAAGCAAAGGAGTAATGCTTAATCATAAAAATCTTGCTGATAATGCAACTGCGTGTGATATGGGACTTAAACCAGGTACAGTTTCTATGACTGTACTTCCTATAAATCATGTTTTTTGCTTTACTATGGATATATTAAAAGGAATATATTCTGGACTTTGTATTTGTATAAATGATTCAATAATAAGAGTTTCTAAAAACTTAAAATTATTTAAGCCTGAAATTATGTGTCTTGTACCTATGGTAATAGAGGGATTATATAATAAATTGATGGATGGTAGTGTAATGTTACCAAAGAAGCTTATTGCAAAAGCTTCTTTAGGAGGAAATTTAAAGACTATTTATAGTGGAGGAGCATATTTAAATCCAAAGTATATTGATGGATTTAAAGAGTTTGGAATTGAAATAATACAAGGGTATGGTATGACAGAGTGCTCTCCTGTAATAAGTACTAATTTACCTGGAAGAATAAAAAAAGAATCAGTAGGACAGCTACTTCCTAATTGTGAAGCTAAGATTGTAGATGAAGAAATATATGTTAAGGGATCTAGTGTTATGATGGGGTATTATAAAATGCCTAAAGAAACAGAAGAAACTTTAATTGATGGATATCTTAAAACCGGAGATTTAGGGTATATAGATGAAGATAACTATCTTTATATAACTGGAAGAAGAAAAAATCTTATAATTTTATCTAATGGAGAAAATGTATCGCCTGAGGAATTAGAAAATGAATTGTTAATTAATAGAATGATTAAAGAAATAGTTGTTAGTGAGGATAAAGATGTAATTAAAGCTGAAATATTCCCGGATTATGATTATTTAGATAGAAAGAAAATAAAAAATATTGAAGAAGAAATTAAAAGTATTGTTTATAGATATAATTTAGATCTTCCTACTTATAAAAGAATTAATAAAGTTAAGATAAGAGAAACAGAATTTGATAAGACAACATCAAAAAAAATAAAAAGACAATATATTAATAAATAAATTATAAAGTAAAAATAGCTAGATGAGTGGTCATCTAGCTATTTTTGTTTTAGAAATAATTTTATTAATAAAACAATACAAATTATACTTAAAAACAAAAATTTAACAAAAGACAGATGTTTTTAATCATAATCTTTACACGTGTTTAATATTTCCTTAACACTATACTTTTATAATTCAATTGTAATTAGGAAGAAGATTACAATTTATATAAATAATTGAGGAGAGATCAATTTATGAAAAAGAATGTTATTAAGGGATTATTATCAATAGCAATGGTTACGATTATGGGATTAAGTATGATTGGATGTGGTAGTAAAAATATAGCTACATCACAAGATATTGATTTAAATAGTATGACATTAGAAGAGATTATAGATAAGGCAAAAGAAGAAGGAAAAGTAAATTCTGCAGCAATGCCAGATAGTTGGGCCAATTGGGGAGAAACTTGGGATGAAATAGAAAAACTTTATGGAATAAAACAAACAGATGTGGATATGAGTTCAGCAGAGGAGATTTCATTATTTGAATCAGAAGGGAAAAATTCAACTAAGGATATTGGAGATGTAGGTATGGCATTTGGGCCTATAGCTGAAGCAAAAGGGCTTACATTAAAGTACAAAACAAGTTATTGGGACGAACTCCCTGATTGGGCTAAAGATGATGATGGAGATTGGGTAGTTGGATATTATGGAACAATTTCAATATTAACTAATACTACAAATGTTGAAAATGCACCAAAGTCATTTGAAGATATTTTAAATGGAGACTATATAGTTTCAGTTGGTGATGTTACAAAAGCAAGCCAAGCTCAAAATGCTATATTAGCTACAGCAATTGCTTTTGGAGGCGATGAAGCTAACTTACAACCAGCATATGATTTTTATAAAAAGTTAGCTGAAGAAGGAAGATTAGATAAAGGCGAATTAAATATTTCAAGATTAGAAAAGGGTGAAATTGATGTTGCTCTCTTATGGGATTTCAATGCATTAGGGTATAAAGAACAAATTACTACTAATAATCCTAATATGAGTTTTGAGGTTCATATACCAGAGGAAGCATCAATTAGTGCGGGGTATGCAACTATTATTAATACTTATGCTAAAAATCCATATGCAGCAGCACTTACGAGAGAATATATATTAAGTGATGAAGGACAAATTAATTTAGCAAAAGGATTTGCAAAGCCAATTAGAGAAAGTGTTGAGTTACCAGAAGAAGTTAAAGCTAAGATGGTAGATGATTCTGAATATGAAAATACTAGAACAGTACAAGATGTAGAAGCTTGGGAAGAATCTACTAAAAACATAGCAAGTGAATGGCAGGAAAATGTTCTTTTCTACGCTAAATAGAAGTTTTTAGAGTTAAAGGGTAATAATGAAAAAATGATTCTGTTACTCTTTTAAGTATAAGAAAATTAGTTATTAAATGTTCTATAGAGTAATTTAATATGAGAATATTTTTAGAAGTATAAAAACTATATTATTACTCTTTAGACAAATAAGATGATAAAGGAGACTTGTAAATGAAGAAGGTTATATTTGTTTTATTAGATGGATGTACATATGATGGGGCAAAAGAAAATATGGGGTTTTTAGAGCATTTGATTGAAAGTAATAAAGGGACAAAGCTTAAAGTTAAAGGTGAATTGCCATCTATGTCTAGACCAATATATGAGACGCTTTTTACAGGTCTACCAGTTTCAGAACATTTAATAGTAAACAATATAATTTCAAGAAAATCAAAGGAAGAAAATATTTTTTCATTATGTAAGAAAAATAATTTGAGAACTGCAGCAGCGGCGTATCATTGGTTTAGTGAATTATATAATAAATCTCCATTTAATCCAATAGAAGATAGAATTCAATTAAATACTGATAGGAATGTTGAAAATGGGATTTTCTATTATGAAGATCATTACCCAGATAATCATTTATTTAATGATGGAGAGTTTTTAAGGAGTAATTTTAATCCAGATTTTTTATTTATTCACTCAATGAATATTGATGATACGGGACATAAATTTGGAAGTAACAGTGAGGAGTATGCATGTTCTATTTCAAAAGCAGATACAATATTAGGTTTATATTTGCCAAAGTGGATTGAAGAGGGATATAACGTAATTGTTACATCAGATCATGGAATGAATGAAAATAAAATTCATGGGGGAAATGATTATATTCAAAGATATGTTCCTTTATATATATTCTCTAATGAAGAAAGTAATATGCAAAAAGGTGATTTTTCAGAAAAAGAAATATCACAATTAAATTTAGCGCCATTAGTATGTAAATTACTGGGGATAGATAAATCGAAAAGAATGAAAGATATAAAAGAATTTGGAGGTGCTATTTTTGAATAAGATAAAATTTAAACCATATTTGTTAGCCTTAGCACCATTTTTACTACTTATATTATTATTTGAATTATTACCTTTATGCTCAATAATATTTAAGAGCTTCATGGAAGAAGGTAGTGGTGGATTTACTTTTGATAATTATATAAATGTATTTTCTAAGCCTATTTATAGACAAGCTATTATTAATAGTATTACAATTTCAATAATTTCAGCAGCTGTTGGTATAGTAGTAGCATTTATTGGAGCAAAGGCAGCACATAATACAGAATCATTAATGAAGAGAGTATTTATGTCTATACTTAATATGACATCTAACTTTGCAGGAGTACCTCTAGCATTTTCATTTATTATACTTTTAGGAAAGACAGGAGTACTTGTAATTTTAGCTAAGGCTTTAGGCATTGAAAATATGGCAAATTTTGATATATATTCAAATAATGGTTTAATACTAATATATATTTACTTCCAAATACCTTTAGCAACGCTTTTATTAATACCAGCTTTTAATGCTTTAAGGGAAGAGTATAGAGAGGCGGTAAAAATATTAAGAGCAAATAGCATTCAATATTGGATACATGTAGGATTACCTATATTAATGCCAAGCTTGCTTTCAACTTTTAGTGTTTTATTTGCAAATTCATTAGTTGCATATGGAACAGCGTATGCATTGCTTTCAGGAAATGCATCATTATTACCAATAAGAATTTCTGAGATGTTTGTTGGAGATTTAACTCAAAGAGTTGAACTTGGGTCTGCATTATCAGTAGTACTTCTATTACTTATGGCATTAGCGTTTGGAGTAAACAACATGATCACTCGTAAATTAAGAAAGGATGTGAAATAATTGAGGATAAAAAAAGGAATAAGGCTTGGATCATCAAGTGTAATAGTTCTAATAAGTATATATTTAATATTACCATTAGCATTAACATTCTTTTATTCAATATTTACAGAGTGGAATGATATATTGCCAAAAGGTTTTACATTAAAATATTATGCACAGTTATTTTCAGATAGTATTTTCTTAGAAGCTTTAGGAAGAACTTTATTAATTAGTATTTTACCTATTTTGGTAACTGGAATAATAATACTATTAGCTATGTACGTTATAGTAGTTTATAATCCTAAACTAGAAAAGTATATACAAATTCTTTGTATGATACCTTATGCCTTGCAAGGAATAATTTTATCAACAAGTATTATTTCTATATACGTAGGATCAGGTTCTATTCTTTCAAATAGAATATTTTTATTAATAGGAGCTTATTGCATAATAAGTTTACCTTATATGTATCAAGGAATTAGAAATAGTTTAACAGGGGTAGATGCTATTAATCTTATTGAGGCAGCTCAAGTATTAGGAGTTTCAAAATTATATGCTTTCTTTAGAATAATAGTACCTAATATATTACCAGGTATTACAGTTTCAGCAATGTTATCAATGGCAATAATATTTGGAGATTTTGCTATAGTAAATACTTTGGCAGGGAGCCATTATCAAACGGCACAAGTTTATCTTCAAAAAATGTTATTCCAATCGGGGCAACTTTCAAGTGCTACAATAATGATTTTATTCTTATGTACATTAATTATTTCATTAATGGTGTTCTTAATTAAGAAAAACAATAAAAGTGTAGTAATACAAAATGAATCTTCGGTAGCAAAATAGGAGGCTAGGTTATGTCATATATAGAGTTTAAAGGTATATCTAAATTTTATGGAGAAAATGAAGTATTAAAAAAATTAGATTTAAGTATAAAAAAAGGTGAGTTAATTACTTTACTAGGACCATCAGGATGTGGAAAAAGTACATTATTAAGATGTTTAGCAGGGTTAGAAACGGTATCAAATGGATCTATACTATTAGATGGTAAAGATATTACTAATATGGACACAACAAAAAGACAAATAGGAATGGTATTCCAAAAATATAGTCTTTTTCCTAATATGACTGTTAAGGAAAATATAGCTTTTGGATTAAAGGTTATGAAAGTAAATAAGCTAGAGATTGAAGAAAAAACTAAGAAGATGATTGAATTAGTTGGACTTGAAGGAAGAGAAAATCATTATCCAAGGCAATTATCTGGTGGACAACAACAAAGAGTTGCATTAGCAAGAGCTATAGTTACAGAGCCAAAAGTACTTCTTTTAGATGAGCCATTAAGTGCAATAGATGCACTTCTTAGAAAAAAGCTTCAAGATCAAATTAGAAGTATTGTTAAAGAGCTTGGAATAACAACTATATTTGTAACTCATGATCAAGACGAAGCTATGGTAATGTCTGACAGAGTATACTTATTTAATAACGGCAATATAGAGCAATGTGGAACTCCAGTAGAAATGTATACACAGCCTAAAACTCATTTTGCAGCAAGATTTATGGGTAACTACAATATAATAGAAAGCACTAAATTTAATAGTTTGACTAAAAATAATTTTAAGTCGGAATTCATTGCGATTAGACCAGAAGTAATAGAAATTTCACCAGAAATATTTGCTGATGATATGGAGAATTCAGTAACATTTAAAACGAAAATTACAGATACTATGTCTCATGGGAATGTTTTAAGATATACATTAGAAACTGAAAATGGAATTAAATTAAAAAGTGAAGTCTTATTTAGAAGCTTTAGACTATATGATATTGGACAAGAGTTATATGTAACAATAGAGAAGAAGAATTGTTTAGAAATAGATAAATAGTTAAGGAGATAAAGGTGAATAAATATATATTTGACAGCCATGTTCATTCAAATAATTCATTTGATGCTTTTGATAGCGTAATAGAACTTTGTGAAATGGCTATAAAAAATAATATTGATGGTTTTTGTATTACAGATCATTTAGAAGTACATGAATATAATGAAGAGTATGAAAAAAGCATTACCAAATCTCATAAAGATACAAGAGAAGCAGCAATATTATTTAAAGATAAATTGAACCTTAGAACAGGTATTGAGATGGCTCAACCGCTTCAAGATATAAAAACGGCAGAAATAATTTTGGAAAAATTTCCTTGTGACTTTATTATAGGGTCAATGCATAGTGTTAAAAATGAAAAAGACTTTTATTTTATGGAAAAGTGTGATTTTGAACATAGAGTAGATGAATTGCTTACTAAATACTATGAAGAGTATTATGAAATGGTAAAATGGGGAAAATTTGATGTTATAGGGCATATTACTTATCCATTAAGATATATTGAGGGTAACTTTAAGATGAAAATAGATATGAGTAAGTATAATGAAGTTATATATGAAATGTTAAAGTTAGCTGTAAATAACAATGTTGGAATAGAAGTAAATGTATCGGGTTTTAGACAACAGTATGGTAAACAGTTTCCAAACTTTGAGCATATTAAAGCATATAGAGATTTTGGTGGAGAAATAGTTACTATAGGGAGTGACTCTCATAATAGATATAGTATTGGTGAGAATTTTAAAGAGGGTAAAGAATTATTATTAGAAGCAGGATTTAAGAGTTACTGTGAATTTGAAAATAGAAAAGCAAAGATGATTAATTTATTGAAATAATATTAAAAAGAGTATCTATTATAAATTTAGATACTCTTTTAAGCTATATAATTAAAGAATTTACTCTGTATGAATGCAATTTTAATTATATAAAATAGAGTTAAAATCTTTTAGAAATGAATAGGAAATTATTTTTAATATATTACATTTATAGCATTTACATTGAAATAAGCTGACTATATAATTAGGATATTAATTAATAAAATATATTTATAATATATTTTATTAATTATGTAAATTATAAGTATATAGACTAAAAAGATAGGGGGAAAAGGCATGAAATCATTAAAGATTGCTTGTACTGAAAGAACTAGAAATTACTTTTTCACAGATAGGGAAACTATAGAAGTTGGTACAACAGATTATACTGATGTAGCAGCTGCTGTGGTTAATGAATGTGATATAGAAAGTATAAATGATATATATGATACAAGGTTTGGAATAGCGATATTTGTATTAGCAGAAACTGATGAGATTAATGATGAAATTACAAATAAAGTACATAAGATAATACATATTAATGAATTAAATGAAGAAGAGTTTAGTAAGGAATTAAATAATGCTGCTGATAAATATGAAGAAGAAATGTTACCACCATTTTTTGATGTTTTAAGTGAATATTCAAGAAGAGGTAATTTACAGTTTGCATGTCCAGGCCATCAAGGTGGGCAATATTTTGTTAAACATCCAGCTGGAAGAGCTATGTATGAATTCTTTGGAGAGAATATCTTTAAGTCAGATATATGTAATGCAGATGTTGATTTAGGTGATTTATTAATACATGAAGGGCCAGCAATGTCAGCTCAAACTTATGCAGCAAAGGTATATAATGCTGATAAAACATATTTTGTAATGAATGGAACAAGTACATCTAACTCTGTAGTTATAAATGCGATAGTTTCTCCCGGAGATTTAGTTTTATTTGATAGAAACAATCATAAATCAATATATAATTCAGCTTTAGTTTCATCAGCAGGAAAGCCTGTATATTTAGAAACTTCACGTAATCCATTTGGATTTATCGGTGGAATAGATGCTCATTGTTTCAACGAAGAGTATTTAAGAAGTGAAGCTGCTAAAGTTGATAGTGAAAAGGCAAAAGAGAAGAGACCATTTAGGTTAGCTGTTATTCAACTTGGAACTTATGATGGAACTATATATAATGCAAGACAGGTAGTTGATAAAATAGGTCATCTTTGTGATTATATTTTATTTGATTCAGCATGGGTTGGATATGAGCAATTTATACCAATGATGAGAGAATGTTCTCCATTATTATTAGACTTAAAACCAGAAGACCCTGGAATATTAGTTACACAATCTATACATAAACAACAAGCAGGATTTTCACAAACATCTCAAATTCATAAGAAGGATAGTCACCTTAAAGGACAAAAGCGTTATGTAGATCATAAGAGATTTAATAATGCTTATATGTTATATGCATCAACAAGTCCATTTTATCCTTTATTTGCTGCTTTAGATGTTAATGCAAGAATGCAAGATGGAGAAGCAGGAAGAAAACTTTGGGCAGATTGTATAAAAGTTGGAGTTGAAGCTAGAAAAGATGTTTTAGAAAGATGTGAATTATTAAAACCATTTATTCCCCCTGTAGTTAACGGAAAGCCATGGCAGGATTATCCTACAGAAGAAATAGCAAATAATATTGAATTTTTTAAATTCTATCCGGGAGAAAAGTGGCACTCATTTGAAGGATATGGAGAAAATCAATATTTTGTAGATCCTAATAAATTTATGTTAACAACTCCAGGAATAAATGTAGAAACTGGTGAATATGAGGAGTTTGGTATACCAGCAACTATTTTAGCAAACTATTTAAGAGATCATAGAGTTGTACCAGAAAAGAATGATTTAAATTCAATATTATTTTTACTAACGCCAGCAGAAAGTACTTCAAAAATGAAAGGGCTTGTAGACCACTTAGTAAGATTTGAAAATCTTATAAAAGAGGATGCTCCATTAAGTGAAGTTTTACCTAAGCTTTATGCTAAATATGAGGAACGTTATAAGGGATATACAATAAGAAGATTATGCCAAGAAATGCATGACTTCTATAAGAAAAATGATGCAAAGACTTATCAAAAACTACTATTTAGAAGAGATTCTCTTCCAGAATACGTTATGAATCCTAATGAAGCAAATATTGAGCTTAAAAGAAATAATGCTAAATTAGTACCTTTAAGTGATATAGTTGGAGAAATAGCATTAGAAGGAGCACTTCCTTATCCACCAGGAGTATTTTGTGTAGTTCCAGGTGAAAGATGGAATAATGTAGCTCAAAAGTATTTTTCTATTTTAGAAGAGGGAATTAATAAGTTCCCAGGTTTTGCTCCTGAGATTCAAGGTGTTTATCTAGAAAAAGAAGATGGAAAAGTAAGAGCTTATGGATATGTATTAGATAAGTAAATTTAAAATATAACAATAAAATAACCACTCCGTTCTATATATTTAGAGCGGAGATTTTTATTTAAAATAAGATTATATTATAAAAATAACATTTATTTGAAATAATATATATTTTTATGTAGAAATAAATTGAATTTGATATAAAATATAAATATATACAAAATTTTCAAGAGGTGAGAAATATGAATAGAGGGTTTTATAAAAGAATAGAAGAGGAGTTAAATAATAATAAAAATATTTGTATAGCAACTGTTATCAAAGATAAAAGGGACAAGCATTTAGGAAAAAAGATATTAAAGATTAATGATGAGATACTAATTGAAGATGAAGAAAATATAGAGTTTTATAATAGAATTATAAATAAAATTAATTTTAATGAATCTGGAAAAACAATAAAGATAGATGATGATATAGAAATTATTATGGAACATATTATATCAAAACCTAATCTTATAATTTGTGGGGGAGGACATATAGCTTTATCCTTAGCAAGTATGGCAAAAATGTTGGATTTTAATACTACTGTTATAGATGATAGAGAGGAATTTGCTAATAAAGAAAGGTTCCCAGAGGTTGATAATGTAATTTGTGATAATTTCACTAATGCCTTAGATAAGGTAAATTTTAATAAAAATTCATATTTTGTTGTTGTTACAAGAGGGCATAAGGCAGATCAGGAATGTGTTGAAAAAATATTAAAAAATAAATTTAGATATTTAGGAATGATAGGTAGTAGAGGTAAAGTAGCACACTCAATAAATCAGTTGTTGGAAAAAGGATATACTACAGAGGATATAAATAAAGTTAATGCTCCTGTTGGAATTAGTATAGGTGCTAAAACTCCAGCTGAAATATCAGTAAGTATTATGGCTCAAATTATTCAAGAAAAGAATAATGGAAATGTATCTAATATCGATGAAGAAATATTAAATGATATTGTTTATAGTGATAATAGTAAAGTTTTAGTTAGTATATTGCATAAGAGAGGATCATCACCTAGAGGTGTAGATGCTAAGATGCTTGTTAAAGATGATAGTAGTTTTATTGGAACTATTGGTGGTGGAATGGTTGAAAAGGTAGCATATGAGAAAGCTTTAGATTTAATAAAGGAGAAAAAATCACATATTGAAAGTTATGATTTATCTAATTCAGCTGCAGCAAAATTAGGTATGGCTTGTGGTGGAACTATTAAAGTGCTTTTTGAATATATAGCATAAAACACGAAAAATAATTGGTTTAATATTATTTTTTTAGGGGAATTAAAAGACAAACTTTTTTATAAAGTTTGTCTTTTAATTTTTGGATTTGAACTAGAAAAATGTTATTTTAAATAAAGAAACACAAAAAATATGTAAAAAAATATAAAAAAATATACACAAAATACAAATTATGTGATAGAATCAGCATATAGATAAAAGCGTACATTTTATAAAAATAATGAAAAAAATATTCGTAAATTGTATTTTTTCTTTATAGGGGGATGTGTAATGAAAACAGGAAGTATTTATGAATTAGAAGGAAGAGTACCTTTAAAACAAGCTATTCCATTAGGAATTCAACATGTATTAGCAATGTTCTTAGGTAATGTATCACCTCTTATTATAATATGTGGTATTTTAAATATTCCTTTAGAAACTAAATCAATGTTAATACAAAACGCAATGTTTATATCTGGGGTGGCAACATTACTTCAATTGTATCCAGTTTTTAAAATGGGTAGTGGACTGCCGATAGTAATGGGAACAAGTTCTGGATTTATAGGAACAGAAAAAGCAATAGGAATGGCTTATGGATATGATGCGATTATGGGGGCATCTTTAGTAGGAGCAATTTTGGAAATTATATTAGGTTTTTTTATTAAACCGTTGAAAAAGTTATTTCCTCCAATAGTTACAAGCCTTGTAATAATATCTATTGGACTATCATTACTTCCGGTTGGAATAAGTTATTTTGGGGGAGGATCATCATCTGAGGATTTTGGATCACCTAAGAACCTATTGGTAGCTACTATAGTTGTTATTGTTATTATTGCTTTAAAGCAATTTACGAAAGGATTTTTAAGTGTATCATCTGTGTTGATAGGGATAATTGTAGGATATATTCTATCTATATGTTTAGGTATGGTTGATTTTACAGAGGTTAAGAATGCGGCTTGGATTAGTTTGCCAAAACCTTTTGTTACAGGATTTGAGTTTAAAATAGAAGCAATTATTGCTATGAGCATAATGTATATAGCTACAGCAGTAGAAACTGTAGGAAATATATCAGCAATTACACTTGGAGGGCTTGGTAGAAATGCCACTAATCGTGAATTTTCAGGTGGAGTAATTGCGGATGGTATAGCAAGTGCAGTTGGTTCGGTGTTTGGAGTTCTTCCTAATACAGCCTTTGGTCAAAATGCTGGACTTGTGGCTGTTACTAAGGTAGTTAATAAATTTTCAATAATGACAGGTGCAGTTTTCTTAATTTTAGCTGGATTTATTCCAAAGTTAAGCGCATTATTTTCAGTTATGCCACAGTCGGTTCTTGGAGGGGCAGCTGTTATTATGTTTTCAATGATATTTGTAAGTGGTCTTCAATCACTACTACGAGAAGGATTAGATTCTAGAAATGGATTAATTGTTGCAGTTGCAATAGGATTAGGTGTTGGAATTGGAGAAATGCCTGAGTTGTTAAAGTATTTACCAGAATGGGTAACACAGGTTTTTGGAAATAATAGTATTATTATGACTTTTGTTATTGCAACAGTATTAAATTTAATATTACCTAAAAAAGAAAAAAATGAAGAGATGAGTATTGAAGTTAAAGAAGGTATAGTATAAAGTAAAAAAAGATATAAATATGTAAAAATATCCACTAATTTTATAAAAAGGTAGTGGGTATTTTAATGTAATAAAATTATATAATAGTAAATATTGAAGGTATATATTTATAGATGGAGGTAAAAAGATATTGTTTACGATTAGAAATTATGTAGTAGCAGAAAGTTTAGAACAAGCTTATGAATTAAATCAAAAGAAAAATAATGTTGTATTAGGTGGAATAGGATGGCTAAAGATGGGCGGAAGAAATATTCAAACAGCCATAGACTTATCAGCATTAGGTTTAGATAAAATTGAAGAAGATGAAGAACGTTTTAAGATAGGATGTATGTGCACATTAAGACAATTAGAAACTAATGAATCCTTAAATTCTTATTTTGATGGGATAATAGCAAAATCAGTTATACATATAGTTGGTGTTCAATTTAGAAATTGTGCAACTATTGGTGGAAGCGTTTATTCAAGATTTGGATTTTCAGATATATTAACAGCACTTTTATCATTAGATACATATGTAGAATTATTTAATAAAGGGATTATTCCACTTTCTGAATATAGAAATATGCCCTATGATAATGATATTTTAGTAAGAATTATAATAAAGAAAGATAATAGAAGTACTGCATATTTAACTCATAGAAATAGTGCAACTGATATTCCTACTTTAGCAGTAGCAGTATCAAGATTACAAGATAAATGGAATATTGTAATTGGAGCTAGACCACAAAAAGCTATGTCTGTAAATGCAGCAGAACTTTTAAGTGAAGTTCCAACTCAAAATGAAATTGATGAAGTTGTTGAATATGTTATGGAAAATGTTAAATTTGATAGTAACATGAGGGGAAGTAAAGAGTATAGACAAATACTTGCTAAAGTATTTATAAATAGAGCAATAAGTGAAATTACAGGAGGAAGCTATGGAAATTAAATTATGGATAAATAATAAACTTTTTCAAGATAATGTAGAAGCAGATATGTTACTAATTGATTATGTAAGAAGTAAAGGCTTTTTAAGTGTAAAAAGAGGTTGTGAAACTGCTAACTGTGGTTTATGTACTGTTCATTTAGATGGAAAGCCAGTTTTATCATGTAGTACTCTTGTGATAAAAGCAAATGGTAAAAAGGTAACTACACTTGAAGGATTAAAAGAAGAAGCAGAAGAATTTGGTGCATTTATGGCAGATCAAGGAGCAGAGCAATGTGGATTCTGTAGTCCGGGATTTGTAATGAATGTATTAGCTATGAAGAAAGAATTAGAGAATCCTACTGAGGATGAAATTAAACATTATTTAGCAGGAAATCTTTGTAGATGTACAGGCTATATGAGTCAATTAAGAGCAATTAAAAATTTCTTAGAAGCTAAAAAGGAGGACTAGAGATGAAATACGTTAATAAAGGTATAAGAAAAAAGGATGCTATGTCATTACTTACTGGTAAACCAGTTTATACAGATGATATAGCACCAAGCAATTGTTTAGTAGTTAAAGTTCTTAGAAGTCCTCATGCTCATGCTTTAATAGAAGATATAAATACAACTATAGCAAGTAAAGTACCAGGAATAGAGTGTATATTAACATATAAGGATGTTCCACAAAAGAGATTTACAACTGCAGGACAATCTTATCCAGAACCAAGTCCATATGATAGATTAATTCTAGATAAAAGACTTAGATGTGTTGGAGATCCAGTTGCTATAGTTGCTGGTGAAAATGAAAAGGCTGTTAATAAAGCATTAAATTTAATTAAAGTTAAATATGAAGTTTTAGAAGCAGTTTTAGATTTTAGAGAAGCTTTAGATAATAAAGTTATAGTTCATCCAGAAGAAAATTTTGTTGTTTTAAATGATTGGGTTAATGCAGATAAAAATAGAAATATATGCTCAAAAGGCGATTTTACTTATGGTGATGTGGATGAAGAATTAAGTAAATGTGCTCATATAATAGAACAAACTTATCATACTAAAGCTAATAGCCAAGCTATGATGGAAACTTTTAGAGCATTTACAGAGCTTGATACATATGGAAGATTAAATATAACAAGTGCAACTCAAGTTCCTTTCCATGTAAGACGTATATTAGCTAATGCTTTAGATATTCCAAAATCTAAGATAAGAGTAATTAAGCCGAGAATAGGTGGGGGATTTGGAGCAAAGCAAAGCGTCGTTGCAGAAATATTCCCAGCTATAGTTACAATGAAAACTGGAAAGCCTGCTAAGATGGTTTATACTCGTGAAGAAAGTATGACTAATGGTACTCCAAGACATGAAATGGAGATTAAAGTTAAATTAGGTGCAGATGAAAATGGTATAATAAAAGCTATTTATATGTATACTTTATCTAATGCAGGTGCATATGGAGATCATGGACCAACTACTGTAGGTTTATCAGGACATAAATCAATGCCTCTTTATAATGGAGCAAAAGCATATAAATTTGAATATGATGTTGTTTACTCTAATACTATGGGAGCAGGAGCTTATAGAGGTTATGGAGCTACTCAAGGATTATTTGCTTTAGAATCAGCTGTAAATGAATTAGCAGACAAGCTTAATATTGATCCTATTAAATTAAGAGAAATGAATATGGTTGCTGAAGGACAAATAATGCCTGCATATTATAATGAGCAAGCAAATAGCTGCGCCTTAGATAGATGTTTATCAAGAGCTAAGGAAATGATTGATTGGGATAATAAATATCCATGTAGAGATATGGGAAATGGAAAAGTAAGATCTGTTGGTGTAGCTATGGCTATGCAAGGATCTGGTATATCATCAGTAGATACTGCTGCAGTTGAAATAAAGCTTAATGATGATGGATTCTATACATTAATGATTGGTGCTGCTGATATGGGGACAGGATGTGATACAATATTAGCACAAATGGCAGCTGATTGTTTAGAGTGTGATATAGATAATATCATTGTGCATGGTGTTGATACAGATCAAAGTCCATATGATACAGGTTCATATGCATCTAGTACAACTTATATAACAGGTGGAGCTGTTATTAAAACTTGTGAAAAAATGAGAAAGAGAATTATTGAAGAAGCTGCAAAATCATTAAATTGCCCAATTGAAAATTTAGAGTTTGATGGTAAAAAAGTATTTTCAGTAGTTGATGAAAAAGAAATAACATTAGTTGATATAGCTAATAATACTTTAGTTGGTGGATTTAGAACTATAAGCGAAAGTGAATCACATTATTCAGAAGTTTCACCTCCTCCATTTATGGTTGGAATTGTGGAGACAGAAGTTGATAAGTTAACAGGTAAAGTGGATATAATTGATTATGTTGCAGTTGTAGACTGTGGAACTGTTGTTAATCCTAATTTAGCAAGAATTCAGGCAGAAGGTGGAATAGTTCAAGGTATAGGAATGGCACTTTATGAAGATATAACTTATACTGAAAAAGGAAAGATGAGAAATGATTCATTCCTTCAATATAAGATACCTACAAGACTTGATGTTGGTAATATTAGAGTTGAATTTGAATCAAGTTTTGAACAAACAGGACCATTTGGAGCTAAGTCTATAGGGGAAATTGTTATTAATACACCATCTCCAGCATTAGCTCATGCAGTATATAATGCAACTAAGGTTAATATAAGGACATTACCAATAACATCAGAAAAAATAGTTATGGGAATGCTTAAAAACTCATAGTGAAAAAATTGCGCACCAAAGCGTTAATGCCGTGATGCCGAAAAATAATGATATAACCTCCATTAAGTCATATAATTTCGCTAAGAATTTATATTATTATCTCCATAAAATTAGCTAAAGCTTCGAAGTTCGCTATCGCTTACCTTAAGTGAGATTCAAAATTTTAATTTTGTTAATCGAACTTACACATTCGACGTTAGGAGAAGGTGCTTCCTTTTAAATGAAACTCACTTCTCACTAGCGTTCGAAGGAGTAAGTTCAGCTAACTAAATCAAGATTTAGAGCTTCACTTAACGCTAATTTTATTACAATAATAATTAAATTCTAAAGCTTATTATATAATACTTTCTTCCGGTTATATTATTATTTTTTATAAGGTGTTATGCTATAGATAGTTATGTGAGAAAAAGAAAAAATGAAATATTAATTTGGAAGGACCATTGAAATTAAGCCGTAGAATTTAATAATTGATGGAGTAAAGTTGCGTAAAGAAGTTTTTACTGTTTGAGCGAATAGCGAGTTTAAAAACTTTAGCAAACTTTACGGAATCAATTATATAAATTCTAGGTGAAAATTTCACGGTTACTGGAAAATAAATATTTCATTTTTTCTCTATCACGTCACAAATAATGTAGTTATAGGGGGATGAGTGATGAGGATTAACTTAATACTTTTGGCGGCAGGAAATAGTAAAAGGTTTAATGGCAATAAATTGTTGGCAATATATAAAGGGAAGCCGATATATATGCATATAGTTGAAAAAGTACTTGATTTGAAAGTAAATAAAATAATATGTGTAACTCAATATGAAGAAATAAAAGAAGCTTTATTAAATACTAATATTAATGTTGTTATGAATGATAATAGTAGTTTAGGAATTTCTAGTTCTATAAAATTAGGTATAAATTTTGATAAAAATGCTGATGGCTATATGTTTATGGTATGTGATCAGCCATTTATATCAGTACAAACATTAAAATCAGTAATAGATAATTTTATTAATGGAGATAAGGGTATAGTTTGCGTTGGTTGTGGAAATAATAAAGGTAATCCAGTTATCTTTTCAAAAAGATATATTAATGAATTATTATCATTAGAAGGAGATAGTGGTGGAAAAAGAATACTAAAGGGGCATTTAAATGATTTAAATATAGTAAATGTTGATAATGAAATTGAGTTAATTGATATAGACACACAAGAAGTATTTGGTAAATTAACCAATTTAAAATGTTTACATTAAAATCTTTAAAAATTTTTATAAAAACTTTTTTAAAAAGTGTTGACTTTTGTCTAAAAACACTGTAATATACAAAAAGTAGTCAGCAAGACATATGCAAGGCCCCTTGGTCAAGCGGTCAAGACACCACCCTTTCACGGTGGTAACAGGGGTTCGATTCCCCTAGGGGTCACCATTTGCGGGTATCGTATATCGGTAATACTCCAGCCTTCCAAGCTGGAAAGGTGGGTTCGATTCCCACTACCCGCTCCATTTTATTTGAATTTTTGCGTGTTTAGCTCAGCTGGATAGAGCAACGCCCTTCTAAGGCGTGGGCCAGGAGTTCGAATCTCTTAACACGCACCATATTTGGTTTACTAGCTCAGTCGGTAGAGCACTTGACTTTTAATCAAGGTGTCCGGGGTTCGATTCCCCGGTAAGCCACCAAAAAGAAACTCATTAGAGTTTCTTTTTTTATTTAAAAATATAAATATTAATTTTTAAAAAAGCCTTTATTTATAATGCTAACCAATAAAATTGAAAATTCATATTATATTATGAATTGCTTTTTTAGGAGGTAAAATGAAGAGTAAAGACTGTGATAGAAAAGATAATGATGAAAAAGAAAAAATAGAGCAGTATATTATAAACTTTGAAGTTAATTTAGGGAACATGGAAAAGGTAGGAGTTGCTTTTTTGGTAGCTGGTTATTCAAATTATATATATGCTGCTAATTTAGATATATTAGATGCACAAGATAGAAATAACACAGGGCAGACTTCTGAAGAAGCATTTTTATTTAGTCAAAAGTTAGTTTTATTAGGATATATATTATTATGGATAGTTGCATCACAAAGGGTATATGCAAAAGAGTTGAGTAATACTTATAGGGGAGAAGACAATGATTTAGTTGTATATCAGAGTGTTGCTAATTCATATTTAATAAGTATATTTGCTAATTCAATGAGATTAGAAGCTTTTAATAAATTAAATGAGGATGAAATACAGGAAGAAAAGAATGAGAAAGAATAAGAGAATAATGGCATTAATGTTTTTTATAGAAACAAGTGGCGTATACTTTACAAGGAAGATTAAATCCTTAATGTAAAGTATACGCCATTGTGTATTAGACTATTTAATTAACACTGAATAAAAGTTCACCATAAGTAGGAAGAGCCCAGTGATCTTTACCTATTAATGTTTCAAGCTCATCAACTACTCCACGTAAGTGTTGCATGTTGATAAATATTGATTCTCTATAATATTTTGCACTTTCAAGTAAATCAGAATGATTTTTTGCATTTAATACAGAAGTTTCTAGAGTATCTAGCTTTGCATAAAGGTAATTACCTAGTCTTGATAAATCATGAAGTAGTTTTTCTTCTAATTCACATTGAAGAGTAGGATTAAGTTGTTTTTTACTATTTGCTATTCCAGCAATTTCACCTTGATAACTTAAGACAGAAGGAATTATAAATTTTTTAACTATATCAATCATAGTTAAAGCTTCTATATGAATAGTTTTACAATAGTTTTCCATTAAAATTTCATATCTTGAATATAATTCACTTTCAGAGAATACATGATGTTTAGTAAATAATTCAATGTTTTTACTATGAATGAAGTAAGGAAGAGCATCAGGTGTAGTTTTTAGGTTTAATAATCCTCTCTTTTCTGATTCTTGTATCCAATCATCTGAGTAGTTATTTCCATTGAATATAATTCTCTTATGATCTCTTATTGTATTTTTAATAAGAGTATTTAAATCTTCATCAAAGTTATTACTCTTTTCTAAAATGTCAGCAAATTGCTTTAATTCTTCAGCAACTATAGTATTTAAAATAATGTTTGGACCTGCAATTGAGAATGTAGAGCCTAGCATTCTAAATTCAAATTTGTTTCCAGTAAATGCAAATGGTGAAGTTCTATTTCTATCAGTAGTATCTTTGAAGAACTTAGGTAATACACGAACACCAATTTCCATTTCACTCTTACCTTTATCTATATAGTTTGTACCATTTTCAATTGCTGTAATTATATCTGTTAATTCATCTCCAAGGAACATAGAAACTATGGCTGGAGGAGCTTCATTAGCACCTAGTCTATGGTCATTTCCTGCACTTGCAACAGAAACACGTAGCAAGTCTTGATAATCATCAACGGCTTTAATAACTGCTGATAAGAATAATAAGAATTGTGCATTTTCAGATGGAGTATCACCAGGTTCTAGAAGGTTAACTCCTGTATCTGTAGAAATTGACCAGTTATTATGCTTACCACTACCATTAACACCAGCGAATGGTTTTTCATGAAGCAAACATGCTAAACCGTGTTTGTTAGCAATAGACTTCATAAGTTCCATTGTAAGTTGGTTATGATCTGTAGCTATATTAGTTGTATTAAATATAGGTGCAAGTTCGTGTTGTGCTGGAGCAACTTCATTATGCTTAGTTTTTGCTAATACGCCAAGTTTCCAAAGTTCTTCTTCAAGTTCTTTCATATATGCAGAAACTCTAGGTTTAATAGTACCAAAATAATGATCTTCCATTTCTTGACCTTTTGGAGGTCTTGCACCAAATAAAGTTCTACCGCAGAAAACTAAATCAGGTCTTTTTTCATACATTTCTTTATCAACAAGAAAATATTCTTGTTCAGGACCTACAGTAGTAATAACTTTTTTAACTTCATCTTTTCCAAAAAGTTTTAATATACGTAGTGCTTGTTTATTTAAAGCTTGCATTGAGCGTAAAACTGGAGTTTTCTTATCTAATGCTTCTCCACTATATGAACAGAAAGCAGTAGGTATGCATAAAGTACCATCTTTTATAAATGCATAAGAAGTTGGGTCCCAAGCTGTATATCCTCTAGCTTCAAAAGTAGCTCTAAGACCTCCTGATGGAAAACTTGAAGCATCAGGCTCGCCTTGAACAAGTTCATTTCCTGAAAATTCCATTATTATACTTCCATCTTTATCAGGTGAAATAAAGCTATCATGTTTTTCAGCAGTAACTCCAGTCATAGGTTGGAACCAATGAGTATAGTGAGTTGCACCTTTTTCTATGGCCCAATCTTTCATTGCATTTGCAACAACATTGGCAACTTCTAAATCAAGTGATTTACCAGCTTGAATAGTATTCTTCAATTTTTTATAAGTCTCTTTAGGTAATCTTGCTTTCATAACGCTATCATTAAAAACTAAACTTCCAAATAGATTTGGTATATCTTTCATAATTAATAACCCCCTTTAAAATAGAAAAAGACGCTGTGGACGTTATAATAGTCCACAGCGCCTTTGCTGTTTATGTAAGTATTATATGTCCAAAATTTTAAAATGTAAATAGTTTTTTTAAAAAAAGTAAAAAATATTTTTAAATGTTAAATATTGATAAAAAACTGCTTATATTGTATAATATTAAAAACGAACAAGGGCGTTCATCAAATGTTTTTTAGAAATATTGATTAACCATAAGATAAAAGTTTCTTATGATTAACTATACACTCTGAAAACTATTTGATGAGCGCCCTTTTAAGATACTGAAATATTTTTAATAGTATTAGAATATATATTAAAAAATAAATTTTCGGTTATTAATTCAAATGCAAAAAATAGTGTAAAAATTATATATTTATAATTAAACAGGGGGAAGAGATATGACATATGCCGTTAGAGAAGTTATTCAATTTATTCAAGAAAATGATGTTAAGTTTATACGCTTAGCTTTTTGTGATCTTTTTGGAACACAAAAGAATATTTCAATTATGCCAAATGAATTAGAAAGGGCTTTCAAAGAAGGAATTTCATTTGATGCATCAGCAATTAAAGGTTTTGCAGATGTTTCTAAATCAGATTTATTATTATTTCCAGATCCAAATACATTGAGTGTATTGCCTTGGAGACCACAACAAGGAAGAGTTGTTAGATTTTTTTGTGATATAAGGACTCCTGAAAAGGAAAAGTTTATTTATGATGCTAGAGATATATTAAAAAACATGATTAAAAAATGTATGTTAAAGGGATACACTCCTTTTATAGGCACTGAGTGTGAATTTTATTTGTTTAAAACTGATGAAGAAGGTCAGCCAACTATGATAACACATGATAAAGGTGGATACTTTGATATAGCACCTATAGATAAAGGTGAGAATATAAGAAGAGAGATATGTCTATGTTTAGAGGAGATGGGAATAAGTCCAGAAAGTTCTCACCATGAACAAGGGCCAGGACAAAATGAAATAGATTTTAAGTATAGTGATGCACTTACAGCTGCAGATAACTTTATAACATTTAAGTCAGTTGTTAAAGTCATAGCTGCGAGAAATGGTCTCTTTGCATCTTTTATGCCAAAGCCAATAGCGGATGAAAGTGGGAATGGACTTCACATAAATTTATCGCTATCAAAAAATGGAGCTAATATATTTGAAAATAACAATAAGTATGAGCAAGAAAATGTTCAAAGTTTCATAGCAGGAATATTAAGTAAAGTAAAAGAAATAACTGCATTTCTAAATCCTTTAGCTAATTCCTATGAAAGATTTGGTAAGTTTGAAGCGCCTAAGTATATATCATGGTCTCATCAGAACCGTTCTCAATTAATTAGAATACCTGCAGCAACTGGGGAAAAAACAAGAGCAGAATTAAGATCTCCTGATTCAGCAATAAATCCATATATTGCATTTTCTTTAATTATAGGGGCTGGACTTTATGGAATTGAGAATTCAATTAAATTACCAGAGGCCGTAAACGAAAATTTATATACTGTAAGTGATGAGATGCTAAAAAATATAGATAAATTGCCAGAAAATCTTGAAGAGGCATTAAGTATTGCTAAAAATAGTGAATTTATAAAAAATATAATAGGAGAAGAAGTGTTAGAGAGATATATTGAATTAAAAGAGAGTGAGATTAGAGAGAACTTAAATGCTGATGATAAAGAAAAGATAAAAAGAAAATATTTTGAATATATATAAAGTATTTAGAAGAAGTATAGTTTAATTAGGAGATATAATTTATAAATTTAAAATTAAATAAGTGGGGATTTATATAAATTTTAATAACAACTCCTAACTTAGAACTATAATAATGGGGGCGATTTATTGGATAACATTTTAATAGTATCGAGCAGTAAAAAGGGAATAGCTTTTTTTACTGAAGTGCTCTCTCAGAACTCATATGGGAATATTGTTACAGCGACCAATGGTGGAGAAGCTAGGAGGCTTTTAATAGAAAGAGATTTTGATTTATGTATTATAAATGCACCGTTAGTAGATGAATTTGGGGAGGAGTTTGCAAGAACTATAGTATCAACAGGGATAGGTCAGGCTATTTTAATTGTTAAAGCAGATATATATGATGAGGTAAGTGAAAAAGTTGAGGGTGATGGTGTAATTACTATAACAAAACCTATGAATAGAACTATATTTTGGAGTGCATTAAAATTAGCTAATGCAACTTATAATAAAATGTGCAAATTAAAGAAAGAAAATAATAAGTTGTTACAAAAAATTGAAGATATTAGGATGATAGATAGAGCTAAGTGTATTCTAATACAATATTTAAATATGACTGAAGCTGAGGCACATAGATATATAGAAAAGCAAGCTATGGATATGAGATCTACAAAAAGGGTCATTGCAGAAGGAATATTAAGAACATATGAAATTTAGAGTGAAGACAGTAGATAAATTTTAAAAAAATTTATCTGCTGTTTTTATTTATAAACTTTAAGATACTTTTAAGTGAAATTTTTCTGTATAATTATAATGATTGATAAAAATATTAATTTTATCAATATAAAAAGTGTTCTGAAATACAGGAGTGATTATATGCTAATTTCAGTTAATGAAAATGACTTTAAGGAAAAAGTTAATATTAGATTTAATAATATTGCAGAGGGAATTAATAGATTTGAAAGCAAAACTTTAGAATCTGATAATTCATATAATTTTGAGAAAAGTATAATTGATTTTTTGCAAGAAGCAGTAAAATTGAATGGAGTAGAAAATTCATATGTTGATTTTTACTATAATGTATTAGAAGAAGAGGCAAAGATAAGATTTAAAGAACTTTTAAGCTGTGAAGATAAAAAGTTCATAGAAAAATTTGAGAGTGAAAATAGTGAAGGAGGAATTTATTATAATCTAACATTAGAAAGTATTCCTTTTATAGCTAGAATAACAACTAGGGAGGTATTATTTTCTACTATATATTTTACAAAAGAACCATTTACTATATGGGGTAATTATAACCAAAAGTTTCCGGTGTTTTATAAAGAAAGAGGGGTACATGATAAATATGAAAATATAGCTAAAAGCCTCAAATTGAAAATAGTATAAAAGAATTTATTTGTTTATCAATAAATAGTAATAAAATGTAAATTTAATTGAATATATAGGAAAAAAGGTTGAAGAAATATAGCAAAAATAGTAAAATGTAAATAATGGAATATTATGAATTAATATTTAATATTTCAATAAAGTGGAAAAGGATATGGGGGGGAGAGATAAAAATGAAATTTGATACAAATTTTGATATAAAAAATGAATTAGAATATTTTTTTGAAATTTCAGTAAATATTATGGTTATTATAGGGAAAGATGGAAAAGCTAAAAAAGTAAGTAAGAGTTGTAGTGAATTATTGGGATGGAGTGAAAGGGAATTACTTGAGTATGAATGGCATAGTTTTATTCATGAAGAAGATTTAAAAAATGTTTTAAGCACTATAACAAGTGAATCTATAAATGAGGGAATTAAAGGATTAAAAGTTAGATTTAGATGCAAAAATAATGATTATAAATTGATTGAATGTAGTTGTAAGTTCATAGAGGAAAATCAGGTGTATATTTTAACGGCTAGAGATATAACAGAGGAAAAGAAAATTAAAGAAGAAAAAATTGCTTACGAAAAGGCAATTGAATTAGAAAGTTTAAAAAGTGAATTTTTTTCTAATATATCACATGAATTTAAAACACCTTTAAACATAATATTAGCAACTATGCAAGTAATAAATAAAAATATTGAAAATAAAAATATAATAGCAGCTGATGAATATAATTTGAATAAATATATGAATTCAATTAGGCAAAATTGCTATAGACTTCTTAGATTGGTTAATAACATAATTGATATCAGTAAAATGGATTATGGATATTATAATATTGAATTAGGAAATTACAATATTATAAGTGTAGTTGAGGATATTACAATGTCTATTTTAGAGTATGTAAATAATAAGGGAATAGAGCTTATTTTTGATACTGAAGTTGAAGAAGAAATAATTGCATGTGATCCAGATAAGATAGAAAGAATAATTCTAAATTTATTATCTAATGCAATTAAGTATACGAAGGATGGCGGGAAAATATATGTTAGTGTAGAAAAAGATGATGAAAATGTTTATATATCAGTTAAAGATAATGGTATAGGGATACCTGAAAAAAAACTTCTTACAATATTTGAAAGATATACTCAGATTGATAATAAACTAACTAGAAGAGCTAATGGGAGCGGGATAGGATTATCACTTGTTAAATCACTTGTTAAAATGCATCAAGGTGATATATATGTAGAGAGTAAGATTAATGAAGGGAGTAAATTTACTATGAGACTTCCTATAAGGCAAGTTAAAAGTAAAAATAAAAAAGTTAGTAATCTAACTAAATCAAGGGTTGAAAAGTGTAGTATTGAATTTGCGGATATATATAATTAAATATTGATAATTAATGAAAATTTGAACATCCTTCTATTTAATAGAAGGATGTTCAAGTTTTAATTATATTTATTATAAAGTTCATTTATAGAATCTTTCGACATGAACATATTAACTAAATAGCTCATTATTAAAACACCTGGAATATCTATTAGTAATCGAACTAAGGTGAATTTATAGCCAAGTGCTGAAATTTCAAATAGTAATGTTGAAATTTTAGTTAAGCACCAAGCGTTCATAAATATAATTATATTTGAAAACTTTGCACCTTTTTTTATTAAAACTGCAGTAAATGGAAAAGCAGCATACATAGGGCCGGCAGCTACTGAGCCAATTAGTATGGCTAAAAAAATACCAATTATTCCAGAGTTATTTCCCATGTATTTCATAAGTTGTTCCCGAGGAACCCATACATCTACTAATCCTAATAAAATCATAACAGGGGGAAGAACAGAGAGCATTTGCAATATATTAGAACTAGCAGTATCAATAGTTTTAGTAAGTATTGATTTACTAAAAAAAGATAATATCATAAGCACAAATAATGATATTAAAAACCATTTATACCTTTTTAAAATTTTTATTATAGTATTCATATAAACATCATAATCCTTCCAAGAATAATTCCTACTACAATTGAAAATATAAATGCAATTAAATTTCTTAATAATGCAGCTCTTTTACCAATATATTTAATTTCAAGGGGTAAGGTCATAAGGCCTATTAGTACTAAAGATGAAACAAGTGTAGCAACTTGAGCGTATCCAGCGCCATTTAAAAGTAATGTATTACCCAGTGAAAAGGCAACAAAAGTAGGCATCATTGTAATTGCTCCCATAATATCAGCAATTATAATCCCCATAAAACCTGAACTGTTACCTAATATTTTAGATATTGTATCTGTAGTGAAAAATGAAAGTAATATTCCTACAGTTATTATTATGAAAAGAAATTGAGGTAATATATTTTCAAATGATTTTAATCCTAATACAATGGCTTTCTTAGTTTTACTTTTATCTTTTATAAATGATAGTATTAGAAAAATTATTGCTAGACTATATAAGATAATTGAGGTCATAAAATACTCCTAAAAATAATTCAGTTATATTCTATGATTTAGAAAAAATAATGTGAGTTATACATAAAATAATAGCAACGTATTTAGAAAGTTTATCTATACGTTGCTATTTAACTAATTTTAACCAAAAACTCTATTAGGAATATGGATATTCCTATATCTGGAAATATAAGAGTTAAAGCTCCATTTTGCAAGAAAAGTTTTTGCACAATCATAACCAGAATTAAATAATTTAAGATATTCTTCTTTAGGTATGTCAAAATCTACAGTACCAATATCATATGTTCTAATTTTAATAGTTCTTACTGAATCTTTATTATTTAAAAAAGCTTCATCATCTTTAGTAAGTATAGTATCAATTACATCACAAGAATAAGTTATTAAATTACTTTTACTTGGACTAACTGTTTTTAAATCATTATTACTAATTAGTTTTAGTCCGAATGTTGGCCAGCGAGGATTATTTTCAACATCAAAGATCCAAATAGGAAAGTTGCTTAGTAATCCACCATCAACTATAAAGCTTGAATTTTTACCATTCTTAAGAATTACAGGATTAAAGTAAAAGGGAATACTAATACTCATTCTTACAGCCTTAGCAATACTAAATTCTAAAGGATCAATATTATATTTTACTAAGTCATCTGGAAGAATAAGCAACCGTTTATTTGTTATATCAGAAGCAATTATTTTAAGAGGACTAACTCCATTTATAGATATATCTTTAAACTTAGTTTTACCCTTAGCTTTATATAATTTATATAAATATTGTTCTATATTATTACCAGAAAATAAACCTTTATTTTTAAAAAGGCTTACAGTTGGACCTATAAAGGGTAATAAATTTAATTTGTTTTTTACATAGAAATCTTTAAAGTTTAGATTTAAAAGCATATTTTTTAGGTCTTTTCCTGTATATCCTACTGCTAATAAGGAAGTTACTATAGCACCGGCAGAGGTACCAGCAAACCTTTCAAAGGTATATCCCTGTTCTTCTAAATAATAAATTGCACCTAATAGTGCAATTCCTTTTACTCCACCACCTTCACAAACTATATCTGCCTTCATTTATTCACCGCCCAATATATTTAAATTAATATATTATATGATCTAAAAGACAATTGATATAATAATGTTAATATAGAATATACTTTTTATTAGAATTTAAATAGCATACCTATAATGGCAGCACTTACTATGTAAACAATAGGATGCTTTTTGAACTTTGATATAGCAAACATAAGTATTATTAACAAAATAGTAGATTTAATATTAATTAAGTCTAATAGTTTATGAGTAATATTAAATTTATTTAAAGCTAATATTGATATTTTAAATACTTGATAACCAGCAGCTGCAATAAGGGCAGCGACAGCAGGTCTTAAACCGTAAAATATTGACTCAACTGCATTACTTTCTTTAAATTTATTCAAGAAATGAGCAATTATAATAATAACTATGACAGATGGAGTAACTAAACCTAATGTAGCAATTATTCCACCTAATATCCCTGAGGCACGGAAGCCGGCAAAGGTAGCCATATTAACGCCAATAGCACCAGGAGTTGATTGAGAGACAGCAATCATATCCATTAACATTTTTTCATCGAACCAATTGTATTTATCTGCTAGTTCGTATAAAAATGGAATAGTAGAAAGTCCACCACCAACAGAGAATAATCCAACTTTAAAGAATTCTAAAAATAAAGTTAAGTATAGCATTATCTTTTCCCTCCCATAGATTTAGAAATAAAACCAGTTAATCCAGCTGCTATTACTACGTATACAGGAGATAATCCTAGGAATGCAGATATTATAAAAGTAAGTATAGCTATTATAACTCCTAAATAATCTTTAATAGATGACTTTAATAATTTTATGACTGTAGTAATTATTAATGCAACTACAGCAACTCTTATTCCAGCAAAGGCACTTTGTACTATAGCCATATCAGCGAAGTTTTGGAGAAAAGAGGCAATAATTAATATTATAATCAATGAAGGAAAAATAACACCTAATGTAGCTATTATTCCTCCAACAATACCTCTAAGCTTAAAACCTATAAATGTTGCTGTGTTAACAGCAATTACACCAGGAGTACATTGCCCAACAGCATAATAATCTAAAATTTCTTTTTCTGTTGACCATTTTTTATTTTCAACAACTTCTCTTTGTATTAAAGGAAGCATTGCATAACCACCACCAAAGGTGAGAGCTCCAATTTTGCAAAAGGTCCAAAATAAATCAAATAATTCTTTCATTAAAAAATAATCTCCTTTATTAAAAATAAATTCACTTGATATTATATACGTATTTTATAATAACATGTAGTTAAAATTTAACTAATATAAAATTGCAGTATTTAATAAATATTAGAATATAATTTATCTTTAAAAATAAAATAAAATGTTAAAAGAATATTAAAATAAGTACATTTTAGACAAAAATAAGTACATTTAAGCTATTTCAAAAAAATTACATATACATAAATGCATATATTAGTTGCAATTTCTCAGCATTTTAAGCATTACAAAAATAAGTTAATTAGTATATCATATAAGTATCTAGTTTTGAGAAAAATTAAAATTAAAAATAAGAATAGAGGTGAGAATAATGAAACTAGAGAATAAAATATTAAAACTATCTGTAGTAGGTGCGTTATTCTTTGCACTATTTGGTATTGCATGGGGTTGAGCTTTAAAGTCTGATATGATTATATTCGATGGATTATATTCATTTATCAGTGTAATATTATCAATGTTATCCCTTTATATTAATAATTATATGGCGAAAAGGGATTTTGAAAAATTTCCTTTTGGTAAACATATTTTAGAGCCAATAGTTATTTCAATAAAATCATTAATAATAGCTATCATGTGTTTATATTCATTAGTGGGAGCTGTAAAAAGTATAATAAGTGGTGGAAATAACCTAGAGTTTGGATTAGCAATTATATATTCAATTGTATCTGTTATTGGGTGTGGAGCCATTTCACTATATATGAAGGTGAAATCAAAGGCATTATCTTCAGAACTTATTAAGGCAGAATTTACTCAATGGTTTATGGATACCGCATTAAGTACAGCAGTATTAGTAGGATTTATAATAGGTATTGCTATATCAAATACAAAATTAAATTTCCTAAATCCATATATTGATCCAGTTATGACAGTTGCAGCATCACTATTATGCATTAGAATACCTATAAAGATTTTTATAGAAAGTTTTAAGGAAGTAATATGTGTAAAAGCTAATGACGAAATTAATGATGATATATATGTATTAGTTAAAGAAATTGAAGAAGAGTATAAGTTTGAAGAGTCTATAACAAGAGTATCTAAGGTTGGACGTGAACTTAGAATTGAAATTGATTTTGTTTATAATAAAGACAGTAAGTTAAAAACATTAGATCAAATGGATAATGTAAGAGAAGAAATAAATGATGCAATTAAGCATATTGATTATAAAAAATGGTTGAATGTATCTTTTACAGGAAACAAAAAATGGGCAATATAAAGGTCAGCGAAAGCTGGCTTTTTTGTTGTTAAATATTATATAGTGAAAAATTATAGATTAAATGATAAATATTTAAAAGGAGCTAAAATTATATAGCTCCTTTTTTGTAAGATTAAATTAATAATATATTAATATTAATTTAAGAAATATGATATAAAATTTATATATAAAATAGTTAAAAATATAAAATATGGAACTTTTTAGAATGTTATTCTGTCTAATTAGATAAGGAGAATAATATTATATAGTTTATTAGTTTTTTATTTTTGATGAAAATTTTGTAAGAATTTATAATAGGGTTTTTGTGGAAAAATATTATAATAAATGATATTATGAAATAAAATGTAAATAATTTATAAATATTAGGGAGGTAAATATGGGGACAAGTTTAAAAAAAATGCTTTCGATACTTTTAGCATCAACATTAGCATTAGGTATAGTAGGGTGTTCAAAAGATGGAGGAAAATCTTCAATGGGGAGATATGTTGAAGAACGATATGAAGTGCCGGAAGGGGTTGAAGTTCAAACTTTAAGCTTATTAGAGAATGATAAAATAGGTATGATTGGATATTCAACAGAGGATTGGAAGCCAGTAGCTTTTATTTCTGAAGATGGAGGTAAAACATGGACAGAAAACTCTATAGAGTTACCAAAAGAAGAAGGAAAAGAAACATATACTAATAATATAGGGTATTTAAGTAATGGAACAATACTATTATCTTATTATTTTCAAGAACCTTTTACAGAGATGGAAGAAGGATTAATAGATGACTCTGTGGCCGTTGAAGGTGAGGAAGGAGTAATTTTAGAAGAGGAATTTATTTATGAAGAACCTGAATATAAATATGCTACAGTAGATACAGATGGTAATTTAACTGATATTGATTTAGATCTTTCAATATATAATGATGATGATTCAATGGAAATGGGTATGGGTTATAGCAACTTTAAGTGCGATTCAAATGGAGACGTATTCTTTACTGCAGGTAGTAATAATGAAAAAGTAGTTCAGTTTGATGGTGAAACTTTTGAAGAGAAGAATATATATGAAGCTGATGAATGGATAAATGACTTTTTCTTAGTTGGTGATTCATTAGTTATATATGAATTTGATTCAATAGTAGAATATGATACTACTAATGGGAAAGAAAAAGGTAATTTAGAAGCTTTAGAAAAAGAGACAATATCTGAAAACACTAATTACTATCCAACTTTCCTTAATTCAGGAAGTAAAGATAAAATTTATTATTATACTACTTTAGGTTTATATGAGTATGATATGAAAAGTGAAAAAGTAAATCAATTAGTTGATTCTGCCATTTCATCTTTTGGTGATAGCGAAATGTATATAACATCATTTATTGAAAAAAGTAATGGTGAATTTTTAACTACATTTAGTGATTTCTCTAATGCTGAATCAGGATCTGCAATTATTAATTTTGCTTATGATGCAAATATACCATCAGTTCCAGAAAATCAACTTGTAGTATATTCATTATTAGAAAATTATTCAATCAGACAAGCTATTTCAAGCTATTCAAAAGAACATCCAGATACTTATGTTAAGTATGAAATTGGTTTAAATTATGGTGATAGGACAACTCAATCAGATGCACTTAAAACTTTAAATACTGAAATAATGGCTGGAAATGGACCAGATGTAATAATATTAGATGGTTTATCAGCAGAATCATATATTGAAAAAGGATTATTAGAAGATATAAGCGATGTTATAAATCCTTTAGTAGAGGATGGAACAATATTTAAGAATATTGCAGATGCATACACTAATGATGGAAAGATATATCAAATACCAACATCATTTAAATATCCAATATTATTAGGTAATAAAGAGGATATTGACTCAGTTTCTGATTTAGATTCATTAGTTGAGTTAACAAAAAAATTATCAACTCAAAGTGAAAAAAGAATATTTGATAATTACTTTAATGCAAGTTCTTTAGTTTATTCATTATACTACCTATATGGCAATGATTGGTTAAATGAAGATGATACTATAAATGAAGATGCATTAAGCAATTTCTTTGAAAAAGCCAATGAAATGTACTCTGTACTTCAAGCTAATGAAGAAGCTTATATGGCAATTATGGAAGATAAATATTCTCAATTAGAAGGATATGATGAAGGAGTTTCTATAGGTGTTGATACTGAAGAGTATATTGATGAAGAATTAGATGAAGAATATAGCGAAGAAGATTATGAAGATTTATATGCAGTATATGATTTACAATATTATTTAAATCCATCTGTTTATGCAGATTCATTTTTATTTGAAAGAAGTTCATTATTATCTTTAGGTGGAATTGCTGGAACTTATGACTATGGATCTATGGTTACCCTTTTAAATAATTCACCTGAAATGGATTATAAAGTTTTAACTAGAGGTGAAGAAAACATATTTATTCCATCTAATTTAATTGGAATTAATGCAAAGGGAAAGAATAAAGAACAAGCTAAGGAAATCTTAATATCATTAATAAATACTAATTCTAGTGAAATGTATTCTAATGAGGGATTCAGTATAAATGCAAATACATTTAAAAATGCTTTTTCTACAGAAAAAATGAAAGAAGAAGGATATGAATTAGAATTTGATGAAGCAACAAATCATTATATTCAAGGTACCTGGGGATGGGGAGATGAATTTGGAAATTCAAAAGAAGTAACGATATTACTTCCTAATGATGAAGATGTAAATAGATTAAAGGGTGAAATAGAAAGTTTAAATGTTGCTGCAACAGTAAATACAGTATTATTAACAGAAGTTGCAAAGCAATTTAATTCATATGCACAGGGTGAAATATCTTTAGAGGAGGCTATAAATACAGTTGTAGATAACTTGGATTTATACTTATCAGAGTAATATGGAAGAGTTAAAGGTTAATAAATTAAAACAAATAAGAAAAGTAAAAACAGGTAAACTTAAGGAAGAGAAAGTAAAGAAAAAAACTAAATATACTGGATTATATTTTGTATTGCCAAGTTTAATAGGGGTAGCAGTGTTTACATTGCTTCCCTTCTTAGATGTAATTTTAAGATCTTTTCAAAGTGCAATTTCAAGAGAGTTTATAGGAATTCAAAATTATAATGAAGTATTTAATAATTCTGCCTTTAAATTGGCAGCTATCAATACTATAAAATTTGTTCTTGTATGTATACCATTGTTATTATTATTATCATTAATAATAGCAGTAGTATTAAATAAATTTACAGAATCATCAAAGGTATTAAGAACAGCATTTTTAATACCAATGGCAGTGCCTATAGCTTCAGTAGTATTAATATGGAATATTATTTTTCATGAGCAAGGCTTCTTAAGTGCTATGTTAGATAAATTTAATATAGCATGTCAAGATTGGATGAGTACAGGATGGGCATTTTGGATATTGGTATTCAGCTACATATGGAAAAACCTAGGGTATAATATTATCTTATGGTTAGCTGGATTAAATTCTATATCTAAGGAGATATATGAATCAGCTAAAGTAGATGGAGCAAATGATTTACAATGCTTCACGAAAATAACAATACCATGTTTAAAACCTACGCTATATACGGTAGCAGTATTATCACTTCTTAATTCATTTAAGGTATTTAGAGAAGCATATTTAGTTGCAGGTGATTATCCAGATAAAAGTATGTATTTATTACAACACTTATTTAACAATTGGTTTAGAGAGTTGGATTTTAGTAAAATGGCCGCTGCATCTGTACTTATGGCAGTAATAATATTTATATTGATTATGCTATTACAAAGAGCATGGGAAAAACAGGATTAGAGTGAGGTGATTTATACAATGAAGAAAAAGATAGTATTTATTATATTAGTTGCAATATCTATATTTATGTGTTTCCCAGTTATATTTTTATTAGCAGGCTCATTTATGAGTGTAGATGAATTAAATAGCTATCTTGCACCAGTATTAGCTGAAAAAAGTAAAGGATATGTAAGCTGGGGATTATTACCTAGTTATCCTACTTTACGAGCATATGTAGAATTACTATTTGATACTCCAGAATTTTTTGTAATGTTTTGGAATTCTGTAAAAATAGTATTTTTATCAGTGTGTGGACAACTTATAGTTGGTATTCCAGCAGCTTGGGGATTTGCAAGATATAAGTTTCCCTTTAAGAAAGTGTTATTTACCATTTATATAGTAGTAATGTTAATGCCTTTCCAAGTTACAATGTTATCAAGTTACTTAGTATTAGATAAGTTACATCTTCTTAATACCCATGGAAGCATAATATTACCTGCTATATTTTCAACATTTTCAGTATTTATAATGTATAGATTTTTCTGTAATATACCAGAGTCAATTATTGAATCAGCAAGAATAGACGGTGCTAGTGAACTTATTATTTTTGCTAAGATAGGTATTCCATTAGGAATGCCAGGTATAATGTCAGCTGTTGTATTACAATTCTTAGAATATTGGAACTTAATAGAGCAACCATTAACATTTTTAAAAGATAAGGCTTTATGGCCATTATCAATTTATTTACCAAATATTACTTTAGAAAATGCTGATATAGCATTTACAGCATCTGCTGTAACATTAATAGCAGCTATAATAGTATTTTTCGCAGGACAAAGCTATTTAGAGCAAGGTATTGCAGCATCAGCAGTAAAGGAATGATAATTTATGAGTAAAAAAGCAAAAATTAAAAAAGTTATAAATTTTAAATATATAAAAAAAGGAAAGGATACTTTACAGAAAAAAGCTGTAAAAGCGTTGTTTGCTTTTTTAATATTAATGATAGGATGTACAATGTTATCTAGGGCAGCAGATTCTATGACTATACCAAGAGTTAAAGTTGATAAGCCAAAGACTAAAACAATAGTAGATGAAATTACTGCTAAGGGTGTAGTTGTAAAAAATAGAGAAGAAAAAATTTCTGTAGTTGAAGGTCTTAAGATTAATTATGTAAATATAAGTGAAGGTTCAATTATTAAAGTTGGAGATACCTTAGTTGAACTTGATACTGAAGACTTAGAGAAAAAGGTTAATGAAATTAAAGAAAATATAGCACAAGAGCAAAAGACTTTAACACGTGCCACAGAAGATTATAATAAGGCTATAAATGTAAAAAAGCAAGCTGTACAAAGTGCTTTAAATGAAATGAATGCAGCAAAGCAAGCGTTAGATAATTATTCAAAGTTAAGTGATGAAGAAAAGGATCCAGGAACAGAAGAAAGTTTATATTCTGATTATCAATCAAAGAAGTCTATGTATGATGCAGCTGTTGTTGAGTCAAATGATACTGTAGATTTAGATAGAGCGCTTCAAGATACAAAGGACTCTCTTAAAACTGATGAATATAATAAAGAACTTGCAAAACTTCAACCTTTATTAGATGCTAGTGGAAAAATTATTTCAGAAAAAGAAGGGATAGTTACTAGTGTCGTTGCAGAAAATGGTGGAGTTACAACTGATACTATAGCATCAATTGCAGATAAGAATGAAGGATATAAATTTGTTGGAGAAATTGATAAGGAAAATAGAACCTCAATAAAACAAGGGCAAACTGTTGCTTTAAATTTAGGTACTTATGGTATTATTGAAAATTTAACTATTGACTCTATTTCTAGAAATCAAGATAATGCTGATATTTTAAATGTAACAGTTGTTTTACCAGTAGGAATAGGAGAAATTGATGATAGCGGAGAAATTGTAGTTTCAAGTAAATCAAAGAAATATGGTACATGTGTTCCTTTAGCAGCATTAAGACAAGGTGATGGTACTGATTATTATGTATTAGTTGTTACTGAAAAAGAAACTGTATTAGGTGAAGAATTAACAGCCAAAAGAGTTGATGTAAAAGTTGAAAAAAGAGATGGTGAATATGCAGCGGTAACTGAAGGCGTATTAGGAAGAAATGATAAAATAATTATTGATAGCAATAAAACAGTAGAAGATGGCGATAGAGTTCGCCTGGAGACTGAATGATAAGGTATTTAAAGCACATAGTTAGAATAATTCTTATATTTGCTTTAATTATGTGCTGGGGAATATCTTTAGGTTATGCAAATAATATAGGAAGTGAAAATAAAACTTTAAATTTCTATTTTGAAAATGAAAATTATAATACAGAGCTCATTAAGACTATAAAAGAAGCAGATCCAGAGTTAGCTGTAGTAGGATGGGCTGAGGAGTCATTACAATCTGCTAATAATCCTGATTTAGGGAAAATAGCAAGTGATTTAGATGTTTTAATTATAAAGGGCTCATCTAATTTATTAGTTAAGGGATCAAACCTATTTGCTGATGATTTAGAGGGGTGTTTAATAGATAATGATACATCTTATAAATTGTTTGGAAGTAGTAATTGTGCAGGTAGAGAGATTGTTTATAATGATAGAACTTTAATTGTAAGGGGAATTTTAAAAGGTTCTAAAGCAAATATTATGATTCAAGCTACTGAAGATTCCACGCAGGTTCTAGATGGATTAACAATAGATGGCACAGGATTAACATTAAATAAGATTGAAGATTTTAAAATGAAATTTGGAATTAATGAAATGGCTATTAGCGGAAATATCTATTATATAATAGCAAAGTTTATAGCACTAATATTTCCAATTGTCACTTTAGTATTGATTTTAATTAAAATAATAACTAGTTTATTTAAATCAAGAAATAAGCCAGTTTTAGTAAGTCTATATATTTTAATGGCTATTGCTTCCGTATTTATATTTTTTAAGATTACAAATATTAAAATTTCTATTCCATTAGATATGATTCCAAATAAGTGGTCTGACTTTGATTTTTGGAGTAAGATGGGGAAAGAGTACAAGGAAAAGTTTGAGTATGTACTTTATATGAAAAAGTATGGAGTTGATATTTATAATATAGAAAACTTATTAAAATCAGTATTATACTCAATATTTACAATAATATTATTTGTAATTAACTTAAGGATAATAAAAGTAAATAATATTAAAACATTAATAATTAATAATGGAGTTTCAATAATTTGTTCATTTGTTGCTATATTAATGATTTGGGATAAGTACAATTTTGATGTAAACATAACTATGATATGGTTAATATATCCTTTATATCTTTGTGGAGATTATTTTATAAAGGTTCATGGAAAGTATTTAATTTATGAAGAAGAAGTAAATACTGAAGTGGAAAATAATGATATAATAGATGAAGCAGTTTGTTAATAGCAAACTGTTTCTTTTTTTAAATACAATATTATTAACGGAGGAAAAATTATGAGAGATATATCTAATTCTAAAGGAAAGATTTTCAGACATTTTAAGGGAGATTTATATTTAGTTGAAGATTTTGTTAAGCATTCAGAAACTCAAGAAACCATGGTTCTTTATAGAGCTTTATATGGGGATTGTGGACTTTTTGTAAGACCTTATGATATGTTTGTTGAAGAAGTTCCAGAAGGAAAGGTTAATCCAACTGGACAAAAATATAGATTCCAAGAATTCGAAGTCAAAAGCGTAAAATAACTAAATTGCGCACTAATAATAGTGCGCAATATTTTAGCTAATGTATTTTCTCTTTTTAAATAATGATACTACAAGTATTGCTATTATTAATAATGCAATTGATGAAAGTGTGATTATTAAAGAGGTATTACTAGAAGAAGTATTATTTGGACCCATTGCTAAATTATTATTTTTAAAATCTTGCATATTACTATCTTGGTTAGGAAGTTCCATAGATGAAAGTTGAGTAATATCATCTTCCGTTAATCCTAGATTTAATAATTCATCTTTAATTGAGTCTGTAATAGTACCATCTTCAGAACTTTGAATAATTTGCATTGCTTGCATCATAACTGTTGGATCTAAGTTTGAAGAATTACCTCCCATGTTTCCAGGAGAATTATTCATTGGAGCACTAGCATTTTCAGGTGTATCATTTGATGTTGGAGTAAAGCTATCTGTATTAGTAGCATTACTATTATTAGTTGGAGTAGTATTATTATCTGGTTTATTTACCATGTTATTCATACCACCTTTATCATTTCCACCACCTTGTTGGCCCATAGCAGTTAAATCAACAGTAGTTTCAATAGTTCCAGTACTTGTTGAAGGTTGAGTACCATCAAGTTGAGCTGCGATACTAGTTGCTCTATCATATCCAAATGTTAATAAGTTACTAACAGCATTTTCATATTCATCAAAGGTATAAAAAGCTGTAGCATCATTTTTTACATAATCACTAATTAATGAATCAGTTTTAGCGATAAGAGTTTCATAAGTTCCATTGTTAATAAAGTTTTCAACTATATCATTTAAATATTGATGATATAATTCTTTATATTCATCTACTTCTAATAGATTAGCTATTAAAGGATTATCCTCTAAACTATCTGAAACAGGTGAATCAATAGGGAAGTTTATTGCATTTGAAGCAGAACCAGCTTGGAATCCTGCAAATGATAAATTATAATCCCATGGTAAGATACTTACTATACCATTATTTTCATATAAATAGTAATTATGATTCATATTAGAAACATAACTATCAAGATTAACTAAGAATGTATTAGCGGCAAAGTATCTTAATACTTCATCTACATCTAAGTAAGATTCTATATCTTCCATACTATCAAGATGTTCAATCATATCTAATATTTTAGTATAATCATCACTATCTGTAGTTTTAAAGATAGCATTATCAAAGATAGCGGAGTAATTAGATATATCATCACTATTCCATACTAGATCGGCGCCATTAGAGTTTCCTCCCATTCCGCCACCCATCATACCTCCACCCATTCCATTAGGCATGTTTGAAGGTAATTCATTAGAGATATTACCAGTGTTATCAGATGCTTGTGATTCAGATGAAGAATCTTCATTATTCATGTTAGGAGGAACTTGCATTTGTCCAGAAGCATCTCCGTTGTTCATATTAGGAGGAACTTGCATTTGCCCAGATGTATCTCCGTTGTTCATATCAGGAGGAGTCTGCATTTGTCCAGAAGTATCTCCATTATTCATATTAGGAATAGCTTGCATTTCTCCAGAATTATTTTCGTTATTCATATCAGGAGGAGCTTGCATTTGTCCAGAAGTATCTCCATTATTCATATTAGGAGGAGTTTGCATTTGATTGCTAGAATTTTGAGTACTGCTAGAAGTAGTATTGTTACTTGAGTCTTGGGATTGATCAATTTGTTTAGGATTAAAATCAGTTTTATCGTTCATATCATTTTGATTATCCTTATTTCCCATAGCAACACTATCACTTTCAGGTTTATATAAGTTACCATCTGTAGAACCGTAGTTTCTTGCAATAAACTCTTCTTCAATAGGCTCAACTGCAAGATATAAGCCCCATTCTTCTCCATTAACAGTTATATGTGCATATGCACATTCTGGAGTTGGAACACCTAATGACTCAAGTAATTTATAGGAAAGATATTCTTTCATATAAGTAGCATCAGACATATTGTTATTTAGTACCAGTTTGCTAAGGCCATCTAAGGTCTGTCCATCAACATATTCATCAAATTTGATTTTAAAACTATATCTATCTGTAGTATCATCCATTACAAGTTGAGATAGGCTAGAATTCCCCTTAGGTCTAATAGCCACATTGTTATAAGTTGTACCATTTACAGTTATATTAGCAGCGGTATATTCTTCAGCAGAAGCGTTATCAAGCATTTCTTGCCAAGCAGTTTCATCCATTTCTATATTTATCTCAATAACTTTATCATCATCAAAAATTGTTGTTACATAATCAGGTTGTTCAATATAAGTTGTAGAAGTTGAGCTTTTAGGTAATGCTATAAGAATTAATGAAAAACTTACAGCTATTATCATTAATATAGAAACAAGCTTATTGAAGTGTTTATTTGAAATCATTTTTACACCACCTATTTATTAGCTCATATATTCTCCATTATAACTAACTAAAACAACGTTATTTACGCCAGATATATGGCTAAGATCATTTACAAATTTAGTTGACATTTCTTTTAATCTAATTTCTACAGTTAATTCAATTCCAGAACCTGCAGAAACAGTTTTTGATTTAACAACATGTTTTTTAACAGAACCAGAGATAAATTTAATAGCTTCATTTTCACTATTATCATTTGAACAGTTTACAACTAATATATAAGGATTATCAGTACTTTTTTTGTTAACAAATATAAGCATTACAATTCCTATAAATACAGAACCTAATATACCTAAAGCGATAAGACCAGCTCCCATAACTATACCAGCGGATATTGACCAAAATAAAAAGGCAATATCAAGAGGTTCTTTTATAGCAGATCTAAATCTAACTATAGATAATGCACCAACCATACCAAGTGATAAAATTACATTAGAAGTTATTGCTAGAATAATTAATGTAGTTATTAAAGTCATAGCAACTAAAGACACACCAAAACTTTCTGAATACATAACGCCTTTAAATGTTTTTTTGTAAATTAAGAATATAAATAATCCAATTGCAAGAGCAAGAGCTAATGCTAAAAAAGTATCTGTAATTGAAAAACTACTAGTCTTTTCTAAAAAACTTGATTTAAAAATATCAGAAAAGTTAATTTGTGAATTCATGTATAATCCCTCCAAAGTTTAAGTGTTTAATTTATCCAAACATTCTACTGCTAGCATATTTAGAAATAGAAGTTGATTTTCTTGTATTAGTCTGTATTGTATCTTTTATTATGTCAGGTAAAAATTCATCGAATTTTACTTCTAAAATTATTGTGTCATTATTAGGAATCTTCATCGTTGGAAGAGCCGTGTTAAACATATCTTGTGAGCATATACCCGTTCTCACATTGCTATCAATAGTGATTCGAACATTTCCAGGTCTATAAATATAAGCTTCTCGTGTATAGTCAACTACTGTTTTAGGCTTTAACATTTGAGATTTCATTTTAAAATATAATTCTTGAATTAATGATTTATCAGAAGTAAGCATCCAATCAATATCATTATTTAATATCTTTTCGCATTGTTCTTTTGTTAGTGCTGCTGAAAATTTAGTACATAGACCATTAACTTTACTTTTTTTCTCTAGTCTAATAAAATCAAAATTATCGTTATAATATCTAATTCTAAATTTTTCACGTTTGCTATAACCATTAATTTTTTCAAGTAATGCTTTATCATTAAAATTATCAAAATATAAGCTTCTTATAGAATAAGTTCCAGATGAATTGGCGTTTTTATCAATAGAAGCTATATGTTTAATTCTATTTTTTATTGCAAAATAGTCAGAAACATTAATAAAAAATTTCAACTCATGTCTAGGTTTACTCATAAAAATACTCACCTCCAATTTTAGCTAATGTTAAATTTAAGTTAACTTACAAATTAATAGTAGTACTGTAACCTTAAAATAATCTTAAAAATACCCTAAATATTTAAGTTCTATGTTAAAATTTTGGTAAAGAATTAGATATATAGTAAGTGAGGATGAGATTAATGAGATTATTACTTGTAGAAGATGAGATACAGCTTTCAGAAGCGCTTAATCAAATATTAAGTAAAAATAAATATGTAGTTGATGCTGTATATAATGGTGAAGATGGATTAGATTATGGATTAACAGATATATATGATGTAATAGTGTTAGATATTATGCTACCTAAGCTTAATGGATTAGAAGTTCTTAGAAGGTTAAGAAAAGAGAATATAAAAACTCCAGTTATTCTATTAACAGCTAAGGGAGAAATTGAAGATAAAGTTAAGGGGCTAGATAGTGGGGCTGATGATTATTTAGCAAAGCCATTTGCAACAGAAGAATTATTAGCAAGATTAAGAGCCTTGACTAGACGACAAGGAGAAATTATAAATGATAATGTTTTAGAATTTGGAGATATTAAATTAAATATTTCTACTTATGAATTAGAAGGACCTTATAATAGCATTAAACTTTCTTTAAAGGAGTTTGAGATTATAAGATGTTTTATGCAAAGACCAAAAACAATAGTAACCAAAGATGAGTTAATAAGTAAAATATGGGGATATGATTCAGATGCAGAGTATAATAATATAGAGGTATATATTTCTTTTTTAAGAAAAAAACTTGGGTATGTTGCATCTACTACCAATATAACTACAGTGAGAGGTGTTGGTTATAAATTGGAGGAAAGTTAGAGATGTTTAAAAAACTAAAAACAAAATTTGTATTAATTAATATGGGACTTTTAACAGCAGTATTTATAGGTATATTTGGAACCATATATTTAAGTACAGCTTATAGCATGGAAAAGGATATGCGTATGCAATTATGGAGTAATATGATGGTTGCTCCACAACAAAAGCCAATTCCTAAGGATGACAGAATGGATATGACAATAAAAATAGATTTAGATAATGTCAATGAAATAGTTGCTATTTCCTCAAGGTTAAATACTGATGACTTAGATATAAATAATATTGTTACAAAAGTTATCAATAGTAGCAAAGATATGGATACAATAAAAATTAATGGTGAAAGTTTTGCATATTTAAAGCAAGATATAGGAAATGGTAAAAGAATAGTATTAATGAGTAAATCATTTCAACAAGAGATGTTATTGAGTTTATTAAAAATATTTATTGGGGTTGGATTATTGAGTTTAGTTTTATTATTTTTTATAAGTATATATTTTACTAATAAGGCTATAAACCCATTAGAAGAAACCTTTAAAAAGCAAAAACAATTTATAGCAGATGCTTCCCATGAGCTTAGGACTCCACTAACTATTATTAAGACTAATGTTTCATTATTAAGGGAAAATGAGTTAGAAACTATACAGAGTCAGAAAAAATGGATTAATTATATAGACTCCCAAGCCAGTAGAATGTCAACATTAATTAATGAGATGCTATCATTAGCAAATTTAGATGCAAATAGGAAGAAGGAAGAAAGAGTTAATATTAATTTTAGTAAGATAGTGAGTGATTCTTTATTAGTATTCGAAGTAGTGATATTTGAAAAAGGACTAATATTAGAGGAAGATGTAGCTGATAATATTTTTATAAAGGGTGAACAAGATCAAATAAAAAAGCTTATAAGTATATTAATGGATAATGCTATTAAATATACAAATAAGAATGGAAAGATAGGTGTATCACTTGTTTCTGAAAGAAATAAAGCTAAATTAATAATTAAAAACACTGGAGAAGGTATAAAAAAAGAACACTTGGAAAAAATATTTGAAAGATTTTATAGAGTTGATGATTCAAGGGATAGAGGAACTGGTGGATATGGACTTGGGCTTTCTATAGCCAAAGCTATAGTTGATGATCACAAAGGTAAAATACATGCTGAAAGTATAATTAATAATGAAACATCATTTATTATTGAGTTACCTTTAAGTATGGGATAAGTTAAAAGTAAAAGATAATTTAATAATTAATTTGTTAGTAAGACTATTGTAACTTAGGTTGTAATAGTCTTTTCTTATACTAAATCTTAAGAATTTCTTTAGATTTAGCATAATATCTTCTTTATTTATTAGATATATTATAGAATTATAATAAGGAATAAAAGGATAAATTTGGAGGAGAAAAAACATGGATGCTAATAGTATTTTAAATTATTTGTCGCAGTACGGCGTAATATTTATATTTATAATTGTATTTCTGGAGTATTTAAACTTACCAGGACTTCCGGCAGGAATAATAATGCCATTGGCAGGTTTATGGATATCAAGAGGAGAGATGAATTTTCTTTTTGTTTTAATATTATCAGTTATAGCTGGTGTAATTGGAAGTTGGGCTTTATATTTTTTAGGGTTTTATGGTGGAAACTTTTTATTAGATAAATATATTAATAAGTTTCCGAAGCAAAAAAAGTACATAGATGAAAAGTTAGAATATTTAAGAAGTAAAGGTCATATTGGTGTATTTGTAAGTAGGCTTATTCCTGTTGCAAGAACTATAATTGCAATACCAGCAGGAGTACTTAAAATGAATTTTTTTAAGTATACAGTATATTCAGCTTTAGGAATACTGATATGGAATAGTGTATTTATTTCAGCTGGATATATTTTAGGGGAAGGCATTTTTAAATATATAGGCTAGTTATGTGCTTTTTTTCTCTAAGTTTAAAAATTTAATTAATTTTTACTGGAGAACTTTTTTAGAAAATCTTTAGAATTATATATAGTTATTATTTATTTTTTGAAATTATCGTTAATAATATGGTAATTGAACATGTTTGTAAAATAAAAAAAGAGGTAAATAGAAATGAATAAGATGAGCTCATATAATGTTTTAGTTGTTGAAGATGAAAATGATATAGCAATTGCTATAGAAGCATATTTAAGTAACCAGGGATATAATGTTTTTATAGCTAATAATGGAATAGAAGGATTAGAAGTGTTAAAAAAAGAAATTATTCATTTAGCAATAGTTGATGTAATGATGCCTAAAATGGATGGTATAACTTTTGTTATGAAACTTAGAGAAAAGCATGATTTTCCGGTAATAATGTTATCTGCAAAATCTGAAGAAGTTGATAAGATAATGGGCCTTAATATAGGGGCAGATGATTATGTGACTAAGCCATTTAGACCATTAGAATTATTAGCAAGAGTTAATTCTCAGCTTAGAAGATATTCAAAATTTTTAAATATGGTAAAAGAACCAGAGGTTAAAGAAAATATTTATAGTGTTGGTGGATTAGAATTAAATTTTGATACTAAGGAAGTTGCTGTTGATGAAAAACCAGTTAAGTTAACTCCTATTGAGTTTAAAATATTAGCATTGCTTATAAAAAATCCAGGAAGAGTATTTGCTGCTGATGAAATTTATGAAAGAGTGTGGAATGAACAAGCGATAAATACTGATACTATAATGGTTCATATAAGAAAGATAAGGGAAAAGATTGAGATTAATCCTAAAAATCCGAAATATTTAAAGGTTGTGTGGGGAGTTGGATATAAAATTGAAAAGCAATAAAGCCCTTGAATTAACTTAAAATACTAAGGTTTAAAAGTAAACGTCAAAAATTCATCAAAAAAGATTATAGGAGCTTAGGAAACTAGGCTCTTTTTTAATATAAAAAATAAAAGAAAGGTATAGTATGAATGAAATGACAACGTTATTTAATACTTTTGTATTTCCAGTAGCCCTATGTATTTATTAGTATGCCTTATTGTAGTTAATACAATACCAGCTTTTGCAGAAACAACTATTGATGATTCAAGTATTAATCAATACACGTAAAGGATACTGGCGAATTTCTAATAGTCCTATATTGAACACTACATTTACGAATTAATTTTTTAACGATTTAGGATTGAAAAGTCTAATGAATCAATATATGAAAATTCACTAGACTTAAAGAACCGCAGTGTACTAGATCGGTACTCACGGTGAGGTGAGAGGACGGAAAATAAAATAATTATTTTCCTCCTACTCGATAGTTATTGGACTTTAATTAAAAATTCATCCCTTCCAATCCCTTTAACATCGATATTAGTAGCTTTTAAGAAATCAATAAACTTGTCTACAGTTTCCGAAGAAGAAAAGTCCAACTTTAAGATTAATTCATCTTTATTAATTTGGTTTGTAGTCATATATATCCCCCTTAAAAATAAAATAAGCAATATTATTATAAAGTGATATAAATACTATTTTCAAATGTAATTGTTGGATATGAATTTCTAGTATATTAATATGATAAATATAAAAAGGAAGTCACAAATTATGGGTGGAGTGACTTCTTTTTTGTTTCAAATAAAACGACATAAAGATAATTATTAAAAGTGATATTATATCACTTTTAATATAGTATAACATACCATAATAATTGTAAAATTTCAATAAATATATAAATCATATATTTAATAAAAATTTTTTTAATCATTAAAAGTGTACATTTTATAAGGCTTTGTAGTATTAAAAATAAAATAATAATAAAGGATGTGTATATAAAATTGAAAAGCAATAAACACTTTAAATTACTTTTAAATTTAAAGCTTGCAATAAATTGAATGTTATGTTATTATATACAAATAGCGCAAATGCTAAAAAGTTTCATATTAGGTAAATAGTTTCTCAATAAATAAATTAGAGATTATTATCAAATTAGAATCTTTAATTTTAGGAGGAATATATTTATGACAGATAAGACAATAAAGTGTAAAGATTGTGGAAGTGAATTCATATTTTCAGTAGGAGAACAAGAATTCTATAAAGAAAAAGGCTTTAAAAATGAGCCAACAAGATGTATATCTTGTAGAAGAGCTAAAAAAGAACAAAATAGAAGATAATTTTAGATTGTTGTAAGACTTTAGTTTAAACTAAGGTCTTTTTTAGTTTAGAACAACTTAATTAAGAGTTCAAGTTTTTTAGAAGTATGTTGAAAAAGGTAAGTGCATGAAAAATACTCTTTATAAAGTATGTTTAACTCCAAGTGATTGGATATTTTAAAAGAGGTAATCAGATTGAATAATAATATAGAAATAATATATAATAATATAGATAAAATGACAGATAAAATGTTTAATGAATATTTAAAGACAATATCAAAAGAAGTAACAGAAGAATTTAATAGAGATTTATTTTATAATAAAGGATTAGCTAGATTTTTAGATGTAAAAAAAACAATGAGATCTATGAAAATAGTATATAGATTAGAGAAAGAAAATATGCAGGTTTAATATAGATATAAATATAAAATAATTAATTTTTAGAGATAATAAATAGGCGATAAGATTAAAAAATGCTAGGTACTAATAAGTTGGTATCTAGCATTTTTATTTTAAATTCTTTAGAAAATTTTTAGAATTTGTATAGGTTAATCTTTATAAAGATAAATTAGTATATACTTATAAGTCTTTGGAGTATTAACAATAAAATAATAATAAAGGATGTGTATATAAAATTGAAAGTTAATAAAGAAAGCGAAGAATTTAAAGAAAGGTATAAAGAAGAATATAAGAGTAAAGGTATTATAGCTATGTTGTTAATGATAGCTATAATAGTTACTGCTGCATTAGGAATGTGTAGCTCGTACACAACAATAAATAAAACTGCTAAAAGGGTAAAAGTAAATTATTTTAATGAATATAGATTTGCCAATGTTGTGACTGATATAAGTTATGGATTATACTATGATTCTATTAAGGAAAATGAAAATCAAAATGCAAGTGACCTTTTGTTAGATATAAAAAAGAATATAATAGAAGAATCAGATGAATATTATACTTATATACAAGAAGAGTTAAATGAGAATATAGGTGAATTTAATAGAACAATTTTAGGATGGAATAATAGTGCAAACTTTGGTAATTTAAAATATTACTATTACAATACTGCAAATAATAAAACTAATACAACTTTAAATGGAAATGTAAAGTTTGAAAATAATAATATTGATTTATCAGGTGTAAATAAAGATGAATATCAATTTTACGTCGTAATTAATTTTGATAATAATGGTAATGTAAATGTTGGTGGAGTTATTGGTGCTGATAAGGAATATTTAGAGTCCAATATAGAAGGAGCTTTAATTGATATTAGAAATGACTATGCTATTTCGTACAGTGATTACGAAGAGGGGTATTATGATATAACTATTAATCCAATTAAGAATATGACATTTGTTTATGCAGTACCTAAAGTTCTAAATGCTTATGATAATATTAAATGGGGAGTAGAGAATGCTGATATTAGTATGTATGAATCTATGGGGGCAGGTGTTGCATTTATAATAGCAGGAATTATAGCATTAATAGCGTTGATATTCCCTATTAAGAAGGCGAAATCTACAGCATTATTTAAAGGAATAGTCAAGATTCCATTTGAAATTTGGATATTTATTATTGGATTTGCTATTGCAGCATTAGGAGCATTATCAGGTCAGCTTATTAAAGCTACTTTAAATGGAGATTTACAAGTAATATTTACAGAAGTAATACCTAGTTTAATTATTCCAGAGAGATTAATATGGATATTTAACTTTATAATATGGGCATTAAGCTATGCAGCAGTGTTTTTCTTTGTATTAGTTATTAAATATGTATTTAATGTTGGAGTTATAGAGTATATAAAGAAAAGAACTATTTTTGGAATGGTAATAATGTTCTGTGTTAGGATTATAAAAAGAATATTAGATGAAATAACAAAAGTAGATTTAAGAGAAAAGAATAATAAGTTAATTATAAAAGTATTATTAATAAATGCAGCGATATTATTAATAATATCTTTTATTTGGATCTTTGGAATTCCTGTAGTTATACTTTATTCAATTGTTTTATTTTTTGTAATAAGAAAATATGTTGATAAAATAAGTGAAAAATATAGTAAGCTTAGGGAAGCAACAAGTAAAATTGCAAAAGGTAATTTAGATGTAAAGATAGAAGAAGATTTAGGATTATTTGAACCATTTAAGAATGATTTAGAAAAGATTCAAGATGGATTTAAAAAGGCTGTTGATGAAGAGGTTAAGAGTCAAAAAATGAAGACTGACTTAATATCAAATGTATCACATGATTTAAAAACTCCTTTAACAGCAATAATTACTTATGCAGATCTTTTAAAAGATGAAAATCTATCAGAGGAAAAACGTAAGCAATATATTGAAACGTTAGACAGGAAGGCGCAAAGGCTTCAAGTTTTAATAGAAGATTTATTTGAAATGAGTAAAGCAACTAGTGGAAATATAACATTAAATATAGAAAATATTGATGTTATAGCTTTAATGAAGCAAACTTTACTTGAATTAGAGGATAAACTTGAAGAAGCAAATTTATCAGTTAGAAAGAATATGCCAGAAGGAAAAGTAATATTACCTTTAGATAGTCAACGTACATTTAGAGTATTTGAAAACTTAGTAATTAATATGACTAAATATGCAATGCCTAATACAAGAGTATTTATTGATATTATTGAAAATAAAGATAATGTTGAGATAATAATGAAAAACATGGCTGCAGAAGAGATAACATTTAATGTAGATACAATAGCAGAAAGATTTGTAAGAGGAGATGAGTCAAGGAACACTGAGGGTTCTGGGTTAGGACTTGCAATTGCTAAGAGCTTTGTTGAGCTTCAAGGTGGAATTTTTAACATCAGTGTAGACGGAGATCTATTTAAAGTAAAAATAGTATTTGTAAAATAAAGGGAGGACCTCCGGGGAACAGACATATATTGTAAAAAGAGTAGGTATAGTTGAAATTTATTTTAACTATACCTACTTTTTTATAATAAAAATTGTAGTTAATTTATAATAAAAATTATAGCTAACATAGAAGTTATAAATTTTAAAGTTAATAAATATATATAAATATGCTATACGCAGTAGAATTAAATAAATTCCTATACTAAAAGGAGCTGATATTATGTCATATAAATATTTATTAGATATTGCATTAATATTACTAAGTACAAAGCTTTTAGGATTAATAACAAGAAGATTTAATTTGCCACAGGTTGTTGGAGCACTACTTGCAGGAGTAATATTAGGACCATCATTTCTTAATATATTGAAAGAAACAGACTTTATAAGTAGGATGGCAGAGCTTGGGGTAATAGTATTAATGTTTACAGCAGGATTAGAAAGTGACATAAGCCAATTAAAAAGTACTGGGAAGCATTCATTTATAGTAGCTTTATTGGGAGTTATAATTCCATTAATAGGTGGAACTGCAGTTGCGTACATTTTTAATGATGGAAGTTTAACTACTGTAAGTGAATTATTACAAAATATATTTATAGGTACAATTTTAACTGCTACATCAGTTAGTATAACAGTTGAATCATTAAAGGAACTAGGAAAATTATCTGAAAAATCAGCTAGTATAATATTAGGTGCTGCTGTTATAGATGATATTTTGGGAATTTTAGTTTTAACAGTAGTAAGTAGCTTAGCTGATAGTTCTATTAATATTTGGATAGTAATTTTGAAAATTATAGGTTTCTTTATATTTGCTCTTATTATTGGATATTTAGTATATATATTTTTTGATAAATGGATAAGTAAATATGATATTGATAAGAGGAGATTTGTTATCGGTGCATTTGTAATTTGCTTATTATTATCATTTTCAGCAGAAGCTTTTTTTGGTGTTGCTGATATAACAGGTGCATTTATTGCTGGACTAGTATTATCAAGAAATAGAGAAACACCATATATAGTTAAAAGGTTTGATATAGTATCATATATGTTATTATCACCTATATTTTTTGCAAGTATAGGAATAAACATGACTATTCCTAAAATGAGTATATCAGTTATAATTATGACAATTGTTTTAATAGTTATAGCTATGATAACTAAAGTTATTGGTTGTGGTCTTGGAGCTAAGTTATGTGGATACTCTAAGTGTGAAGTTATACAGATAGGAATAGGGATGATATCTAGGGGAGAAGTTGCTCTTATTGTTGCAAATAAAGGAATGAAATTAGGGATTATGAATAGTTACTTTTTACCTTCTGTAATAATTATGGTAATTATTACGACTATAGTGACTCCTATATTACTTAAAAAGGCATATAAATGTTAAAATAAATCTATCAGATATAATAAAGATGAAATTTGGATAAAATATGGTAACTTATGTTACAGATATAATTTAATATTTAGTATATAATATAAAATAGATAAATTTAAATTATGTAAAAGTTAGTGCATAATATACAAAGGAGAGATTTAAATCATGATAAATAAGGATAATACAATTGGTGAAATATTAGAAATGAATCCAAAAGCAGAGGAGATATTAAGCAAGTTTGGAATGGGATGCTTAGGATGCCCATCTGCAACAATGGAGACTTTAGAGCAAGCTTGTTACGTTCATGGGTTAGAACTAGATGAAGTAATGAGTAAATTAAACGAAAAATAGTATTAATAATCAATAAAGTGACTGTATAGGGATTAGAGATTGATCTTTATACAGTCTTTTTATATGAAGAAAAATTTAAGGCTCTTATATTAGTAGTTTTATAAATTGAAAAATTAAGATTTATAAGTATATTATTTAATAATTGTAACAAATGTTACTTAATATAATTGAAAGTTGATATATATTAATAATATAGTTTAAAACAAAAATATTATAAAAGGTAAAAGGAGAAGAAAAATGAGTTTATTTTTAGGAAAAATACATTATTGGTTATTTAATAAAGTATTATGGTTTGAAGGGCTAGAAGATAAAGTAATAGAGTTTTCAAAAGCTAAAATCGCAGATGTAGATAATTTAGAAAATCAAATAAATTTAAAATATGGCAAGAAACTTACAAATAAAAATTTAGAAGAAATTATTGATACAAGTAATATTCATGGATGGTTACAAAGTAAAATTCATAGTGCAGAGGGCAGAATGGCAGCGTGGACAAGTACTATATTAAATGATAATAATGAATATATTTCTGAATTGAAAAAAATATATACGGAGCAAGGTATTAACGCAGCTAAGGAAGCAAAAGTTAAATTAACTAATGTAACTGCAGAAGATATATTTAATAGTATGAATGACTATATATTAGATGGAATGCCATGTGATAGAGTTAATGAAATTATTACTTCAAATGATGAAATTGTAGAGTGGAAAAGAAGAATTTGTGTTCATAAAGAAATTTGGGAAAATGAAGGAGTACCAGTTGAAACATTTTATGATTTAAGAAATCAATGGATAAGTGCTTTTGTTAATGAAATGAATAAGGATTATGAATATATTGAATTAGATAATGATATAAAAGCTATTAGAAAAAGGAGTTAAGAGGAATAGTATATATGAAAGCAATAGAAATAATGAATGAAGAACATAAATATATTTTGAGAATGCTTAAGGTAGTTAGAAAAGTATGTCTGAATATTATGAATGAAGAAGAAATAATATATGAAGATTTTGATAAGATAATTGATTTTATAAGAAATTATTCAGATAAACATCATCATAAAAAGGAAGAAGATATTCTTTTTACTAAAATGGTTGAGTATATAGGAGAAACTGCAGAAAAAGTAGTAAATCAGGGAATGCTTGTAGAACATGACTTAGGAAGACTTTATATTAGACAGTTAGTAGAAGCATTAGAAAAGATGAAAAATGGAGATAAAGAAGCTAAATTAGATGTTATAGCTAATGCAATTTCATATACACACTTATTAGCAAGGCATATAGATAAAGAAGATAGAGTTATTTATAAGTTTGCAGAAAGAGAATTAAGTACAGAAGTATTAGAAACTATAAATATGGAATGTGAGAATTTCGAATTTAAGAATAAAGAAATAAAAAATAAATATGTATTAATTTTAGAGGAATTAGAAAATAAATATTGGAGGGAATAAATATGATAACAAAGGATATGACAATAGGTAAAATTATAAATTCAAACGAAAAGGCTGCAGATATATTAATGTCTTTAGGAATGGGATGTTTAGGATGTCCATCAGCAACAATGGAATCTTTAGAACAAGCTTGTATGGTTCATGGTTTAGACATAGATGAAGTGTTAAACAAGTTAAATAATAACTAATTTAAATACTACTTAAATAATAAAAATTCCACTATTTAGTTAAGCTAAATAGTGGAATTTTTATTATTTATATGTTTATTTTCTTGATTGGTAAATTTCTTTTTCTACATCTATAAAAATTTTAGAGATAACTTCATAAGCCTTACCCCAAGCCTCTATAACTTCATCAGTTGCAGCATCACCTAAAACCTCTTTAATTGAAGCTAATAAATTTGAGCCAACTATTGGATAATGTCCTTCAGTAATTTGACGATCACAGTGCACTTCACCTATCTTTTTTACTACAGGTAAAATTGCTGGAAGGTTGTCTATGTTTTGAGCAGCAGCTAGTATAGTCATAGCTAAAGCTTTTGGTTGTTCGCCAGAATTTTGTTTATCCATATTAAATAATGGTTTAACCTCAGGATTATTTGCAAACATATTTTTATAGAAAGTTGTTGTAATTTCTAAACCATGCTCCTTTAAAACTGGTACTGTACTTTTTATTATATCTATAGTTTTTTGATCTAACATATTATCTCTCCTTTATTGAATTATTATTTATTAATAATAATTATTAGTACTCTGTAATAATAATATAACATATAAAAATAAAATGTGCAAATAAAATGCATATTTTATTTTATGTTATAATTAGTTTACATTATATGAAAGGAATAGGGACTTATGCAGTTATCAAAATTTACGGATTATGCATTTAGGGCATTAATATATTTGGCTAAAAACTCAGAAGAAAATTTGACAGTAGATATATTAGCTAAAGATTTAGAGATATCATCACACCATCTGAAAAAAGTAATAAATAAGTTAGCAAAAACAGAATATATAATATCTTTGAAAGGAAGAAATGGTGGATTAAAATTAGGCTTAGATCCAAAGGAGATAAATTTAGGAAAAGTTCTATTGTTAACAGAAGAAAATTTAAATATAGTAGAATGTATGAGCTTATCAGGTACATGTCCATTAGTTAATGAAGAATGTAAGCTTAAAGGAATTATTTCTAAATCTTTAGATGAATTTGTAAATGAGATGTCTAAATATACATTAAAAGATATAATTTAGTTTTATATAAAACAGAGTATAAATATTAATGATATACTCTGTTTTTATTATATTAGAAAATTACTCCTTTTTTAGGAAATTGGAGTTTTTTACAAATTGTTAAAATGATACAATGAAAACGTAAACAAAAAGTGAGGAGATTGATAAATATGAAAAGATTTTTAGCGTTAGCATTAACATTTACACTATCAATCACAAGTTTGATAGGATGTGGAAATACCACAACTATAAGTACAACAAATGATAATATTGAACCAAAGGGAGTAAAAGTCGGAGTATCAATGCCAACAAAATCACTACAAAGATGGAATCAAGATGGTAATAATATAGCAAATTCATTAAAGGAAAAAGGATATGAAGTAGATTTACAATTTGCAGAAAATGAAGTAGAAACTCAGGTCAATCAAATAGAAAACATGATAACAAAAGGTGTGGATATATTAGTAGTTGGAGCAATTGATGGAGTTGTATTATCAGCAGCATTAAATGAAGCTAAAAGTGAAGGAATAGAAGTTATTGCCTATGATAGATTAATTATGAACACAGATGCAGTAACATATTATGCAACATTTGATAATTTCAATGTTGGAGTAATTCAAGGTGAATATATAGAAGAGAAGTTAGATTTAAAAAATGGATCAGGACCTTATAATTTTGAAATCGCAACAGGTCCATTAGATGATAATAATGTTGTTTATTTCTTTAATGGAGCTATGAGTATTTTACAAAAATATATAGATAATGGCCAATTAATAGTTAAGTCTGGGCAAATGACAAGGGAGAAGTGTGCAACGCCAAATTGGGATGAACAAGAGGCACAATCTAGAATGGATAATATAATTACAGCTTATTATACAAGTGAAAATATAGATGCAATCTTATGCTCAAATGATTCAGTAGCATTAGGTGTACAATCAGCATTAAAATCTGTTGGATATGGAAAAGGTGATAAGAAGATGCCAATAATAACAGGACAGGATGCTAATATTGCTAATGTTAAGGCTATAGTTGCTGGGGAACAGTCTATGTCAGTATTTAAGGATACTAGGTCTTTGGCGGCAAAGGTTATTGAAATGATAGATGCAATTACTGATGGAACAGAACCACCTATAAATGATACAGAAACATATGATAATGGAGCATATGTTGTACCTTCTTACTTAGTAAAGCCAGAAGCAGTTGATATAAATAATTATGAAGAATTATTAGTTAAATCAGGATATTATACAGAAGATCAATTAAAATAATTAAATAATTTAAAAAAATTGTATTGAGAAATGAGGGGTATAAAGTGAATGATATAATTCTAGAAATGAAGAATATAGTTAAAACTTTTCCAGGAGTTAGAGCGTTAGATAATGTAAATGTAAAAGTTAAAAGAGGAACTATACATTCTCTAGTTGGAGAGAATGGGGCTGGTAAATCTACACTTATGAATGTATTAAGTGGAGTATATCCCTATGGAACTTATGAAGGGGATATAGTTTATGAAGGAGAAGTATGCAAATTTAAAAATATAAAAGATAGTGAAAAAAAAGGAATAGTAATTATACATCAAGAATTAGCCCTTATTCCAGAATTATCAATAATGGAAAATATATTTTTGGGAAATGAACAACAAAAAAAAGGAATTATTAATTGGGACAAGGTTAGGTTTGAAGCGAAAAAGTTAATGGATATTGTAGGATTACAGGAAGATCCAGAAACTCCAGTTAATAAAATAGGTGTTGGAAAACAACAACTGGTTGAAATAGCTAAAGCTTTATCTAAGAGTGTAAAGCTATTAATATTAGATGAACCAACAGCAGCATTAAATGATGAGGAAAGTGAAAAATTACTTGATCTTATTTTAAGATTAAGAGGAGATAAAGGAATGTCTGCTATTATAATATCCCATAAATTAAATGAAGTAACAAGAGTAACAGATGAAATTACTGTAATACGTGATGGTGCTAGTATAGAAACTTTATCTAAAAAAGAAGGAGAAATAACAGAAGATAGAATAATTAGGGGAATGGTTGGTAGAGATATAGTTGATAGATATCCAAAGAGAAAGTGTAAAATTGGAACTACAGCATTTGAAATTAAAAATTGGACAGTATATTCGGAAGAATTTAAAGATAAAATTGCTATTGATAATGTTAATTTAAATGTTAAAAAAGGTGAAGTAGTTGGAATTGCTGGATTAATGGGAGCAGGAAGAACAGAATTAGCTATGAGCATATTTGGTAAATCTTATGGAAGAAAAATTACAGGAACAATAATTAAAGATGGAAGGGAAATTACCATTTCATCTGTAGAGGATTCTATTAAAAAAGGAATCGTTTACTTAACTGAAGATAGAAAATCACAAGGTCTTATATTGATTGATAATATAAAAAATAATATAACTTTACCGAGCTTAAAGAAAATTAGTAAAAATGGTGTTATAGACAGAAGTAGAGAAATTTTTATAGCTAAAGATTATATGAAAAAGCTAAGAATAAAAGCTCCAAATATTGAACAAAAAACAGGAAATTTATCAGGAGGAAATCAACAAAAAGTAATGTTAGCAAGATGGATTTTTGCAGATCCAGATGTGTTAATACTTGATGAGCCAACTAGAGGAATTGATGTTGGAGCTAAATATGAAATTTATACAATAATAAATGAATTAGCAAGTAAGGGAAAATCAGTTATAGTTATATCTTCTGATTTGCCAGAGGTACTAGGGTTAAGTGATAGAATTTATGTTATGAATGAAGGAAAATTTGTTGGTGAATTATCTAAAAACGAAGCTACTCAAGAAAGCATAATGGAATGTATTATGAAAAGTAATGTGAAGGAGATGGTATAATGAGTACAGTAAAAATTAGTGGTGATACCAATATTAAGGGAAATAAGAAATTTAAGTTTGATACACGTAAATATGCAATGTTTATAGCATTAATAGTAATAGCATTGCTATTCCAAATTTTAACTAACGGTGTTTTATTAAAACCTATGAATGTAACAAAGTTAATTCTACAAAATAGTTATATTTTGGTATTAGCAGTTGGTATGTTACCTTGTATTTTAACAGGAAATGTTGATTTATCTGTTGGGTCTATAGTTGCATTAGTTTCAGCCATATCAGGTGTATTAATTATATCAATGGGGCTACCAGTATGGGTAGGTATAATAATTGGACTAGTAGTAGGTGCTTTATTAGGTGCTTGGCAAGGATTCTGGATAGCATATGTTAAGGTACCAGCATTTATTGTAACTCTTGCAGGAATGCTTATATTTAGAGGACTTACTATGATAATTCTTAATGGTAATACTTTATCTCCTTTTCCAGCAAGTTTTCAATATATAGCAATGGGATTCTTAGGAGATATCGGAAATGGAAGTATTCATATATTAACTCTCATAATAGGTGCCATTATTTCTGTATGTTTTGTAGTATTAGAGTATAGAAAAAGAAATCAACAAGCTAAGTATGGAATAGAACAATTATCTAATAATATTTTTATAGGAAAGATATTAGCAACTGTTTTAGTAATAATGTTATTTTCTTATTGGCTAGCTATATATAAGGGTATACCATTTGTATTTATAATTTTAGGATCATTAATAGTATTATACTCATTTGTGACTAACAAAATGGTAATAGGTAGACATGTTTATGCATTAGGAGGAAATGAAAAAGCTACTAAATTATCAGGAATAAAAACTAAAAAAGTAATGTTTATGGTATATGTAAACATGGGAATTATGGCAGCATTAGCAGGATTATTATTTGCAGCAAGACTAAATGCTTCTACACCAGGAGCAGGAGAAGGATTTGAATTAGATGCAATAGCAGCTTGTTATATTTGAGGAGCATCAGCAACAGGTGGAGTTGGAACTATAATTGGAGCTATAATTGGTGGACTTGTAATGGGAGTTTTAAATAATGGTATGTCATTAATGGGGGTAGGATCTGATTGGCAACAAACTATTAAGGGACTTGTATTATTAGCAGCAGTAGCCTTCGATATATATAATCAATCTAAAAAGTAATTATATTAAAAAAGGGTTAAGAAGTTGAGCGTTCTAACTTCTTAACCTTTTTTAGTAATAAAAATACATTAATACATAATTATACAATTAAATACAATAAGTTTAAAAATATAAAAATGTTAGTTATAATAAAAGGATAGGTGATAGAGTGGTATGAGATTTAATAAAAATGATTTAATAAAAGATAAAAAAAGTTTAAAGTATAAATTAATTTCAACATTTTTAATAGTATCAATAATCCCATTATTTATAGCACAAGTAATATTTTATATTTTAACTATAAATAAAATGAAGAATAATGTTTATGATTTAGTTAATTTGAATTTAAAACAAACACAAAAGAGTTTAGACTTAACTTTAGAATCTTATGAAGATTTTTTATATAGGATTTATTCTAATAAAGATATTATTAAAGCTATAGAAAATATAAATGTAAATAATGATGTTACTAGTAATATTGAAATTTTACAGGAGAGTTTAAAAAATTTATGTGATTCTAAATATGGAATTGAAGGAATACAGATATTAACTTCTAAAGAAGAATGGTTTTTTTATGATGGGATATCAAATTCTGCAAATGAAAGCCAATGGATATATAACAATAAATACTTCTATAATAACTTTATAAATTCTGATGAAGTTATAACAACTACAACTAGGTTTGCAATTAAAGATGATATTAAAAGCTATTATGTATTTGAAATGGCTCATAAAATTATAAGTAATACAAATGAAAATGAATCAATTGGAGTAGTAGTAATAAGTATAAATTCAGATGTATTGGAATCTGTTTGTAAAACAAATGAGTATTATTACAAAGCAAATAAGATTACTGGAATTAATTATATTTATGATAAATATAGAAATATAGTCTATTTTCCAGACAAACGCAAATTAGGTAGAAATTTAAAAAACTATCATATAGAATCAATATATAATAAAGATAATATTAATATAAAGTTAGTTGAAAATGATCAATATTTTACTGAAGAATTAGAAATTCCTAAGGGTGAAAATTTTACTATTACTGAGTTAACAGACGATAATACAGGATGGACAATTGCTTATTTACAAGATGAAAATGAATTATATACTTCAATAAAATCTTATCAAGTTTTATATATTAGTATTGGTATATTAGCAAATATTTTAATACTATTATTAATAGTAAGATCAACTAATAGAATTACAAGTTCAATTAATAAAATTATTAGTGCTATGAATAGTGTAGGGGATGGAGATTTGCTTACAGAAATCACTATTGACCCTGGGGATGTAAAGGAAGTATGTATAATAGCTAATAATTTTAATAAAATGGTTAATAATTTAAGAGAACTCGTAGAAAAAGTAAAATATATTACAATGAGACAGAAAGAGGCTGAAATAAAAGCATTGGAAGCTCAGATAAATCCACACTTTTTATATAACACTTTAGATACAATTAATTGGAAGGCCATTGAAAAAGATGAATATGAAATTAGTAATATGATTAATGCACTTGCTAAAATTTTAAGATATGCAGTTCAAGATAGTAATAAGATGGTTGTTGTTAGAGATGAATTGGAATGGGTAAAGGAATATATTTTATTGCAGCAAAGTCGTTTAAATTCTCCATTTAAGTTTGTATTGGATGTTGATGAAAAGGTTTTAAATTATAAGATTTATAAATTAATCTTACAGCCGTTTTTAGAAAATTCTATAATACATGGTTTTGAAGAGTGTAATGAACAGTGTATTTTGAAAGTTAGCATAAAAGAATATAGAAATTTATTAAAAATATCAATTGTAGATAATGGAAGAGGAATGAGTAAAAGGGTACTACAGAAATTCATAGATGAAGAGCTAACAATAAATACAAATGGCGAACATATAGGAGTAAATAATGTTATAGGAAGATTAAAAATGTACTATGGGAATAGTTCTAAATTTAATATAAAAAGTGAATTTGGAAAGGGAACAGAAATTAATATTATGGTTCCTAAGTATTTATAATAATTTGTGTATTAGGAGAGAAAGTAATGAGGGTTGTTATTGTTGAGGATGAAGATGTTATTAGAGCTGGGTTAAGCAAATTGATATGTAAAATAAATAATAATGTAAGGGTTATAGCTACTGTAAATAATGGGCTAGAAGGATTAGAAGTAATAAATAAAACAAAGCCAGATCTTGTAATAACAGATATAAAAATGCCTAAGTTAGATGGTTTAGGTATGTTAAATGAACTTAAAGCTAGAGGGATTAAGCATAAAACTATTATTTTAAGTGCATATTCTGAGTTTGAATATGCGCAGCAAGCTATAAAATTAGGAGTTAGTGAATATATTTTAAAACCAATATCGATTACAGATATGACTCAGGCATTAAAAAATATTGAGGAACAAATAGCAACAGCAAATAATCTAGATGAAAAAGAAAACCAATTAAGTCTAGATGATATTTTAAAAAGAATACTATTTACGGAAACAATAAATGAAGCTGAAGTTAAGAGTTTTTTTAAAATAAAAAATGATATAAGATATGATGATAAAATTGGAGTGTTTGTATTATATAATTCTATATATGATGCAGAATATATAGAAAATTTAAAGAAAAGCTTAGAAGATATATTTCAATTAGAAGCCAAGTTAGAGTATTTTATTATAGAAAATAAAGAGAAAAAAGAAATAGTAATATTATTGTTTAAAGTAGATAAGTATAAAAAAGTTTTAGAGAATATAATTACTAAATGTTATATAAATAAGGAAAGGGATAATTTAGCTTTAGGATACTCAGAGTGTTATGGAATAGTAAATCTTAATAATACATTTAAAGATATCAATAATAATTTAGAATGGAATTTAAGTAAGAATGATAAAAAGATTATCTATTCAGATAAGATAAATGATAGATATACTTTACCTATATATTATCCAATAGAAATAGAAAACCAATTAAGAAATAATATATGCAAGATGAAATTTGAAGAAATACAAAATGTTTTTAATAAATTTATTTCATATTGTAAGAAAGATATATATAATCCTAAGGAAATAAAAAATAATTTAATTAGATTTCTATGGGCTGTAATTAATACTACAAAGGAAATAAATAGCTCTGATGAGATTAATATAGATGCGCAAAAGCTTTTGGCAAATATAATGTTAGCAAAAACTTGGAGCGAAATAGAAGTTGTCTTTAACATTTTATTTAAATATATTAGTGAAAATAATGATATAAATAGTAAAGAAAAGAATATAAGTTTGTTAGTAAAACGAGCAAAAAGTTTAACACATGAATTTTATAGTCAAGGAATTACACTTGAAGAAATTTCAGATAGATTAAATGTTACGCCTGAATATTTAGGAACTCAATTTAAAAAGGAAATTGGTGAAACATTTAGTATTTATATAAAAAAATATAGAATAAATAAAGCTAAAAAATTGTTATTAAGTACAAATTTAAAACTATATCAAATTTCAGAAAGAGTTGGATATAATGATCCGAAATATTTTAGTAAGGTATTTAAAGAGAGGACAAACTATTTACCATTAGAATATAGAAAGTTATATAAATAAAGATATAGGAAAATTAATATTATAAAGTTAAAGGGGCTGTCGCACTAATTAATTAGTGCGACAGCCCCTTTTGCTAAAAAAAATAAATCCTAGACTCTATAAGCCTAGGATTTATGGTAAAATATTTTTCATGCTAACAAAAAAAATCTTACAACAAAATTATACTTTAAATCGAAAGTTTTATCAATTAAAACTTCCTTTTGATATAGATTGCATAATTCCAGAAAATGATTCGGTGAGATTACTAAGTCAGTTTGTAGAGGAGATGGATTTAACTGAACTATATTCTACTTATTCTAGAATAAGAGAAAATCAAGTACCGCCAATGAATATGCTGAAAATTATGCTTTATGGATATATGAATGGATTTTATTCTTCAAGAGATATAGAAACTGCATGTCGAAGAGATATCAATTTTATGTTTCTACTAGAGGGTGCTTCGCCTCCGGATCATTCAACATTTGCTTTTTATAAATTTTTTAAATATTATTTATGCTAATTCAGCTTTGTGCAATATGTTTAATGACTTAAACTCTTTGAAGATTAAAACTAATGTTATAACAACAGAGAAGAAATCAGCACAGGCACCTGCAGCCCAAACCCCATCTAATCCAATAAATAAAGGTAATATTAAAGTAAATGGAATTAATAATATAACTTGTCTAAGTAAGCTAACAAACATAGACATTTTAGCTTTACCTATTGATTGGAAATAACTAGTTGATACAATATTGATTCCTACTATAGGCATCATTAATAAATACATTCTAACTCCTTTTACAGCAACAGCAGTAAGTTCAGGATCATTATTAAATAAGCTAATTGCAAATTGAGGGAAAGTCTGAATTAGAACTCCACCAATAGTACAAATAACTGTAGCAGCAATAGTAGCTATTTTAAATGTCTTTTTAGCTCTGTCGTATTTTTTAGCACCATAGTTAAATCCTATAATTGGTTGACAACCTTGATTAATACCAAAAATAGGCATCATAAATACCATGTTAATAGATCCTATTATAGCCATAGCACCTATAGATAAATCATTACCATAGGCTTTTAAAGAGTTATTAGCAATAACTTGTACTAAACTGTTAGCAATTTGAGTTGCAAAAGGAGCAATACCAATTGCAAATGTCATCATAACTAAATTTTTCTTTAGTTTCATATTTTTAATTTTTAATTTTAAGTTAGATTTTCCTTTTGTATAGTAGTAAAGAATTATAATGAATGTAAGTGCTTGAGAAATGACAGTTGCAAATGCAGCACCTTTAATTCCCATATTTAATACAAAAACAAATAAATAGTCTAATATTATATTAGTACCACATCCAATAACCATTGTTATTGAAGCTAGCTTAGGATTACCGTCAGCTCTTACAGTACTATTTAATGCAAAAGAAAGAATATTAAAAGTACATCCACCTAAAATTACGATAATATATTGCTTAGCATAAAATAAAGTATTTTCACTTGCTCCAAAAATATTTAATATTGGATTTAAGAAGATAATCCCAATAATAGTTAGTGCAATACCAACTATTAAACTTAATGTTAGTGCACTACCGATTAACTTTTCTGCATCATCTCTTTTACCACGACCAAGATTTAAAGATATATTTGCTGTTGATCCAATTCCAATAAGCATACCAAATGCTAAAAGAATAGACATTATAGGCATAGTTATTCCAACACCTGTTAAAGCAAGAGAACCAACTTCAGGTATACGACCAATAAACATTCTATCTACAATATTATATAAGGCGTTAACAAGCATACCAATTATTGCTGGAATAGAATATTTTAATAATAATTTGCCTATAGGCTCTTTACCTAATTGATTTTGATGTCCCATATTTTTGTCCTCCTATATAAGTTAGAAATCATTTTAATAAATCTTTCCTTAAGCGAAATTGATAATTAATATTGAATTTATATTAAGGTAAAATGACTGTTAAATTGACTAACATATTATACTGTTAAAATAGTTGCAAATACAACTAAAAAAAGTTGGGATTGCAACTATTTTTTTAATATAAAAAATATATTATTACAAAAATAAAACAGTAAATGAAATAAAATGAATGATTATGAATGTAAATGAAAGTTTTTGAGTGAAAATGATTGACTTATCATTAAAAGTAGAGTATTATGAAATCAAGGAAGTGATGTAAATGTTATCAGAAGAGAGACATAAGATTATTTTAGAAAAGTTAGAAAGAGAATCAGTAGTTTATTTAAATGATTTAGTTAAATATTTAAACACTTCAGAATCCACTATTAGAAGAGATTTAACTGCTCTTGATAAAGCAGGATTATTAAAGAAGGTTCATGGAGGAGCTACATCATTAAAAGAAATAAGTATAAATACAACTGATGATATTGTTGAGAATAGACAGTCTTTAAATATAGATGAAAAGTTAAAAATTGCAGAATATGCTGCATCACTAATAGAAGATAGTGATTTGGTATATATAGATGCAGGAACGACTACAGAACTTATGATTAATTTTATAAATAATACAAAAGCTATATTTGTAACTAACGGAATTGTTCATGCAAGAAAGTTAATTAAAAAGAACTGTACTACTTATATCTTAGGTGGAGAGCTAAAGCTTGCTACTGAAGCTATAGTAGGAGTTGAAACTGTAAATAGTTTAAGAAAATACAATTTTACAAAGGGCTTCTTTGGAGCAAATGGAGTAGATATTGAAAGAGGTTTTACTACCCCAGATGTTAAAGAAGCTATGGTAAAAAATGAAGCATTACATAGAAGTAAAAAAAGATTTGTTTTATGTGATAAATCAAAATTTGATGAAATAAGTTCAATAACTTTTGCAAATATTAAAGAAGCTAAAATAATAACTAGAGGTTTAGAGAATAATAGATATAAGCATGAAACAGAAATTTTGGAGGTGGAAAGTTAATGATATATACAATTACGTTTAATCCGGCTTTAGATTACATTGTTAAGATGGATGAATTCAACTTAGGACATGTTAATAGAAGTAATAATGAATTTGTTTATGCTGGTGGAAAAGGAATTAATGTATCAATCGTATTAAATAATTTAGAAGTAAAAAGTAAAGCATTAGGATTTATAGCTGGTTTTACTGGAGATGAAATAGAAAGAAGAGTTAGAGAGTTTGGATGCGATACTGAATTTATAAAGTTAAAAGAAGGTATGTCTAGAATAAATGTAAAAATAAAGGCTGATGTTGAAAGTGAAATAAATGGTGGTGGTCCTGATATTTCATCAGAGGCATTAGAAGAACTTTATAAAAAGTTAGATACATTAACAGCTGGAGACATATTAGTTTTAGCGGGTAGTATTCCAAAAACAATGCCAACAGATGTTTATGAAAGAATTATGGAAAGACTTCAAGAGAAAGATGTTAAGTTTATAGTTGATACAACTGGTGAATCATTACTTAAAGTACTAAAGTATAATCCATTTTTAATAAAACCAAATCATCATGAACTAGGAGAATTATTTGGAGTAAAGCTTAATAATAAAGAAGAAGTTATAGAGTATGCAAAGAAGCTTAAAGATATGGGAGCACAAAATGTAATTATATCTATGGCTGGAGATGGAGCAGTGTTAATAGATTCTAATGGAGGAGTTGTAACAAGTAATGTACCAAAAGGTGTAGTGAAAAACTCAGTTGGAGCAGGAGATTCAATGGTTGCTGGATTTATAGCTGGATATTTAAATTCAGGAAAAATTGAAGATGGATTTAAATTAGGTGTGGCAACAGGAAGTGCATCAGCATTTTCAGAAGGATTAGCTACAAAAGATTATGTTTATGAATTGTTAGAACAAGTAAGATAGAGAACCAAGGAGGAAGAAAAAGTGAAAATTACTGATTTATTAAAAAAGAATGGTATAGCACTTAATCCTAAAGTAGATTCTAAAGAAGCAGCAATAAATAAATTAGTTGATTTAATGGAGGCTACAGGAAGATTAAGAGATAAAGAGGCATATAAAAATGCTGTTTTAGAAAGAGAAAGCTTAAGTACAACAGGAATTGGAGATAATATAGCAATTCCACATGCTAAGACAAGTGCAGTAAAGGAAGCAGGTCTTAGTGCAATGGTACTTACTAATGGTGTTGATTATGATTCATTAGATGGTGAACCAGCAAAGTTATTCTTCATGATAGCAGCGCCAGAAGGTGAAAATAATCTTCACTTAGATGTATTAGCAAGATTATCAATGATGTTAATGGATCCAGAGTTTAAAGAGCAATTAATAAATGCTAAAAGTGTTGATGAGTTTTTATCACTTATTGATTCTAAAGAAAATGATAAATTAAAAGCAGAAAATGATAAAGAAGAAGCTCAAAAGGCACAAACTAATGGATACAGAGTATTAGCTGTTACTGCATGTCCAACAGGTATAGCTCATACATTTATGGCAGCTGAAGCTTTAGAAAATAAGGCTAAGGATATGGGAATTACAATAAAAGTTGAAACTAATGGTTCAGGAGGAGCTAAAAATGTTTTAACTGATGAAGAAATAGCTAATGCGGAATGTATAATAGTTGCAGCTGATAAAAAAGTTGAAATGGCTAGATTTGAAGGAAAAAGAGTTATTCAAACTAAAGTTGCAAATGGAATTCATAAAACAGAAGAATTATTAAATAGAGCTACTAGTGGAGATGCGCCAGTTTACCATCATGCAGGCGGAAGTGATAGAGATGGTTCAGCATCAGAAGAAGGAGAAAGCTTTGGAAGACAAATATATAAACACTTAATGAATGGTGTATCTCATATGTTACCATTTGTTATTGGTGGAGGTATATTAATAGCTTTAGCATTCTTATTAGACAATTACAGTATTAATCCAGCTAACTTTGGTAAAAATACTCCAATAGCTGCATTAATAAAAACTATAGGTGAAACTGCATTTGGATTTATGTTACCTGTATTAGCAGGATATATTTCAATGAGTATTGCAGATAGACCAGGTCTTGCAGTTGGTTTTGTTGGTGGTATGTTAGCTAATTTAGGAACAACTTATGCAAGTGCATTTGATTCTTCAGTATCAGTTATTAGTGGAGGATTTTTAGGAGCATTATTTGCAGGGTTCTTAGGTGGTTACTTAGTATTAGGATTAAAGAAGATATTTGATAAATTACCACAATCATTAGAAGGTTTAAAACCAACATTATTATATCCTTTCTTTGGTATTGGATTAATTGGTGTAATAATGATATTTGTAAATCCATTCTTTGGTGGAATAAATGAAGCAATTACACATTTCCTTAACTCAATGGGTGGAACAAGTAGAGTATTATTAGGTATTGTTGTTGCAGGTATGATGTCAATTGATATGGGTGGTCCTTTCAATAAAGCAGCATACGTATTTGGTACAGCATCACTTGCATCTGGTAACTATGAAGTAATGGCAGCAGTAATGGCTGGTGGTATGGTTCCACCACTTGCAATAGCTTTAGCATCAACATTCTTTAAAAATAAGTTTACTAAGAGAGAAAGACAATCAGCTCTTACAAACTACATTATGGGATTATCATTTATAACAGAAGGAGCAATTCCTTTTGCAGCAGCAGATCCATTAAGAGTTATACCTTCATGTGTATTAGGTTCTGCAACAGCTGGAGCACTTACAATGTTATTTAACTGTCAATTAAGAGCTCCTCATGGTGGAATATTTGTATTACCTGTAATAGGAAATCCATTTGGATTCTTAGCTGCAGTTGTTATAGGTTCTGTAGTAGGAATGGCAATGTTAGCATTATTAAAGAAAAAGGTAGTAGAATAAAATAGGGAAATTTTAAAGGTCTGAGACATTTACTAATTTAGTTAGTGTCTCAGACTTTTTTGTTTTGCTATATTATTAATTAATTAATAAAACAGATATATATTTCCAATAGAAAGTATCGCATTACACAAAGGATAAAAAGCATAGAACTGTACAAAATATAAGAGTGAATAAAAAGAAGTAAGTAGTAGGAGAAATATTATGGGAAAGAATAAAGAAAATAAAAAAAGTATAGTAAATTCAGAAGCCTTTCCAGGAATATTACTATTGGCAAGTACAATATTAGCTTTAATTTTGGCCAACACTCAGTTAGATAAATTTTACAATTTTATATTATATGATTTAAAAATAGGAAAGGAATTTAATTTACATTTATTTATAAATGATTTTCTAATGGCTATTTTTTTCTTGGTAGTAGGATGTGAAATTAAAAGAGAGCTTGTATATGGAAAACTTTCAAGTATAAAACAAGCATCTTTTCCTGTGATAGCAGCTGTTGGAGGAATGGTTGTACCAGCATTAATATTTACTCTATTTAATTATAGTAGTGGATTTGAGATAGGTGCAGGAATACCGTTATCTACTGATATAGCATTTGCAATAGGAATTTTCTCCATATTAGAAAGTAGGCTTAATATTTCATTAAAATTATTTTTACTTACTTTAGCTGTTGTAGATGATTTGTTATCAATAATAATAATAGGGGTATTCTATTCATCTCATATAAGAATTTCAGGAATAATTATTGCTTTAATTATAATAGCTCTCCTATTTTCTATTAGATTTTTTAATAAAAGAAATAAATTATATCCATATTTAATATTAGGTTTAGCTTTATGGATAGCCATATTTTATAGTGGTATTCACTCTACATTAAGTGGAGTAATTTTAGCATTTAGTATACCAGTATTACAGGAAAAAGATAGAAAGAAAGATTTGAGTTATAAGGTGCAACATAAATTAGAACCATTTTCTAATTATGTAATACTTCCTTTATTTGCTTTTGCCAATACAGGAATAGCATTAGGTGGAGATTTGAACTTAGCAAAAGATTATCCATTAATGATAGGAATAATATTAGGCTTAGTTATAGGAAAGCCACTTGGAATTATGTCTTTTGGATATTTAGGAAGTTTAATTGGAATAACAAAAAAGCCTAAAGATACATCATGGTATGATGTTTTAGAAGTATCTATACTAGCGGGAATAGGATTTACAATGTCATTATTTATATCAGAAATAGCTTTTGCAGGAGAAGAAGTTGAACTTAGTGTATCAAAAATTTCTGTATTAATAGCGGCTGTTATTTCAATAATACTAGCCAGTATACTAACATCAATAGGTGAAAAAATTCAACATAAAAAGTAATTTAAGAATATAATAATCAATTTATAAAGCACTTTCATATATTACTTACGACAGAAATATATAGGAAGTGCTTTATTACGAGTATAATAAGTAAAGTTTTATATCGTACTATGATTTCAGCAGGAGGATTAGTAGAAAAAAAGTTTAATAAGTATACTTTAAATTCAAGGTATATAAATGAAGAAGTATTATTTAAAATATTAAATAAAAATAGTACATCGAAATATGGAGAAAAATATAAGTTTAATTCAATAAAATCTGTGGATGAATATAAATCAAATGTACCTATTACAGATTATTTAGATTATGAGCTATATATAAATGAAATGCTCAAAGGGGAGAAAAATATTTTAATTACTGATGATGTTGAATTTTTTGGACATACATCAGGAACAACAGGTAAACAAAAACTAGTTCCTGTTACTAAAAAATCAAGAGAAGTTGGCAGTAAGTATATGGCATTGTTAATCGAAAGATTTGCATATAACAATTTGAAAAATAAATGGAATTATGGAAGAGGGCTAATGTTAGCTGATACTGTTATGACAACTTATTCAGAAGGTGGAGTACCTATATGTTCAGCAACATCAGGAGGAATGGATGCTATAAAAGTCATACTTCCTAAAATATATACTTCACCATATGAAGTAATGAAAATTAAAGATAAAAATGCAGCATTATATTTACACTTATTATTTGCTCTTGAGGATAAAAACTTAACTTATATAAGTGGTGTTTTTATATCAAATGTTTTAGATGCATTAAGAACGTTAGAAGATAATGCAGAGTTATTAGTTAGAGATATTAGAAGAGGTAGTATAAATAGAAATTTAAATATTGATGGAGAGACAAGAAAAAAATTAAATAAATGTTTAAAACCAAATGCAGGACGAGCTGATGAAATGGAATTAGAGTTTTCTAAAGGTTTTGAAGGAATATGTAGAAGAATATGGCCTAAATTAATTTATATTGCATCAGTAACAGGAGCTAATTTTTCTATATATGATGATATGGTTAATTATTATACTGGATCTGTACCAATATACTCTCCGGCATATGCATCAACTGAAGCAATGATAGGAATTAATCCATATATATCTAAAATAAGATATGTAATAATACCAGATACTGTATTTTACGAATTTATTCCAGTAAAAGAAAGTAATAAAGAAAATCCTCAAACTTATTGTATAGATGAGTTAAAAGTAGGAGAAAAATATGAGATTATAATAACTAGCTATGCTGGATTTTATAGATATAGATTAGGTGATGTTGTTAAGGTAGTTGATTATTATAATAATTCACCAGAGATAGAGTTTTTATATAGAAAAAATCAAGCACTTAATATGGTTTCTGAAAAAACAACAGAAGATCATTTAAGGGAGTCTCTTAGTAAAACTGTAAAAGAATTTAATTTGTCTTTAGTTGATTATACAACTTTAGAGGATAATAGTATAACACCAGGAAGGTATGTTTTCTATTTAGAATTTAATGAAGAGATACCTAAGAGTAAAATAAAATTTATAGAAAATACCTTAGATAAAGAGTTACAAAAAGCAAATTTGGCATATGGAAGATTTAGAAAAAACAATAGATTAGCATGCTTAAGTATTAATATAGTTAGAAGAAATACATTTGATATTATAAAAGGATATTTAATATCAAAGGGAGTTTCAAAAAGTCAAATTAAAATTCCAAGGGTAATAACTAATAAAAAAGATATTTTAAATATATTAAATGATAATAGTAAGTAATTATAAATTGTATTCTATAAAAAGGTTAATATAATTTTTTTATAGAATACAATTAAGTTTTATTCCAAAAAAGTTAAAATTTATATATAATAAGATGATAAAAAAGATATTTTAAATGATATAAATGAGGGGGAAAAGCGCTTGGAGTGGATGGGGTGGTTTAGTTTTATTATTCTTTTGTGTTATTCTTCATATCCAGGAAGAGTAAAAAAGCTTGAGAAAAAAATTAAAAAACTTACAAAGAAAGAAAAGGGGGAATATAATATGTCAAGTATAATATCTAAACTTGTGGGAGAAAAGTGTAAAATAAAAACAGAAGAAGCATTATTTTTAGGAAGTATGGAATGTTATTGCACGGTATTAGAAGCAGATGATGAATGGATTAAAATTTCTTATTCTGATAAAAAAGGTAATAGTAAAATAAAAATATTAAGAATAGAATCTATTAATGATATAGAATTAGATGTAGAATAAATTATGACATAATTTACTTAATTAAGTTATAAAATAAGTAAAAGGTTGCCTTAGGCAACCTTTTTAATTACATAAATGAAGGGGGAATAATTATTTATGTGGATATTATACGCATTAGGATCGGCATTTTTTGCAGGAGTTACATCAATTTTAGCTAAGATAGGTGTTAAAGATGTAGACTCTCATGTAGCAACAGCTATAAGAACTATTATAGTCTTAATTTTTTCATGGATAATGGTATTTATAATTGGTTCACAAAGTACAATACTAAATATTGATGGAAAAACTTTTTTATTCTTAATTTTATCAGGTTTATCAACAGGAGCATCTTGGTTATGTTATTTTAAAGCATTGCAATTAGGTGATGTAAATAAGGTAGTACCTATTGATAAAAGTAGTACAATATTAACTATGATTTTAGCTTTTATTTTCTTAAATGAAAAGATAACTATAAACATGGTAATTGGAATGATAGGAATAGCTATTGGAACTTACTTAATGATTCAAAAGAAAGAAGGAGTAGAAAAGGTTGTTAAGGGAAAGGCATGGTTAATATATGCTTTATTATCAGCTTTATTTGCTTCGTTAACATCTATACTAGGTAAGGTTGGTATAGAAAATGTTGAATCAAATTTAGGAACAGCTATTAGAACGATAGTTGTACTTATAATGGCTTGGATTATAGTTTTTGCTACTAAAAAACAAGGAGATATTAAGAAGATTGATAAAAACAGTTTAATATTTTTAATTTTATCTGGAATAGCAACTGGTGCATCATGGCTTTGCTATTATAAGGCTTTACAAGATGGACTAGCTTCTATAGTTGTTCCTATAGACAAGCTTAGTATTTTAGTAACTGTATTATTTGCTTATATATTTTTAAAAGAAAAATTATCAAAAAAATCATTATTAGGTTTAATTTTAATTGTAGTTGGAACATTACTATTATTAATAAAAGTTTAGATGCAGGAAAGTTAATTCTAGGAGGGCAATAACAAATGAAAAAATTTAATGCAGAAATAAAAAAAATAGAGGAAAAAGATGGAGCATATATAGAGATACCTTTTGATGTAGAAGAGGTATATGGAGCTAAAAGGGTAAAGGTAAAAGCCACTTTTGATGGAGTTGAATATAGAGGTTCAATAGTTAAGATGGGATTACCATGTTATATTATAGGAATAACTAAAGATATAAGAAAAAAGATAGAAAAGGAACCAGGCGATATTATTGAAGTAATCATAGAAAAAGATGAAGAAGAAAGAGTTGTTGAGATACCTACGTATTTTAAAGAGAGAATAGAGTTAGATAATAATATAAAAGAATTTTGGAATACATTATCTTTTTCTATGCAAAAAAAATATGTTACATGGATAACTTCAGCTAAGAAAGAAGACACAAGAAATAAAAGAATAGATACAGCAATAGAAAAACTGAAAAATAAAGAGAAGATGAAGTAAAATAGCATTATTGTGTTAAAAAAAGCCTATATTTTGCAAGTAAAGTAATAAGAATATTATGTATAATCACATTATAAATCATTAATTGTAATAAAAAGATAAATTGAGTTTTTATAATGTGGAGGTAACAAATATGGAAAGACAATGGTGGCATAGCTCAGTAGTATATCAAATATACCCAAGAAGCTTTAATGATAGTAATGGTGATGGAATAGGTGATATTAACGGAATTAGGGAAAAGTTAGATTATCTAAAAGAGCTTGGGATAGATGTTATTTGGCTTAGCCCAGTTTATAAATCTCCAAATGATGATAATGGATATGATATAAGTGATTACTGTGATATCATGGACGAATTTGGAACAATGGAAGATATGGATAATCTTTTAAAAGAAGCTAATGAAAGAGGAATTAAGATTCTTATGGACTTAGTTGTTAATCATACTTCAGATGAACATAAATGGTTTATTGAAGCTAAAAAATCTAAGGATAATGAGTATAGAGATTACTATATATGGAGAGATCCAGTAGATGGACATGAACCAAATGATTTAGGATCAACATTTAGTGGAAGTGCATGGCAATATGATGAAACAACAGGTCAATACTATTTACATTTATTTAGTAAGAAACAACCTGATTTAAATTGGGAAAATGAAAATGTTAGAAGTGAAGTTTATAAAATGATGAATTTCTGGGTGGATAAAGGTATTGGTGGATTTAGAATGGATGTTATTGACCTTATCGGTAAAGTTCCAGATGAGATGATAACAGGAAATGGACCTAAATTACATGAATATCTACAAGAAATGAATAAGGCAGCATTAGAAGGAAATGATTTATTAACAGTAGGTGAAACTTGGGGAGCAACTCCGGAGGTAGCCAAGCTTTATTCAAATCCAGAAAGAAAAGAATTAAGTATGGTATTCCAATTTGAACATATAGGATTAGATCAAATTGAAGGAAAAGAAAAGTGGGATCTTAAGGAATTAGAATTACTTGATTTAAAGAGAGTTTTATCTAAGTGGCAAACAGAGCTTGAAGGACAAGGGTGGAACAGTCTTTTCTGGAATAATCATGATTTACCAAGAATAGTTTCAAGATGGGGAAATGATAAAGAATATAGAGTTCTAAGTGCGAAAATGTTTGCAACTCTTCTTCATGGAATGAAAGGTACTCCGTATATTTATCAAGGAGAAGAACTTGGAATGACTAATGTGAAATTCGAAGATATTAATGAGTATAATGATATTGAAAGTTTAAATATGTATAAAGATAGACTTTCAAAAGGATATACCCATGATGAAATAATGGAATCTATCTATGCAAAGGGAAGAGATAATGCTAGAACTCCAATGCAATGGGATTCAACAGAAAATGCAGGATTTACTACAGGAACTCCTTGGATTGCTGTAAACAAAAATTATAATGAAATAAATGCTAAACAATGTTTACAAGATGAAAATTCAATTTTCCATCATTATAGAAAATTAATAGATATAAGAAAGAACAATGATACTATAATTTATGGAGATTATACTTTATTATGTCCTGAAGATAAAAATATCTTTGCTTATACTAGAGAGTTAAATGGAGACAAGATATTAGTAGTTTGTAATTTCTATGATAAGGAAGTTATTTTCAGTTTTGACGGTGATTTTAATCATGCTGATATTTTATTAAGCAATTATAAGGATTCAAGCACATTGATTGAGAAATTAAACTTAAGACCATATGAAGCTATAATGTTTAGAGTTAAATAATATTAAAATGTAAAATAATGTATGAACCTCCGGGGTCAATCCAGAATATGGATTGACCCCGGAGGCGCATACATTTTTTTCCTGATAAAAATGTACTATTCATTTAATTCAAAATAAAGTATATAATTAAATGAATAGAAAATATTAGAATGGGGGCTAAATTTTTGGATAAATTAGAGAAAAAGTTAGAAGAGCTTTCAGCATATTTAAAAACTATTGAGCATTATAGAAATGTAGGAAGTCTTATGTATTGGGATATGACAACTGGAATGCCAGAAAATGCAGCAGAGGGAAGAGCAGAAACTATGTCTTTCATGCAAATGCAAGCACATAATTTATCTGTTTCAAAAGAAATTCATGACTTTATTAAATTCTTTGAGAAGAACGAAGAAAAATTAGATTTTGTTCAGAAAAGAATGGTACATGAACTTAAGAAGAATTATGAAAAAGAAAAAATATTTCCTGAAGAATTTATAAAGGAATTTTCTTTAGCAGCCTCTAGGGGACAGTTAGCTTGGGAGAAAGCTAAGAATGAAGATAACTTTGAAATATTTAAACCTGCCTTAGAAAAGATAGTAGAGCTTACAAAGAAATCAATAAAATATAAAGGATATAAAGGTAATAAGTATAATGCCTTACTAGATGATTATGAGCCAGGACTTACTGTTGAAAAATTAGACAAAGTTTTTGATGAGTTAAGAGATGGAATTGTTAATATATTAAAAAAGATAAATAATAGTGGAACAGAAATTTCTAATGTCTTTGAGGGAAAAGAATTTCCTAAAGAAAATCAAAAAAGATTTTGTATTAAAATTTTAAAGACTATCGGATTCGATTTTAAATCTGGAAGAATGGATGAAACTGAACATCCATATACTTTAGATATGAGTAATAAGGACGTCAGAATAACTAATCATTATTACTTAAATGACTTTACATCAGCAATGTTTTCAGCAATACATGAAGGTGGACATGGAATATATGAACAAAATATACCTGACTACTTAGAAGGTACTGGATTAAATGTTGCAGCATCTATGGCTATTCACGAATCACAATCAAGATTTTATGAAAATATAATAGGAAGAAATAAAGCATTTTGTGGATATTTATATGAAGAAGCTAAAAAAGAGTTTCCTAATCAGTTTGAGTTTATTAATGAAGAAGAATTTTATAATACAATAAATAAGGTACAACCTTCATTAATAAGAACTGAGGCAGATGAACTAACTTATAGTATTCATGTAATTATAAGATATGAAATAGAAAAATTACTTATAAATGATAAAATTCAAGTTGCTGATTTACCTAGAGTTTGGAATGAAAAGTACAAGGAGTATTTAGGAATAGAACCAACAAGTGATAAGGTTGGAGTACTTCAAGATATGCATTGGTCAGATGGATCCTTTGGATATTTTCCAAGTTATGCATTAGGGAATCTTTACGGAGCACAAATGTTAAATGAAATGCTTAAGGATATTCCGAATATATACGATGAAATAGCTACAGGAGATTTGTCTTCAGTATATGAATGGTTAAAAGAAAATGTTCATGAATATGCTAATCTTTATGATCCAAGCGATTTAATAAAGAGAATTACAGGAGAGGAACTTCAAGCAAAATATTTTATTGAATACTTAGATAAGAAATATAAGGAAATATATAATTATTAATTCATATCTAAATTACCCTCAGAAAAAATTTTATTATAGATAACTTTTTTTCTGAGGTATTTTTATTTTAAAAAATTTACAAATATGATATGAAGTAATTATTAAGAAATGAGGGGAGAGAATGCACATATATACCTTACATCAATGGCTTCTTTTATTTTATCTATATTGTTTTATAGGTTGGGTATGGGAGTCATGTTATGTATCTTTAAAAAAGCATAAGTGGGTAAATAGAGGATTTTTAAAAGGACCTTTATTACCTATTTATGGATCAGGAGCTATAGTAGTATTAATTTCCACATTACCAGTTGAGAGGAATCTTATATTAGTTTTTATTATAGGGATGATTTCTGCAACAATATTAGAATATATAACTGGTGTAGTGATGGAGAAATTATTTCATGTTAGGTACTGGGATTACACTAAAGAGCCTTTTAATATTAATGGGCATATTTGTTTAATATCGTCTTTAGCTTGGGGAGTTTTTTCTGTACTTTTAGTTAGATTTGTTAATCCTAATATAGAGAGTTTAGTTACAATAATACCTTATGGAATATCAGAAATAATTTCATATATTATAACTGTTTTTATTACAATTGATGGTGTACAATCATTCAATGAAGCTATGGACTTAAAGAATATTTTAATAAAGTTTACTGAAAGAAATGAGGCTATTATCAATGTAAAGAAGAGAATAGAGATAATAGAAGCTTTTGTTAACGAAGATGTAAAATCCATGCAAGAAAAATTAGTTGAAAAAGTAGCAATTAAACAACAGGAAGCATTACTTAAGAAGAGCACAAGAAAGCAATCTATTGAAGTAATTATTAGAAAAAATTTGGAATTAAAAGAAGAAGCAATGAAGGGATTTGTTGAAAAGGTATCAAGATATGTTGATAAATTTGATGAGCTATCAGCAAAGGCCATAGATGAGCCAAGTAAAATAAAGGCTGAGTTTTTAGAGTATTTATCAAAACTAAAAGTACATGAATTAAAAATTAATAATACTGAAAATAAGGTTTATATGAATTCTATAAATATATTAAGAAGAAATCCAAATGCAAGAGCTAAGAAGTATGAAGAGGCTATGAGAGAGGTTAAAAACTTAGATAAGTATATAAAGGATAAATAAATTTATAATTTCAATATTAAAGTATATATTAAGAATTATTATATAAAATACTATTTATAATTATGAAAGGATCTTAAGTATTTAGTTTAAATTTAAGATCCTTTTATAATATATAGATTTATTATTTCTTTGAAAAAGATAAAAGTATTACAGTGAAAATTATACAAGCTGTTCCTATAAGTTCTGGTAAACCAAATGATACATTTAACCATAAAATAGATAGAATTGTAGCAGATAAAGGTTCTACACATCCTAGTATACTTGATTCTGTTGGTAGAAGATATTTAAGGCTTTCCAAGTAACAATAAAATGCAATAAGTGTTCCAAAAATAACAATAAAAATAACTGAGATTATAGAAATAATAGATAGTTCACCAGTAAAATTAAAGGGTGAATGTATAAAACTAAAAGCTAGTCCACCAATGAGCATACCCCAGCCGACTACAGCTATAGAGCTATATTTCTTTAGCAGAGAAATAGGTTGTAAGGTGTATATTGCAGCACAAAATGCAGAAGAAATACCCCAAAATAAAGCTGCTTTTGAGAGTGATAAACTATGAATATCTCCTCTTGTTATTATAAAGAATGTACCTATTAAAGCTAAAACTATTGCAAGTAATTCTCTGAAATTAGGCAATTTTTTATTACGTATAATTAAATAACAAGTTATAATGACTGGAGATAAGTATTGAAGTATAGTAGCTGTTGCTGCATTTCCATGTTTAATTGCAGCAAAGTATGTATATTGTACACCAAGCATACCAATGATACCGAATAGTATAAGGGTTATACGATCATTTTTTTCCTTCCATATATTTTTCATATCTTTATTCTTTTTTAGATAACCATATAAAAGTAGTGTGAAACCAGATATTAATAATCTAACTACAACAAGCCATTCAGGATTAAATGATTTCTGCTGAAATAAAAATTGTGCTACGGTACCAGATATACCCCATAACATTGTACCTACAATTACTAAAATTATTCCTTTAGTTCTTAAATTTAAGTTCATATTCTTCACTCCTCTAAAGACTTATATAATAAAGGGAATATAATACAAATATTGATTTATAAGTATTAATCTGTAATAATTTTATTAATATTTAAAGTATATAACAATTAATATATTGATATAAATTAAAACTATATTAGCAAAGAGGTAAAAATGCAGGTTAATAAAATAGATGTAGATAGTAATTTACAAGAGATAATAAAACATGGATCTAGTGACTTGCCAATAGCTTTATATAATGATGATTTTAGTTTATTTGATGAGGGATATATAAGATGGCATTGGCATAAGGAGGTACAGATTTCTTATGTTTTAAGTGATAAGGTATGTTTTCAAGTTGAAGGTGAAGAAATTATATTGGAACCAGATGAGGGAATTATATTTAATACAAATGTTTTACATCAAATAAAGCCAGTCATAAACAATTGTAAGATGTATTCTATTGTGTTTGATTCAAACTTCATTGATGGCAATGAAAATTCATTAATAAATAAGAAATATATAAATCCTATTTTATATAGTAGCAATTTAAAGTATATAGTATTAAAAAAAGATATTATATGGAAAAAAGAGATTTTAGACTATACTGAAAAGATTTTTAAAGCTTTTAATAAAAAGGAATATGCTTATGAATTAGAGGTAAGGAATTATTTAAACTATATTTGGTTTACTTTAGTAAAGGAGATGAAAACTTATAATAAAAGTTCAAATAAGTTATCTCTATATGATGAAAAAAGGGTTAAATTAGCATTAGAATATATACATAGTAATTATGAAAATAGTATTTCTTTAAATGATATAGCTATGGCTGTAAATATTAGCAAAAGCGAATGTTGTAGAGCTTTCAAAAGGGTTTTAAATACGACTCCATTTGAGTATTTGATGGAGTATAGAGTTTTAAAATCTACTCATTATCTTTGTAACAGTAATGAATCTATATCTAATATTGCACTTAATGTAGGCTTTAATGGAATAAGTTATTATGGAAAGATATTTAAAAAACATATGAATTGTACACCTTCCCAATATAGAAGAAAATATAATATTTATATATAAAGTTGTATATAATTGATAAAAGGTAAGGAAGAATATGAGGGGTGTAAAATGAGTAAAAAAGTATTGATTAATGGTTATGAATATACCTATATAAAAGGTTATAGGGATAACGAAAATTTAAGAGATGGTCTTAATAAGTTAACAGAAGAAACTTATGGGTTTAATTTTAGAAAATGGTATGAGGCTGGTTATTGGGGAGAAGGATATATCCCATATTCATTATTAGATGATGATAAATTAGTAGCTAATGTATCAGTAAGTATTATGAAAATAAATATTTTAGGAGAAGAAAAAAATTATATCCAAATAGGAACTGTAATGACTGATGAAAAATATAGAAATCAAGGTTTATCAAGATTTCTTATGGAGAAAGTTTTAAGTGAATGGGAAAATAAATGTGATTGTATATATCTTTTTGCAAATGATACTGTATTAGATTTTTATCCTAAGTTTGGATTTGAAAGAGTTTATGAATATCAATATTCTATAAAAAAGAACAAAGAGAGAAGTAATAAAAAAGTTAGAAAAATAAATATTAATGATAATGAGGACAAAGTACTTTTAGAAAATATAATTAATAATAGTATTCAAATTTCAAAGCTTCATGTTAAAGATAATAAAAATTTAATTATGTTTTATTGCTTGGATTTCTTGAAGGATAATATTTATTATATTGAGGATTGTAATTCAATAGCAATTTGTGAATATGATGGGGAAGAGTTATTTATTCAATATGTATTTATGGATGAAGAAATAGATCTAAATATAGTTATTGATTTATTAATGAATGAAGATACTAAGATTATTAGATTAGGGTTTACCCCTATAAATATTGAAGAATATAATAAAGAATTATTAAATGATGATAATGATGCTCTATATGTTAAGAGTAAGAATAAAAGTGTTTTTAATAATGAAAATATAATGTTTCCTATATTATCTCATGCATAAGTAAGAATTATATTTAATCAAAAACTGTACTTTCTACTATTATTTATTAAAACTAATAATTATCAAAAGAGAGAGGTATAAAGCCTATCTCTTTTTTTATATAGAAATTTATTAAGAATTAAATATTTACCGTATATAATTTAAATTTTAATAAGCCTTATAGAAGTAAAAAACATAGAAATGAAAATATACCATGATTATTAATTAAACTTTCTATATCTTGAAGGAGTACAACCTTTATATTTTTTGAAAGTTTTAGAAAATAGCATAGTATCATTATAGCCTACTGAACGTGCTATATCTCCTATAGTTAAAGAGGTTGTTGATAATAATTCAGTGGCTTTTTCTAATTTAAGGTTCAAAATATACTCTTGAGGAGATAAGTTTAAAATTCTTTTAAATATTCTATGTAAATAAGATCTATCAATAGATAAGTGATTTGCAATATCCATAATAGAAATATTGTCTTGGAAATTTAATTGAATATAAAGTAATGCCTCATCTAAATAAGTTTGCTGAGTATTTTTATTGCTATTTATTAGATTAGGAAATTCATTTAATAATTCAAAAAGAAAATCATATAAAGTAGCTAATATTTTTAAATTCTTATTATTATCTATCTTAGTGCTATTAATTATAGAATTAATAGAATTTATTAATTTACTGCTTTCACTTAAAGTAAATATAGGATTAGATTTAGAAATTGAAGTTTTGTTTAAATAATCACTTATCTTAGTACCAACAAGTCCAACCCAAATATATTCCCAGGGATTATCTTTATCTGCTTCATAGTATATAAGTTCATTAGGATAGATTAAAAAGCCATCTCCAGCAGTTAAATTATATGAAGTATTATTAACTTTATATGTTCCTTTACCATTTAAAACTATATGAATTAAATATCCGCTTCTTACAGCTGGTCCATAAGAATGCTTACTTTTACAAGATTCATGTCCACAAGTATAAAGATTTAATTCAATATTATCATAGGGATTCCTATAAGAAAAATTAAAATCCATAATAGCCTCCTAGTTTAAAAATTAGTCACAAAGTTTATAGTATTTGTCTACATAATTCCATATTAATACATTTTAAAAAGGTTTACAATATAAATGTAAAAAGAATAAAAAAATATTTGAAAGAGGTAGAGCATGGGTATTAAGATAGATAATAAAAAATCTTTATTCCATATACAGGGAAAAAGTACAAGCTACATTATGCAGGTTTTAGAGGGTGGATATTTAGCTCATTTATACTATGGGGCTAGGATTAATGAATATAGAGGAAGTAATAAAATAATTTATTTAGACAGAGGATTTTCACCTAATCCATGTGATAAAGATAGAAGCTTTTCATTAGATACAATTCCACAAGAATATCAAGGATTTGGCAATGGAGATTTTAGAATACCGGCATACCAAGTTAAATTGGAGAATGGAACAAGAATTTCAGATTTAAGATATCTAGGTTATAAAGTATTTAAAGGGAAAAAACAATTAGTGGGGTTACCAGCAACTTATGCTAATAATGATGATGAGTGTGATAGTTTAGAAATATATTTAGAAGATAAAGTAATAGGTTTGAAGGTAATATTAAATTACTCTGTATTTAATGATTTAGATGTAATAACAAGAAGTGTTAAGTTTATTAATGAAGGACAAGAAGAAATAAGACTTTTAAGAGCGTTAAGTATGAGCATTGATTTTAGAGATGATGATTTTGAAATGATTACTTTATATGGTGCTCACAACAATGAGAAAAATATTGAAAGAAGAAAAATCGTATCAGGGATTCAAATGGTAGATAGTTCAAGAGGAGCGAGTAGTCCTCATCAAGCACCTTTTGTAGCATTAGTTAGAAAAGATACAAATGAGGATAGTGGAGAGGCCTATGGATTTAATTTTGTATACAGTGGGAATTTTACCGCACAAGTTCAAGTAGACCAATATAGAAATACAAGAGTTGCTATGGGAATTAATCCATTTGATTTTTCATGGTTATTAAAAGAAAATGAAGAATTTCAAACACCAGAAGTTGTTATGATTTACTCTAATAATGGATTAGGAGGAATGTCAAGAAAGTTTCATAATTTATATAAGGAAAATTTATGTAGAGGAGAATTTAAACATAAAGTTAGACCTATATTGATAAATAATTGGGAAGCTACATATTTTGATTTTAATGAAGATAAACTTATTAAAATTGCAGAAGAAGGTAAAAAACTTGGAATGGAACTTTTTGTTCTGGATGATGGATGGTTTGGACAAAGAGATGATGACAATACTTCTTTAGGGGATTGGGTAGTAGATAGAAGAAAATTACCTAATGGAATAGAAGGAATTGCAAATAAAATAGTAGATATGGGAATGGAGTTTGGATTATGGTTTGAGCCAGAAATGATTTCAATAGAAAGTAATTTATATAAAGCTCATCCAGATTGGTGTATTCATGTACCAAATAGACCATATACAATGGGAAGAGGGCAATTAGTTTTAGACTTATCAAGAAAAGATGTTTGTGATTATATAGTTGAATCTGTATGTAAGATATTAGAATCAGCACCTATAACCTATGTTAAGTGGGATATGAATAGACACATTACAGATATAGGTTCTGAATTATTGCCAATAGAAAGACAAGAGGAAACAAGTCATAGATACATGTTAGGATTATATGATGTTATGGAAAGAATAACTGGTAGATTTCCTAATATATTATTTGAAAGTTGTTCAAGTGGAGGAGGAAGATTTGATCCAGGAATGCTTTATTACATGCCACAAACATGGGTAAGTGATAATACAGATGCTATTTGTAGGACAAAAATACAGTATGGGACTAGTTTAGCATATCCTCCAATAACTATGGGCTGTCATGTATCAACAGTAGCTAATCATCAAGTTGGTAGAATAACGCCACTTGAAACAAGAGGAAATGTAGCAATGGCAGGTAATTTTGGATATGAGTTAGATTTAACCAAATTAACTGAAGAAGAAAAGGAAATAGTTAAGGAGCAAATAAAAGAATATAAGGATATAAGAGAAGTAATTCAATTTGGTGATTTATATAGAATATTTAATCCTTTTGATGGAAATGAATCAGCATGGAATATTGTTTCAAAAGATAAAACACAGTTTGTTGCTACTTACGTAAAGGTTTTATCTTTGCCAGCAGCTCAAATTAGAACTATAAAGTTTAGAGGGCTAAATCCAGAGTATTTATATAAAGATATTAAAACAGGTGAAATATTTGCTGGTGATGAGCTTATGAATGTTGGTATAACAATTGAAAGAGTGAAACAAGACTTCTATAGCAAAAAATGGATATTTAAAGCGATTGGTTAAGGGAGAGTTTGTAATGAGTAAAGTTATTAATAAAAATGAAAGATATTTAAATATCACTAATGATATTATTAAAAATATCGGTGGTAAGGAAAATATTAAAGGGGTAGCGCACTGTGCAACAAGACTTAGAATTGTTTTAGATGATGATAGTAAAATAAATATGAAGGCTTTAGATGAAATAGATATGGCTAAAGGTGTATTTATGGTTGGGGATCAGCTTCAAATAATTTTTGGTGCAGGGTTAGTTAATGAAGTATATGAGATATTTGCTCAATATACTAATATGCAAAACATGTCACTTTCGGATATAAAAACTAAATCAGCTGAAAAACAAAACATATTTCAAAAAGCAATAAAATCGATTTCTGATGTATTTATAGAGATAATGCCAGCAATTCTTGCAGCTGCTTTATTATTAGGGATATCAGGACTTTTAGGGCAACAAGGTATTTTTGGTAAGCAATCTGTAGTTGAGATGTGGCCTTGGCTTGAAGGAATAAATAGATTTATATCAATAGTATCATCGAGTGTATTTGATATTTTACCATTAATAGTTGTTTATTCAGCAACTAGAAGATATGGAGGTAGACCAGTATTAGGACTAGTTATAGGAGCAATAATGCTTAGTTCAAAGTTAACAGATGCATATTCAGCAGCACAGGGAACTATTACTCCGGAAACTATTAATGTATTAGGGTTAAAAATACAATTAGTTGGATTCCAAGGTGGGGTTATTATTGCACTTATGATGGGAGCTGTTATATCTTATTTAGATAAATTTTTTGAAAGCAAAGTTGCTAATAGTATAAAGTTATTAGTTTCTCCAATGCTTACAGTATTTGTTTCTGCATTATTATTATTTACAGTAATTGGACCTGTTGGGCGTACATTAGCAAGTTTAATTACTACAACATTAGTTTGGACAACTACTAATTTAGGTGTTTTTGGATATATGGTATTTGCAGGTTTCCATCAGATAATTGTAATAACAGGTTTACATCATATATTTGGAGCAATAGAAAGTCAATTATTAGTTGATACAGGTGTAAATTTCTTAAATCCAATATTTTCGGTAGCAGTTGTTGCTCAAGGTGGAGCTGTTTTAGGATATTTAGCATTACATTGGAATGATGTAAAAGCAAGAGAAATGTGTATTCCAGCATTTACATCAACATTATTTGGTATATCAGAACCTGCTGTTTTTGGTGTTACTTTAAGAAATAAATATCCACTAATTTGTGGATGTCTAGCATCTGCTTTAGCAGGAGGATATATTTATATAAGTAAGTTAACTGCAATAGGTTTTGGAACAACTGCAGTACCAGGATTTGCAATAGTAAATTCAGCAAATAATGGATATTTAAATTATATAATAGCTCATTTAATTGCACTTTTAGGTGGCTTATTGATAACTATGATTTGGGGAAAAATGAATATTAAAGTTAATAAATAATTATTAAAATGCTGAATCGTAATTAAATTTATGATTCAGCATTTTAAATTTATAAATATAAATTATTAATATATTTTCTTTATTTTTTTCTTATAATTATATGCTTTATAGAAGGACAAGTCTAAAGCACCTCATTACTTTATAATTTCACTTAAATCTTTTTCTATTTGTATTTTACCTCTGCCTAATTTTAAATATCCTTTTCTTTCTAGCTCTTTCAGCTTTCTACTTACTACTTCTCTAGCAGAATCTAATTCAAAAGCTAAATCATTATGAGTTAAATAAATGTTTTTACTTTTTTTATCTATAAGTAACTTAACTAATCTATTTGTTAGTGATTCATGTTTAACTTCTTCTTTTACATTTACAATTAGCGTAAATTTACTATATAAATCCTTATAAATGTATTGTAAAAATAAAGTATCATGTAATAAGTAATTATTAACAACATCAAATGGAACAACGCATATTTTAGAATCTTGAAGTGCTCTGGCTATAATATTTAGAGATTTACAATTCATAAAACAGCTTAAAGATTCATGGCATAATTGACCTTTTTCAACATTATAAAGATTAGTTTCTTCACCTTTTTCATTTATCTTTTGAATTTTTATATTTCCACTTATAACAAATAAAAAACCTATACATTCACCTTCATGGGTTGTTAAATATTCATCTGATAAAAGTTCTTTAAAGGTTGCTCTTTGACTTAATATTCCATCATTATCTTTATCTATTTGAGATAAAATTGGATATGCTTCATAAAGCTCACTTATATAGTGATTTCTATTATTAATCATATTTTTATTTGATTCTCCTCCATAAATAAAAAATTATCTTATCTAATATTTTATATATTTAATATACATATATATTGTGACTTAGTCACGTAAAAATAATATTATTACTAATAAGTGGTTAAATTGATGTGAGTATAAACTAATAAATATAAAGTTTAATTATAAATTAAAGGGAGGAATAGGTTATGGTATTTCCAACACATATAGTAGCAGCTGGGGCATTAGTGATTAATGAAAAAGATGAGGTTTTATTAGTTAAAAATCCACATAGGGGATGGGAATTTCCAGGTGGACAAATTGAAAATGGAGAAGATTTAATTGAAGGAGTAACTAGAGAGGTTTTTGAAGAATCAGGAATAAAAATTGCTGTTAAGAAGCTTGCTGGAGTTTATTCTAACACAAAGTCATATATAGGATGGGATAATGAAACATTTGTACCTACTAAGGTAATCTTTGATTTCTTGGCAGTAAAAGTTGGAGGAGAACTAAGAAGTAGTGAAGAAAGTATTGAGGTTGGATGGTTTAATAAAAGTGTAGCTTTAGATATGATAAAGGAACCATGGATAAAAGAAAGGGCAAAGGATATGCTAGATTTTAATGGACAAGTAGTTTATAGAGTATATTCATCAAGACCTTATGAAGTTTATAGAGATGAGTATATATGAGAATATGATATAATTAAATTTCAAATGTTTGTACATGCTTTCCAAGGGTAACTAATAAAATAGATGAAACTTATGAGATGTCTTTAGATGTGGCATGTCCGGAAGCAGCAAGGCTTATTTTATTAAAAGAAGAAGGAATAAAATTTGTTAATAAAGAAGAAGAACTAGGCAAACATATAATATCTGCACAAATAAATACAAATTTAAAAGAAGTAAAAAATACACCTTTAAAATATTTTAAAGAGATAAGAGATTTTTCTATAAAAATTATTCAAGATAGAAGGTTTACTATAAGTGAAAGATTATATTCATTAGGATGTTTTATAGAGCAACTTGAAGAAGAAGTTCAAAATAATAATAATATAATTAAATTTATAGAAAGTTATGATGTTTATTTATTTGCTAAGTCTTATTTAGATTATGATCTTAATCTTTTATTAGGAAATAGCAATATGAACTATATAATACAAATAGACTTATTTAGGAAAATGCTTAAAATATTAAGAGTAGATAAAGATGTTAAAAGTTTTAGATTTAAGGAATATACAAGTAGAATGCTAAATGGCTATAGTTTTGGGGAAGGAGAAAATATCCAATATAAATCAGAGTTTTATATAAAAGCTTTTGAAGAGTACAATGAAAAATATTTTGATAAATATAGCTATATCTTAGAAAACTATTTAGTTAATTTTATTTATAATAATATGTTCCCGTTTAATGGGGTTTTATCATTTTTTGATAGTTATATGATGCTTATAATAAGAGTTAGTTTTATAAGATTCTATTTAGTTGGATTATATTTAAACAATAAAGAAGATAACCATGAGAATATAGTTGATTTCATACAAGTATTTTCAAAAACTATCGAGCATCATAAAAGTTATTTAATAGATTCATTACATTATATTAAGAGAAAAGAATTTGATAATATGGAATTTGCAAAGACTATTTTATAAGTTTAAAGCTACTAATATTGAGATATGAAAAATCAATATTGGTAGTTTTTTTTATATAAAATGTATAAACATTTTTTGTATTATTATCATAATGAAGAGAAATAATAAAATTTGTAAAGCCTAATAAATTTAAATGATAGAAAAATATAAATTTTAAGGACGTGTACATATGAAAAATATATTTAAATGGAATAAAACAACACTTCTATTAATAATAATGGGAATAGTAACTATATCTGTGATATGTTTTAAAATATATATGATAGATAGTTATGATGTAAAAGAGGTTTTTAATGATGAAGGGAGTGTGGGAAAAATTAATATTATTCCAAAGCCAATGAGTTACCAAAGTAAAGAAGGAAAGTTTATTTTAACAAAAGATAGTGCAATTTATATAAAAGGAAAAAATGATGAAGAAACTGAGCATATTAAATGGGTTGCAGAGTTTATAAGAGAAAAATTAAATGCATCAACAGGATTTGATTTGAAAATTATTGTAAGTGATAAGCCTACGGATGGAAGTATTTACTTAACAACTATTAATTCAAATGAAGAATTAGGCAATGAAGGATATGAAATGAATACGACTTCAAAAGCTGTTAAAATTACAGCTTATAAACCAGAAGGAATATCAAGAGGAGTTCAGACATTAAGACAATTATTGCCACCAGAAATTGATAGTAGTAAGGTTTTTGAAAATATAGAATGGAGTGTACCTGCATCAGTAATTAAAGATAAGCCAGAGTATAGTTATAGAGGATTAATGATAGATGTTGCAAGGCATTTTTTTACTGTTGATGAAATTAAGAGACAAATAGACTTAGCAGCACAATATAAGATAAATAAAGTTCATTTACATTTAAGTGATGACCAAGGATGGCGTCTTGAAATAAAGAAATATCCTGACTTAACGCTTATAGGTGGAAGCACAGAAGTTGGTGGAGGGCCTGGTGGATACTATACTCAAGAGCAGTTTAAAGATATAGTAAACTTTGCAATGCAAAGATATGTAGAAATAGTTCCAGAGTTTGATATGCCAGGTCATACAAATGCAGCATTAGCTTCTTATGGATTTTTAAATCCAGATGGTAAAAGAGCGCCTTTATATACAGGAACAGAGGTAGGATTTAGTTCTTTTATGGCTCATAGTGAAAAGACTTATGAATTTATAGATGATGTATTTAAGGAAGTTTCACAAATATCCCCATCAAAATATCTTCAAATTGGAGGAGATGAGGCACATAATACTAAAAAGGAAGACTATGATTATTTTGTAGGAAGAGTAGCTAAAATAGCACAAAAGTATGGAAAGACACCAATAGGTTGGGATCCGATAGATACTTCTCCTGAAATAGATTCAAGTGTAATACTTCAAAACTGGAAAGATTCAAATGAAGAGGCTGTAAAAAAGAATATGAAAATACTTGTATCAATTGCAAGTAAAGCTTATTTAGATATGAAATATAATGAGGAAACGCCTTATGGACTTAATTGGGCAGGGTATATTCCTGTTGATGTAGCATATAAATGGGATCCAACAGATTATGCACCAAAGAATTTAGTTTTAGGAATAGAAGCACCATTATGGACAGAAACAATATCAACACAAGATCAAATGGATTATATGATATATCCAAGGTTACCGGGATATGCTGAAATAGGATGGACAGCTAAAGCTAATAGAAATTGGGATGAATATAAGGTAAGGTTAGCCGCACAAGAAAAAAGATTAACTAATGAAGGGGTAAATTATTATAAATGGACAGAATCATAATAAAAGAATAACTTATTTTTATAGAGAAAGTAAATTATTACTTTCTCTATAAATTTTTAACTAAAATTCTTGACTTAGAGTTAACTTCAATGTGTAAAATTTAAGTCAAATAGATAATATTTGAAGTATACTTAAGGGAGAGGGAGTAATGAAAAAGACTTTATATTTAATGAGGCATGGACAAACTTTATTTAATCTAAGAAGGAAAATACAAGGAAGTTGTGATTCACCTTTAACTGAGTTAGGAAGAGAACAAGCAAAAGTTGCAGGTGAATTTTTAAAAGATATTAAATTTGATAATTATTATAGTTCAACATCAGAGCGTAGTTGTGATACATTAGAAATAGTTACTGATTATAAGGTTACATATACGCGATTAAAGGGATTGAAAGAAATGGATTTTGGAATTTTTGAAGGAGAAAGTGAAGATTTAAATCCAAAGACGCCAGGCGGATATGCAACATTTTTTAAAGATTATGGTGGTGAAACTCAAGAGGAAGTTAAAGAACGTTTAAAAAATACTTGTATTGAAATCATGGAAAAAGAAGATAATCAAACAGTACTAGCAGTATCTCATGCAGGGGCCTGCTATCATTTTTTAAGAAATTGGCATGATGATGAGTTTGTGACTACAGAACTTAAAAAAGGATTTCCTAATTGTTGCATTTTTAAGTATGAATATGAGAATAAAGTATTTAATCTTGTTGAAGTTATTAGATTTTAGAATTTATTAATTTATATTCACATTATATATTAAAAAAGCTAAAATAAGGTTAATTTTTTATTGACTTAAAAATAAATATAATAGATAATAGTATAAAGGAAATATCCTATTTTAATAAAATAAAATTAAAGATTATGATAAGGAAGAGTAATTTAAGTGATTACTTTTAGAGAGCTAAGGGTAGGTGTAACTTAGTAGTAATACTTTTATGAAGCAGCCTTTGAATCGCTTACTGAGAACTAAGAAATACTCTTAATGTAGGTAAAGCCGTATATCCTAACGTTATAAGGAATAGAATATGAATTTGCAACTCAATTTACTGAATAAGGAGTTGTTTCAGAAGTATTCTTACTGAGTGAGTAAAGAGATTTACTTATGAGGGTGGTACCGCGGAATTTTATAGCTTCGTCCCTTTTTTATATAGGGATGGGGCTTTTTTTTATTATTAAGGAGGGCTAATTATGGATGAAATTTTAGAGATTTTAGAAGAGAATAGTAGATATAGTGATGAGCAAATAGCCGTAATGGCAGGTAAAACTGTAGAGGAAGTTAGAGAAGCTATTAGAGATTATGAAGAAAAAAGCATAATAGCGGGATATACTACTCTTATAAATTGGGAAAATACAGGTAAAGAAACAGTTACTGCTCTTATACAAGTTAAAATAACACCTCAAAGAGGAGAAGGTTTTGATAAAGTAGCAGAAAGAATATATAAATTTGATCAAGTTAAAGCATGTTATTTAATGTCTTCAGGAGGTTTTGATCTTACTGTTATAGTTGAGGGAAAAACAATGAAGGAAGTTGCTATGTTTGTATCAGAAAAGTTAGCAGTACAAGATAATGTAATTGGAACAGCAACACATTTTGTATTAAAGAAATATAAAGATCATGGAACTATCTTTAAAGAGAAGAAAACTTCAAACAGGGAGGTAATATTTATATGATACTAGAAAATATGATAAGAAAAGAAGTTAAGGAAATGCCTCCTTCAGGTATAAGAAAATATTTTGATATAGTAAATGAGATGGAAGGTGTAATATCTTTAGGGGTAGGAGAACCTGATTTTGTAACTCCTTGGAATGTTAGAGAGGCTGGAATATATTCATTAGAGCAAGGGGACACTCATTATTCCTCTAATGCAGGGTTTATAGAGCTTAGAGAAGAAATAGCTAAGTATTTATATAGAAGATTTGATTTAAAGTACAATCCAAAGGATGAAATTTTAGTTACTGTCGGTGGTAGTGAAGGAATAGATATTGCACTAAGGGCTTTAGTTGGGCCAGGAGATGAAGTTATTATTCCAGAGCCAAGCTTTGTTGCATATAAGGGATGTACAGCATTTACAGGGGCTACTTCAAAGGTAATAAATCTTAAGGCAGAAAATGATTTTAAGTTAACAGCGCAAGAATTAGAAGAAGCAATTACTGAAAAAACAAAAGTAGTTATAATACCATTTCCTAATAATCCAACAGGAGCAATAATGACAAGAGAAGAATTAGCTCCACTTGTTGAGGTATTAAAGGACAAAGATATAATTGTTATTTCAGATGAGATTTATGCAGAATTATCTTATGATAAGCCACATGTATCTATAGCAAGCTTCCCTGAGATTAAGGAAAAAACTCTTGTTATAAATGGATTTTCAAAATCTTATGCCATGACAGGATGGAGATTAGGTTATGTATGTGGGCATCCAGTGCTTTTAGAGGCTATGAAAAAGATTCACCAATATGCAATAATGTGTTCACCAACAACAGCACAATTTGCAGCAATTGAGGCTTTAAAGAATGGCGATGAAAGTGTTACTAAGATGGTTAAGGAATATAATAGAAGAAGAAGAGTTCTTGTTGATGGATTTAGAAAACTTGGATTAGATTGTTTTGAGCCACTTGGAGCTTTTTATGTATTCCCGTGTATTAAATCTACAGGAATGACATCTGATGAATTCTGTGAAAAACTTTTATTAAAAGAAAAAGTACTAGCAGTGCCAGGAAATGCTTTTGGTGAATGTGGTGAAGGATTCATTAGAGCATGTTACGCATCTTCTATGGAAAACATAATGGAAGCACTTAAGAGAATTGAAAAGTTCTTAGATGAAGAAGTAAATAATAAATAAGCTTATATAGAGTGTTTATAATAAAAATATAAACTAAATAAAATCTCCATAAGTTATTTTTAGCATTAACTTATGGAGATTTTATTAATTATAATCCTATTTCATAAACAGCACTAGCATGAGGAGCTAGTTCTTTAGAAATAATTTTATTTACATTTTTAGAGGAATTGTTTGTCCAAAGGTCAGTAAGTGTAACTTTTGTTTTAAGAATGTCTAATTCTTCTAAGTTGACGGAAATATTAGCAGTTTCATCACTAAGATTGAAAAGTGCTACATATTTTTTATTAGTTTTATTGTTACTAGCAAACCAGATAGCATTTGTATCATCAAGAGAAATTTGTTTAGGCTTACAATCTGGAGTAAGCATAGCTAATACTTTTTTATTTGTAAGTAAAGATAATGTAAAATCATCTAATTTAGTCATTTCAGCACCTAACATTAGTGGAGAACCAAATAAACACCATAATGTCATCATTGTTTGTTGTTCATCTTTAGTAAAGTTTGTTACTCTTTCTTCCCCAAATCCTTTACCTAAATAACCTAAAGGTAACATATCACAGTCTGGATAACATCCTTCAGATACATGATTTTGCCATAGTTCACAACGATAGAACATATCTTTAAGAAGAGTCCAATTATCCCAAAAGTCATCAGTAATACGCCACATATTAGCATATTTTTCATAGTGCCATGCTTTATCAATAAGAGCAGGACCAGGGGAAAGAGAAAGGACAATAGGTCTTCCACACTTTTGAATTGCTTTTGCTAGCATTTCAATTTCATGTCTAGCAGAATATTGATTTTCAGGATAAATATTTGTATTACAGATATCATCACATTTTATAAAATCTACTCCCCAAGAAGCATAAAGTTCTATTAAAGAATCATAATAAGCTTGTCCTTCAGAAGTATTACGAACTCCATACATATCGGGATTCCAACCGCAAATAGAACTTGGATCAGCAATCATATCAGCAGTAACACTACAATCTTTAATTTTAGTATGATTATGAGCAGCAGTACGTGGAATTCCTCTCATAATATGAATACCAAATTTTAAACCAAGACTATGAATATATTTTGCTAATGGAGCAAAACCAGCACCGTTTATTGATGAAGGAAAACGTTTGGGATCTGGTTGTAACCTTGAATATTCATCTATTTCTAAATCTGAAAAAGGAATGTATTGAAATTTTTTTCTCATTGATCCTGCATTATGAGCATACCATTGAATATCAATTATAATATATTCCCAACCATATTCTTTTAAGTATTTAGCCATATAATCTGCATTAGCTTTAATTTGAGATTCGTTTACAGTAGTATCGTAGTAATCATAACTATTCCAACCCATAGGTGGAGTTTGGGCAAATGTATTTTTATTCATAATTTCCTCCTTGAAACTATATATAGAAAATTGTTTACTAAAATAGAAAATATTTAAAAACGTATAATTTAATTATAATACTATTGGTATGAATAATTAAATGTTATTTTTGTAAGTTATTTACAAAGCATGTTGGAATATCATCAACCAGGTATCAAAAGAGTTAAAAATTAAATTAATAGGTATAAATATTGAATGAAATATTAACATTTAATAGATACTAGAAATAAAGAAAATATTTAATAAAATTAATGAAATAAAATTTTGTGAATTTTTACAAAAAATGAAAAAAACATTGATTTCTGAAAAAATACTGTAAAATTTTATTGTAAACGTTATAAGAGCGGATAAAAAAGAGGGGACGAGAAAATATGAAGAGAAAGAAAATTATGGCTATGATAATGGCTACACTGATTTCAAGTTCATTAATACTAGGAAATGCTACAAATACTTATGCAGCAGATTCAACTATTCAAGCTAAAGCTATTGTGAATGAAATGACAATAGAACAAAAAATTGGACAAATGTTAATGCCTGATTTTAGACAGTGGAAAATGGAAGGAGAAGATAACCTTTCTAATTTCACTACAATGAATGAAGAAGTTGCTAAAATTATAGATGATTTTGATTTAGGGGGAGTAATTTTATTTGCTCAAAACGTTGAAACTACAGAGCAAACTACGCAATTAACTCACGATTTACAACAAGTTATTGCAAATGATGAATCTAATGATATACCGTTACTAATATCAATAGACCAAGAAGGTGGTATTGTTACTAGACTTGGTACAGGTACAAGCTTACCAGGAAATATGGCATTAGGAGCTACAAAAAATGAATTAAGTTCTTATAGAGCTGGTACTGTATTAGGAAAAGAGTTAGATTCTTTGGGGATTAATGTTAATTTTGCACCATCTTTAGATGTTAATAATAATCCAGCAAATCCAGTCATAGGTCTAAGATCATTTTCAAGTGATGCAGAATTAGTTGGTAAGCTAGGTATTCAAATGATAAATGGTATTCAAGAACAGGGTGTTTCAGCGGCTGCTAAGCATTTCCCAGGGCATGGTGATACTGCAACAGACTCTCACTATGGATTACCTTTAGTAGATAAGAGTTATGAAGAAATTAAGGAAGTAGAGTTAAAACCTTTCCAAGAAGCAGTTGACAATGGGGTAGATATGATAATGACAGCTCATATTCAATATCCGCAAATTGAAAGTGATACTTATACATCTAAAAATGATGGAACAGAAATAACTCTTCCAGCTACTTTATCAGATGATATATTAACTGGAGTTTTAAGAGGAGATATGGGTTATGATGGGGTAATTGTAACAGATGCTCTTAATATGGATGCCATTGCTGTAAACTTTGGAGAGGTGGAAGCAGTTATTATGACTATTAAAGCAGGAGCTGATATAGCGTTAATGCCTACTGTTTTAAGAAGTACTGATGATATTCATAAGTTACAAGCTATAGTTGATGGAGTTAAAGCAGCAGTTGAATCTGGCGAATTAACAATGGCTGAGCTTGATGATTCTGTTGAAAGAATAATTAAATTAAAAATAGATAGAGGTATCATGGATGTTAATAATGATACTAAAACTCTTGAAGAAAAAATAGCTAATGCTAAAAATATTGTTGGTTCTGAAGAAAATAGACTTATAGAAAGAGAAGTATCTGCAGAAGCTGTTACTGTAGTTAAGAATGAAAATAACATATTACCTTTAAATCCTAAGGAAGGTGAAAATGTACTTCTTATAGCTCCATATAATAATGAACTTCCAGGTATGAAATATGGTGTTACTAGGCTTATTTCTGAAGGAAAACTTAATTCTGTAAATATTGAAACTCATCGTTATTCAAATGGTAATTTATTAACTGATGAATTAAAGAATAAAATAGAAGATGCAGATTATGTTATAGTTATATCTGAAATGGGTAGTTACTCTCATTTAAATGCTAACCATTGGATAACTGCTGGACCAAATTCTATAGTTGATTATGCTAATGAATTAAATAAGGATTCTGTAATTGTAAGTGTTGGTAAACCTTATGATGTTGCAGCTCATAAAACTTCTAATGCTGAAGTAGTTGTTTATGGATATAAAGGAATGGATCCAACTGAAGCTGATGGGGGATTAAATCCAACTCAAACATTTGGACCAAACATTCCAGCTGCAATGGATGTTATATTTGGTGCTTATGAAGCTCAAGGCACGTTACCAGTTGATATTCCACAAGTTGATGAAACTGGTTCTATAATTACTGGAGAAAATGCATATGAATATGGATTTGGTATAACTGATTTAACTTCTGTAGGAATATCTACTTCTATTAATGAAGAAGAAGTTAAATCATTAGAAGAGTTTGACGTTAAACTTTCTTTAAGTGAAATTGAAGGACTTAAATCTGATAATTATTCATTAAAAGTTAATTTCAATAATGCTGATTTTGAAGTAGTTTCTGTAAAATCTAATGACGAAAACTTAAGTGTAGTAGATTATTTAGTTGATGGTTCATTATTAACTATTAATTTATCTGATATAAATGAAGATGCTTTAACTGATGTTACAATAACATTAAAAGCTATTGGTGAAGCAAAAACTGATGCAGTTATTTTCGATGACATTAAGGTGCTTGATAGAAAAGATAGAGAGTTTACTACTTCTGGAACTTACTCAACTATTAATATAGTTGAAGATAATAATACAAATAATCCAGATGTTCCGGTTGAACCAGAAGAACCATCAGAGCCAGAAAAACCATCTAACCAAGGAAATTCAAGTAAACCAGGAAATACTTCTAAACCTGGGAACACAACTAAACCTAGTAGTGGAAAATTGCCTAACACAGGAGGCATATCTGCTGTGGCTGTTGGTATATTTGGTACATTAATTTCCACTGCTGGTGCATTTATTTCTAGAAAGAAAAAATAATAGTTTATAAAAAATAAAAATAATCCTAAAGCTTTATAAGGCTTTAGGATTATTTTTATTTTTTGAATATATAGCTTTTATATGTTTAAAGCACTAATAAATATTTTTTATTCACAAATTAGCTTAAATGTCAATTATAAAAATTTACAAAAATATAAATTGTGATAAAATCTATATTATGGGTAAAATTCACAAATAAAGAATTTTAAGAGAGGTGAATAAAAGAATGTCTAATAATTTAGAAGAATTTAATAATGAAACTATAAGTGAATTAGAATATTTAAAGCTATTATCTAAAAGGTATCCAAGTATTGCATCGGCATCAACTGAAATAATAAACTTAGAAGCAATATTAAACTTACCAAAAGGTACAGAACATTTTCTAACAGATTTACATGGAGAATATGAGCCTTTTGTACATGTATTGAAAAATGGATCAGGAGTAATAAAAATTAAAATTCAAGAGATGTTTGGAAGACAATTAACAGAATTAGAGCAAAAAAGCTTAGCAACATTAGTTTATTATCCAGAACAAAAGTTAGATATAGTTCTAAAAAATGAAAGTAATATTAATGATTGGTATAGGATAACTTTATATAGATTAATTAAATTATGTAGATATGCAGCTTCAAAATATACTAGATCAAAGGTGAGAAAAGCATTGCCAAAGGATTTTGCTTATATAATTGAAGAATTATTACATGAACAAGCTAAGTATGAAGATAAAGAACAATATTATGAGGGGATAATAAATACAATAATAGAAATTGGACGAGCAAAGGAATTTATAATAGCAATTTGTAAATTAATTCAAAGACTTGTAATTGATAGACTTCACATAATAGGAGATATATTCGATAGAGGACCAAGACCAGATATAATATTAGATACACTTATGGAATATCACTCAGTTGATATTCAATGGGGAAATCATGATATGCTTTGGATGGCTGCAGCAGCAGGATGCAAAGGATGTATGGCAAATGTGCTAAGATTTTCGGCAAGATACTCTAATTTAGATGTAATAGAAGATATTTATGGAATAAATCTTTTACCACTAGCAACTTATGCATTAAAGTATTATAAGGATGATCCATGTATAGAATTTAGACCAAAAGTAAAGCAAGAGGATATTTGTAACAATCATGAAGTTGATTTAATTGCAAAAATGCATAAGGCAATTGCTATGTTACAATTTAAAATCGAGTATGAAATAATAAAAAGGCATCCAGAGTTTGAAATGGAAGAAAGACTTTTATTACATAAGATAAATTTTGACAAGGGAACAATAACAATTAATAATATAGAATATAAGCTTAAAGATAAGTACTTTCCGACTATTGATCCAAAGGATCCTTATAAATTAACAGAAGAAGAAAATATATTAATAGAAAAGCTTTCAGCATCTTTTGTTAATAGTGAAAAATTACAAAAACATATTACATTTTTATTTGCAAAAGGAAGTATGTATTTAAAATATAATTCTAATTTATTATTTCATGGTTGTATACCAGTTAATGAAGATAAATCATTTAAAAGTATGATAATTCAAGGAAAATCATATAAGGGAAAGGCTTTACTTGAGAAGTTTGAAAAGTTAGCAAGAGAAGGATATTTTAATAAGGAAAGTATTGAAGAAAAACAATATGCAATGGATATAATGTGGTATCTAGGTAATGGATGTTGTTCATCATTATTTGGAAAAAGAGGAATGTCAACCTTTGAAAGATATTTTATTGATGATAAAGAAATTCAAAAGGAAAAGAAAAATCCATATTATAAATTTAGAGAAGATGAAGACATGTGTAATAGAATATTTGAGGAATTTGGATTAGATCCCAATACATCAAGAATAGTAAATGGACATGTTCCTGTTCGTAGAAAGCAAGGGGAGAGTCCAATTAAGGCTAATGGTAAGTTACTAGTTATTGATGGTGGATTTTCTAAGGCATATAGAGGTAAAACTGGAATTGCAGGATATACTTTAATATATAATTCTTATGGAATGAGATTGGTGGCACATGAACCCTTTGAATCTATTGAGGCTGCAATATCAGAGGAAAAGGATATTATTTCAACTGAATTAATTGTTGATAAAGAAGTAGTAAGAAAAAGAGTTAGTGATACTGATGTAGGTGAGGAATTAAAGAAACAGATTGCCAAACTTAAGTTACTGCTAACTGCATATAGTAAGGGATTAATTAATGAAAAAATATAACAATAAAATATAACAATAAATGTAAGCACCTCCGGGGTTAATCCAAATATTGGATTAACCCCGGAGGTGCTTACATTATTTGGATTGACCTTAGGGGAGAATTTTTATTATAATTATTAATATTAATTATGATAGGAGAAGAGAAATATGGCTACAATAGTAGATGTTGCAAAGCTAGCAGGTGTTACTCCAACTACTGTATCACGTGTAATTAACAATAGAGGGTATATTAGTGAAAAAACAAGAAATAAGGTTAATGAAGCAATGGATCAGTTAGGCTATCAACCAAATGAAATAGCACGATCCTTAACAAAGCAAAAAAGTAATACCATAGGTGTAATAGTTCCACATATATCTCATCCATACTTTGCAAAGTTAATAAGTAATTTAGAAAATGAAGCATCTAAAAATGGTTATAAAATAATTTTATGTAATAGCAAAGAAAAAGCTGAAAAAGAAAAACAATATTTAGATATGTGTAAAAGTAATAGGGTAGCGGGAATAATTTTATGTAGTGGTAATATTGAATCAAATAAGATTAATACTGGCAATATTCCGGTAGTTTTATTAGAAAAAAACTTTGAAGATGGTAAGCTAGGAATTCAATGTGATAATTATCAAGGAGGAAAGCTTGCTACAGAACATTTAATAAAATCTGGTTGTAAAAGATTATTACATTTTAGTGGAGTAATTGATGAGGATATGCCTGCAGATAATAGAGAGAAGGCATTTATAGATATATGTAATGAAAATAATGTTGAGTATTTTATTAGAAAATATGATATAGATACATATAATGAAATGAATTATTATGGATATATAAAAGAGACACTTAAGGAAATAGAAAATATTGATGGAATATTTGCTAGTAGTGATTTGATTGCAGCGCAGGTTATTCAAGTTTGTAATGAATTAAATATCAGAATTCCACAGGATATTAAGCTTGTTGGATTTGATGATGTTGAAATAGCTAAATTAACAACACCAACTATAACAACTATACATCAACCAATTAAGGAAATGGCTAAATTAGCAATTGAATTGGTAGATAGTAAATATAAAAATATAGAAGTAAATGAGCAAACTATATTACCTATAGAATTAGTTATTAGAAATAGTACACTTAATAAGTAAAAATAACTAATCTAAATTAATATAAGGATAAAGTAAAGAAGCATTTTTTAGAAAAATGCTTCTTTTATTATTAATAATTTTCTTTTCTAACTTCAAAGAAGCTTTGAGAGTACTTACATACTGGACATACTTCTGGTGCTTTTTTACCCATTACTAAGTGTCCGCAGATACGGCACTCCCACATAGTTTCTTCACCTTTTTCAAAAACTTGTTGCATTTCTACATTCTTTAATAATGCACGATATCTTTCTTCATGAGATTTTTCTATAGCTGCAACTTTTCTAAATCTTTCAGCTAATTCAGTAAATCCTTCTTCATCTGCTTCTTTAGCAAATTTTGAGTACATATCTGTCCACTCATAATTTTCTCCTTCAGCAGCATGTAGTAAGTTAGTTGCTGTATCACTTAATCCACCTAGTTCTTGATACCAGATTCTTGCATGCTCTTGTTCGTTTCTAGCTGTACTTAAGAATATTTCAGCTAGTTGATCATAACCTTCTTGACTAGCAATATTAGCGAAATAAGTATATTTATTTCTTGCTTGTGACTCTCCTGCAAAAGCTTCCATTAAATTTTTCTCAGTTTTAGTTCCTGCATAAATATTATTTGAAGTTTTCTTTTCTTCTAATAATACAAAAACAGATGCTGGTTGCTTACAAATTGGGCAAACAAATCCTTCTTCTAATTCTCCTTCGTGGATATATCCACATATACTACAACGATATTTCATTTTTTTACCTCCTAATAGTTTACTTTTGTCATTATAATGTGTATGTAACATTTCTTCAGCTAAAGCTGATAATGGTGTTTTATAAAATTCTTTATAAAGATTTTTTATTTCTTCATTTTCATGACTACTTCTAGTATTCATTCCTTTATCATATTTATAAAGTCCATCAATACGTTTTTGTCTTAAGGTATCTCCTTTTAGTAGAGTTCCTTTAGGTTGTCCACCACCACCTATGCAACCACCTGGACAAGTCATAACTTCAATAAAATGATATTCTTTTACGCCTTCTTTTATACGTCTAATCATTTCACTTGCATTCTTTGTTCCAAATACAACAGCAATATTTAGTTTTAATCCATTAATTTCTACTGTTGTTTCTTTAATATCTTCCATTCCACGAATAGGTGTTAAATCATAAAATGAATCTGGTGCTTTTTCTTTAGTGATAAATTCATATGCAGTTCTTAATGCAGCTTCCATAACACCTCCGCTATTGCCAAAAATGGCTCCTGCCCCAGAAGCTTCTCCCATTAAAGAATCAAATTTACTATCATCTAAGCTAACAAAATCAATGTTCTCTTCTTTTGCCCATTTAGCTAATTCTCTAGTAGTAATTACGTAATCCATATCTCGCATTTCATCAACACCTAAGTATTTAGCAGCTGAATTCATTTCTTCACGACGAATTTCATACTTCTTAGCAGTGCAAGGTGTTACTGCAACATTAACAATTTTTTTAGGATCAATACCCATCTTATTTGCATAATATGTTTTGATTGTAGCTCCTTGCATTCCGATAGGACTTTTAGCACTAGATATATGTTCTAACATATCGGGATGATAAATTTCTGCATATTTAACCCAAGCTGGACAGCAACTAGTAAATTGAGGTAATGGTTTATTTTTCTTAGTAATTCTTTCTATTAACTCACTAGCTTCTTCCATAATTGTTAAATCAGCAGAGAAGTTTGTATCTAATACATAATCAGCGCCTAATTGACGAAGTAATGATACCATCTTTCCTTCAACAAAACTTCCATCCATCATATCAAATTCTTCACCTAAAGCAACTCGAATAGATGGAGAAGTACTGAAAATTACAATCTTATTAGGATTAGTAATGGCTTTTTTTACATCTTCATATTCATATTTTTCAGTAATACTAGATACTGGACAGACATTTGCACATTGTCCACAATGAATACAGACAGCAATATCATCTGTATTTTCTAAACAATATGTTCCATGAACACCAATATAATCTGTACAAATATTCTTACATTGTCCACACTTAATACATAGCGGTTCATCTCTTTGTATAGATGGATTATCTACTTCAATTGGAACACGAATATCCATTGGTAAATGCTTACTCATTTAAGATCTCCTTTCTCTTTTGTTTTCCAATAAAACCACAAAAACAACTTTATTTTACAGTTTTATTATACCAATTTTAAAATAAATTTCAAAACTGTATAACAAATTTCTATTTTTATTTATGATTTTAAGTTAATATTTTTTTATTTAATACTTAAATTTAAGAATAGAAATTTTAATAAATAATAATAATAATCTTAAATTATTATGAAATAAATTATTTTTTTATTTAATAGTACGGTATTGAATTTGCGGCATAAATTTAATGAATATTTCTTAAGTTTTAGTGATTATATTTTAAGTTAAGATATAAATAAAAGAAGCATTTTTATTTAGAAAAATGCTTCTTTTATTTATATATATTAAATTGTGTATAATGATGTGTCGCCATCATCATTTATATATTTAATTGTTGATTTGCTAGTATTTAAATCAACATTTAAAGTACAATATTTATAATCTTTTTTCCAAGTTAATATAATTTCATCATCATCTGAAGGTTCAACTGTAAAATCACCATCAAATGCAGAATAATCATTTCTGAAGTCAATTAATTTAAGTAATCTCTGAACTACATCTTGATTATAGGCTTTATCAATTTCATCTAAAGTAAAATTATGTCTATTGATTTCACGACCTTCTCCAGTACGAGCAACATTCTCAACATCATTCTCACCAGCTAATAATCCTACATAGTATACTTGTGGAATACCAGGAGCAAAGAATTGAATTGCTCTTGCAGTTAAGTATGCATCATCATTGCACCCTAAGACAGAATAATAAGAACATCTTATTTGATGAACGTCAAATCCATCTTGGCTCTTATGAGCATCAGAGTGAACTAAGCTTAAATTTGCACCATGATCTAAGCAATGGTTAACAATTTTTCTAGCATCATTTGTTGATACTAAATCATCTAAATCCGGTTTTACAGGAATTCCATCATGACAATCTAACATTGTAAATTGATTATGAGGTCTATCTTTTAAATATTCTGTAATTTGAGAGCTAGATTTATTAACTATTGTGCTAAGAATCATATATGGAAGTATAAAGTCATAAATATAGTTACCGTATTTAGCTAACTTAAATTGGGTAGTGTAATGGGCATGAACTTCCGGAAGTAAGTCAATATTAAGAGATTTAGCTAAATCAGATATCCAATCTAAGAATTTATATATTTCAGGTTCAACAAAGAAACAGCTAGTACCAAGTTTCTTTATTACATATCCTACAGCATCAAGTCTTACAATCTTAACATTATTTTTGTGAAAATTCTCAAAGAATTCCTTTAATAATGCTCTAACTGATTCAGAGTTTATATCAAGATCAATTTGTTCAGATGGAGTTTCTTTACCGAAGGTAGTCCAAACAGAAACTTCTTCACCTTTTATATTAAATGTTGAGTATGGAACTTGTCTACGTAAGAACATTTTATTAATATCTTCTTGAACAGGCTTTCCATCATTCCAAATTTTATCTAATGTAATAAATAAATCAGAATACTTTGATTCTTTTCCGTTCTTTAAAAAATCTTGGAAGAATACTGAGTTTTTAGAAATGTGATTAACCATTAGATCAAGAAGAACATCATGATTTTCACCTATTTTACGAATATCTTCCCATGTACCAAATTCAGGTTCTATTTCTAGATAAGTAAGAGGTGCAAAACCTCTATCCCCTGATGATGGGAATGGAGGAAGTATGTGAATACCACCTTTAAATGTATTTGGAAAATATTTTGTAAGTACATTATCTAATGTTTTTAAATCTCCACCAAGAGAATCAGGATAAGTTATAAGTTGAACTTTATTTTTAACTGCCATTTTAATATCTCCTCTTAATTAACTATATATTATAAAGTATTTTTAATTCTTCTATAGAAGGTAATTCTGCAATAGCACCTACATGTTTTAGCTTGAAAGCACTTGTTGCAAAGCCAATATTTAAAGCTTCTTTTAAAGCGTGATTACTAGTTATAGCTGTATAGAATCCACCCCAAAAAGCATCTCCAGCACCAGTTGTATCTACAACTTCAGTAGCTAAAGTTTTAAATTTAATAGTTTCAGTGCCGTTAGAAACTATTGCACCATCTTTACCTAAAGTCATTATTACAAGTTTTGCACCATATTGAATAAACTTGTCCACATAATTTTCAGGAGTATCTGAACCAAAAATTCTTTCTGCATCAACTTCTGAAGGTTTTATTATATCTACTTTACCTATAAGGCTTTTTATATATTCTATTCCATCATGTCCTTCTTCCCAAATCATTTCATGATAGTTAGGATCAAATCCTATAAGAACATTATTTTTTCTAGCTTCTTCAATAACTTTTTCAATCATTTTTCTAGATTTTGCTTGAGAAATGGGCCAACAAGAAAAATGAACTATTTTACTATTTTTTAATGTTGAATCTATTTCAGAAGTATATTCCAAATTATAATCTGCACTACGATAGAAAATAGGTAGTGGAGTTTCCTTACTCTTAGTTACAAGAACCATACTTGTAGAGTTATTAACTCTAGTAATTAATTCAGTATTAATATTATTTTTCTTTAAGTGATTAATTAAGAAATCGCCTAGTCCGTCATTTCCTACACAGGAAGTTATAATTGGATTACCACCAAGTCTCTTTATATTCATAGTTATATTTGCTGGTGAACCACCAAAAAATCTTGAGTATTTGTTACAAGTGAAGTTAGTATCATAGTCATCGGAAATCATATCTACTAGAATTTCACCAATTGTAAATACATCGTTTGCTTTATTGTGGAATTGTATAGCATTACTAAAATTAAACATTGTTACCTCCTAATGGTTTTCTATAAATAGAGTATAATTATAAAAAATAAATATGTCAAGCGATTGACATAAAGGTGTATATATTATTCTTTTTTCAATTTTATGTTCAGCTATTACAAGAGTAGCCATTATATTTTATAATATAGATAATAATGAAGAAGAAATAGATAAGCTAGATATTGTTTTAAAACAGTAACTTACAGTTAGATGAATGTTAATGATAAATAAAGTTATAAATGGAGCGTGATTATTTATGAGAAAATATTCAAAAGAATACTTGAAAATATTAAAAAATGAGACAATAGAAATTGAAAATAATGGTGTGAAAATTATATTAAAACCAAGTCCAGGGGAGAAAAGAGAAGGATATTTAGATCCTTGTGAAAAATTAATAATGGAAGGTCATTGGGCAAGTAAAACTAGTAATGATAAAGAAATAACAGAAGAAAAAGGTAATTCTGATAATGCATTAGAAGGACAAGCACCTTCGTCAGATATGATTATTTCAATGATTAGGGACAGTATGGGATTTGCGAACTATAACTTAAATACAGTTGAAATTTATACAAAGTTTGAGACAATAACTGATAGTGGAAATGAAGTTGGATTATGGCGTTATTATCCAAGACATATTGAAAAAATTAAAAATAGACCAGCCTTAGTATTTATTCATGGAGGAGGATGGATAGGTGGAACTACATATGTAGTAGAAAATTTCTGTAAGTTAATTGCAGAAAAAGCTAACTGTGTAGTATTTAACATTGATTATTCATTAGCACCTGAAAAACCATATCCAAATGGGTTAAATGATAATTATTATGCAATAAAACATATATATGATAATGCTGATAAGTATGGAATTGATAAGAATAAAATTGCTGTTGGTGGTGATAGTGCCGGTGGAAATTATACTGCAGTAGTTTCGTTAAGAGCTAGGGATGAAGAAATTCCAATGATAGCATTACAAGTATTAATTTATCCAGCAGTAGCTATTGGAGATGCTTCAGTTCCTGGATATAACTGGTCAGAAGATATGATTAAGATTGCACAAGAGTTAGAAGAAAAGATAAGACCGTTGACTGGATTAGGAAGGCCTAGTAAAGATTTTAGTGATCCAATATTATCAAGTTATTTACCTAGTTTTGATTTAGTTGATGATCCGTATGTTAGTCCTATGCTAGCAAAATCGCACTCTAATTTACCAAAGACTATTTTAGTTGGAGCAGAGTTTGATGGACTTCGTATTCAAACAGAGTTTTACGCAAAGCAGCTCAAAGATGCAGGGGTTGATGTAACGTGTTATAGGTATAAAGGAATGACTCATGCATTTATTGATAAATTAGGGTTTGTACCTCAGGCTGAAGATTTAGCTAATATTATTAGTGAAGCTATTAAAGAGATATAATAAAATAGATAATAGTTTTAAAATATATTTTAATATTATTATGAATTATATAGTAATAGTATTAAATTTTATATTATAGAGATTCAAGGTAATATTACAACATGTATTAATTGGCGAGTTGAGGAAAAAATAATAATTAAAAAACTTAAGTGATTATGGGTTTGATACATAATTACTTAAGTTTTTTTTGTTTTGGTTAATTTAAAATTTATAATTGTCCATATTATTTTGTAGGATGAAATTTTATTGTAGTGTATTGTAAAGGAAGATAATGTTTATTAACCATTATAGGAAATTCACTATTTTTATAAACTTTTTCTTCTATTAAATAAAATCCTTTTTCTGATGCTAATGGATATCTTTTAGCTGCAAAATTATTAAAAGTAGAAAATTTAAATTCTACAGAAGTATTAGTACATTGTTCATAGATTTCAGTTTCAAGTAAATTAAGTAGTGAATCTTTATCATTTAAATCAATATTTAATTCATCTATGCTTTCTATAGGAAGTATTGTAAAAGTATAAGCAAAAGTTCCCTCATCAGAGGTATACCATCTATCAACACAAACAGTTGCAAGAGTTTTCTTCTCAAAGATCTTTGTATAATAATCAGAAGGAGGATCTATTTTAAATTCCATTTCTACATTAGTAATTGTTTTTTCTAAGCATTTGTGAACTGTATTACCTATTTTTTCCAAACCTATCTTTTTAGGTGGAGCTTTCTTTTGAATATAATTACCTTTTCCATGGATATTTTTTATTAAACCATCATCTTGCAATAAGGCTAATGCTTGACGTAATGTACTTCTGCTTACCCCTAAATTTTTTGCGAGTTCAGGTTCGGTTGGTAATTTACTATTTTCAGGAAAAGTTCCTTCAGTTATCATTTTAAAAAGCTTGTTATAAACAGCTACATAAAGCAAGCCTTTTTTCTTATCTACAATATTTATATCAGACATTTTTTTACCTCTTTATTAAATAATAGAATATAATGTAAAGTATTTGTTTAAATAAATTATAAAGCATTTATAGTTAATAACCAATAATAATAATATAAAAATTTCCATGTAAACGATTGACAAATATAGCGTATAGTGGTATTATTAACCCATACAAAACATACAACTTAACATACAAGTTTGAACTTGTATGAAAAATGGTTTATTTGGGAGGAATTAAAATGATTTATTCACAAGGTTCAGAAAAGCAATATCACATAAATGTTGCTGCTAGTGAAGTTGGGAAATATGTAATTATGCCAGGTGATCCTAAGAGATGTGCAAAAATAGCAAAATATCTTGAAAATTCAAAATTAGTAGCTGACAGTAGAGAATATGTTACGTATACAGGATATTTAGATGGAGTTAAAGTTAGTGTAACTTCTACAGGAATAGGTGGGCCATCTGCTTCTATAGCATTAGAAGAGTTAGTTAAATGCGGTGCAGATACATTTATTAGAGTAGGAACTTGTGGTGGAATGGATGTTAATGTAAAAGGTGGAGATATGGTAATAGCTACAGGGTCTATAAGAATGGAAGGTACAACTAAGGAGTATGCACCAATTGAATTTCCAGCAGTAGCGAACTTAGAAGTAGTAAACTCACTAGTAAAGGCTTCTAAAAATTTAAATAAAACTTATCATACTGGAGTTGTTCAATCAAAGGATTCTTTTTATGGACAACATTCACCAGAAAAGATGCCAATAGGATATGATTTAATCAATAAATGGGATGCGTGGGTTAAATGTGGTTGCTTAGCTTCAGAGATGGAATCAGCAGCATTATTTATAGTTGGAAGCTATTTAAGGGTTAGAGTAGGAGCAATATTTTTAACAATAGCTAATCAAGAAAGAGAAAAATTAGGTTTAGAAAACATACAAGTTCATGATACAGAAGGTGCTATAAGAGTAGCGGTAGAAGCTATAAGAAATTTAATAAATGAAGATAAGCTAAAAGAAAAATAAATTATCTTAATTAATAAATTATGGTTAATATTGGGGAGTTGGGAAAATGAAAATACTTATAAGTTTATTAGGAATAGTAGTTATATTAAGCATAATGTACTTAATGTCAACAAATAAGAAAAATATTCCTTACAAAACTATATTAAAATCTGTGTCAATACAATTTATTATTGCTTTTGTATTAGTTAAATTTCCTCTTGGTAGGCTTGCTGTTGAAAAGGTTTCAAGTGTTGTAACTAGAATTTTAGATTATGGAAAAGATGGTTTAGTATTTTTATTTGGAAGCCTTGCAGATAGTGGATCATCTACAGGATTTATATTTGCAATTCAAACATTAGGAAATATAATATTCGTTTCAGCTTTAGTTTCAGCTTTATATTATTTAGGAATATTGAGCTTTATAGTAAAAATAATAGGAAAAGCAGTAGGTAAGCTTTTAGGTACTACACAGGTTGAAAGCTTTGTTGCTGTAGCTAATATGTTTTTAGGACAAACTGAAAGTCCTATATTAGTTAGTAAGTATCTAAACAAAATGACTGACAGCGAAATTTTAGTTGTTTTAGTATCTGGAATGGGAAGTATGTCAGCTACAATAATAGGTGGATATACAGCATTGGGAATTCCTATGGAGTATTTACTTATTGCAAGTGCCTTAGTTCCTATGGGGAGTATTGCAATTTCAAAAATATTATATCCTGAAATAGAGGAAACGAGACAGATTAATGATATAAGTATGGATCGTAAAGGTAAAAATGAAAACTTAATTGGAGCTATTTCAGAGGGAGCTATGAGCGGATTAAATACTGCACTAGCAATAGGAGCTTCATTAATTGCAATAATTGCATTAGTGGCTATGGTAAATGGATTTTTAGGTTTATTTGGAACAACTCTTCAAGATTTATTATCTTATTTATTTGCGCCAATTGGATGGTTAATGGGATTAGAAGGAAAAGAAGTTCTTATAGCGGGACAAATGTTAGGTACTAAGATAGTATTAAACGAATTTGTAGCTTTTGAAGCTTTAGGTAAAATGTTAAATGAATTAAGTTATAGAACAGGATTAATAATAACTATTTCACTTTGTGGATTTGCGAATATTTCAAGTATTGGAGTTTGTATCTCAGGAATTTCAGCATTATGCCCAGAAAAGAAAAATACACTTGCTAAATTAGCATTTAAGGCTATGATTGGAGGATTCACAGTAAGTATTTTAAGTGCAATGATAGTTGGAGTTATAACTCTTATATAAAGAATAGATATGTTTTTACAGACTTAAAAATATATTTAATAAAATAGATATATAAGGAGGATTTATATGAAAAAGTATAAAAGAATTTTTACAATAGTAATTGATTCACTAGGAATTGGTGAGATGGAAGATTCTAAAATGTATGGGGATGTTGGAGTTGATACTTTAGGAAATATAGCAAAGTCTGTAGAGAAGTTTGATATTCCTAATATGAAGAAGATGGGTATTTCTAACCTACATAAAATAGAACATGTAGATAAGGTTTCAAAGCCTTTAGGATATCAAATGAAAATGAAGGAAGCTAGTGTTGGGAAAGATACTATGACAGGACATTGGGAAATGATGGGGCTTCATATTACAAAACCATTTAAGACATTTACAGATACAGGATTTCCGGAAAGCTTATTAAAGGAGTTGTCTGAAAAGACAGGACATAAGATTGTTGGAAATAAGAGTGCTAGTGGTACAGAGATATTAGATGAACTTGGTGAACATCAGATAAAAACTGGAGATATGATTGTTTATACATCGGCTGATTCTGTATTACAGATTTGTGGGCATGAAGAAACTTTTGGATTAGATGAATTATATAGATGTTGTGAAATTGCAAGAGAAATAACACTTAAAGATGAATGGAAGGTTGGAAGAGTAATTGCAAGACCCTATTTAGGAGATAAAGTAGGAGAATTCAAACGTACAAGTAATAGACATGATTATGCTTTAAAGCCCTATGGAAGGACTGTACTTAATGAGTTAAAGGACAACGGATTTGATGTAATTTCAGTAGGTAAAATTAATGATATTTTTGATGGTGAGGGTATCACAGAGTATTATAAATCTAAAAGTTCTGTTCATGGAATGGAGCAAACTTTAGAAATTATGGATAAGGATTTTGAAGGATTATGTTTTGTAAACTTAGTTGATTTCGATGCATTATGGGGACATAGAAGAAATCCACAAGGATATGCAAGGGAATTAGAAAAGTTTGATGTTAATCTAGGAAAAGTATTAGAAAAATTAAGAGAAGATGATTTATTAATATTAACTGCAGATCATGGAAATGATCCAACATATGAAGGAACAGATCATACAAGAGAGTATGTGCCATTTTTAGCATATTCACCTTCAATGAAAGTTAACGGATTATTACAAACAGCTGAAAGCTTTGGAACATTAGGGGCTACTATAGCTGATAACTTTAAAGTTAATATGCCAGAAAATACTATTGGAGAATCAATTTTAGATAAATTAATTTAATAGTTAGTAAGAGATATTATATAAATTTAAAAAGTAGTTGGTGAAAATATGAATAATAATAATTTAAGTGTTATAGCAAAAAATATTAGAAAAAACATTATAGAAATGATTTATGAAGCAAAATCTGGACATCCAGGTGGGTCCTTATCTTGTACAGATATAATGACTTATTTATATTTTGAAAAGATGAATATTAATGTAGAAAATCCAAAGGATGAAAATAGAGATAGATTTGTAATGAGTAAAGGACATGCAGCACCAGCATTATATGCTGTTCTTGCTGAAAAAGGTTTTTTCCCTAAAGAACAGTTAATGAATTTAAGAAAAATAGGAGCTATGCTTCAAGGTCATCCAGATGCAAAGAACATACCAGGAGTAGATGTTTCAACTGGATCATTAGGACAAGGAATATCAAATGCTGTAGGAATGTCATTAGGCCTTAAGCATAAAAAAAGTAAATCTAAAGTTTATGCAGTTTTAGGTGACGGAGAGATTCAAGAGGGTTTAGTATGGGAATCTGCAATGGCAGCAGGACATTACAAATTAGATAATTTAGTTGCTATATTAGATTATAATGGCCTTCAGATTGATGGTAAAAATGAAGAAGTAATGACTATTAGTCCTATAGATAAAAAGTTTGAAAGTTTTGGATGGAATGTAGTAGTTTGTGATGGTCATGATTATGAAGATATAGATAAAGCCTTTGGAAAAATAATAGAAGGAAAGCCAACAATTATAATTGCTAAAACTATTAAAGGTAAGGGCGTAAGCTTTATGGAAAATGAAGCAGGATGGCACGGACAAGCTCCTAATTTAGCACAAAAAGAAGTCGCATTAGTGGAATTAAGTAAGTAGAAATGGGAGGTTTAATATGGGTAAGGCAACAAGAGAGTCGTATGGAATGGCATTGGTTGAATTAGGAAAAGAAAATAAAAATATAGTTGTATTAGATGCGGATCTTTCTAAGTCAACAAAAACAGCTGATTTTAAAAAATTATATAGTGATAGATTTTTTAATGCAGGCATAGCTGAACAAAATTTAATGGGAATGGCAGCAGGGCTTGCGAATGTAGGATTAGTACCATTTGCTAGTACATTTGCAGTATTTGCAAGTGGTAGAGCCTTTGAAATAATAAGAAATTCAATATGCTATCCTAAAGTTAATGTTAAAATAGCAGCAACTCATGCAGGTATAACAGTAGGCGAAGATGGTGGATCACATCAATCTATTGAAGATATAGCTTTAATGAATTCACTTCCTAATATGATAGTGATAGTTCCAGCTGATCATAGAGAAGCAATGCAAGCAACAAAAGCAGCAGCTGAAATGTATGGACCAGTTTATTTAAGATTTGGAAGATGTAATACTGAAGATATATTTGATGATAATTATAAGTTTGAAATAGGAAAAGGAACAGAAGTTAGATCAGGAGATGACGTAACAGTAATTGCAACAGGTATGATGGTTCAAAAAGCTATAGAAGCATCGAAGGTTTTAGAGGCAGAAGGGATTAATGTAAGAGTTATTAATATGTCAACAATTAAGCCTATAGATAGAGAAATAATAATTAAAGCTGCAAAGGAAACTAAAGGAATAGTAACGGCAGAAGAACATTCTATAATTGGTGGACTTGGTGCAGTGGTTTCTCAAGTAGTATGTGATGAATGTCCAACTCAAGTTAAAATGGTAGGAATTCAAGATACCTTTGGTGAATCAGGGACTCCTAATGAGCTTATGGAAAAATATAATTTAACATCAAAAGCAATTATTGAAAATATAAAAAAAATATTATAAAAGAGTAAAGAAAGAAGGTAGATTTTATGAGTATACACATTAGTGCAAAACAAGGAGAAATAGCTGAAAATATATTATTACCAGGGGATCCACTTAGAGCAAAATTTATAGCTGAAACATTTTTAGAAAATCCTGTTTGCTATAATAATGTTAGAGGAATGCTTGGATTTACAGGAACTTATAAGGGAAAAAGAATTTCGGTTCAAGGTACTGGAATGGGAATCCCATCTATGTCAATATACGCTACAGAGTTAATAAAAGATTATGGTGTTAAGAATTTAATAAGAGTTGGTACATGTGGATCATACAAAGAAGAAGTAAAGGTTAGAGACTTAGTAATTCCTATGTCTACATCAACCGATTCAAATATAAACTTAAAGAGATTCGAAGGCAGAGTATATGCTCCAACAGCAAGCTTTAAACTTTTAAAATCTGCATATGATGTGGCTATAGAGAAGGGATATGATCCTAAGGTTGGTCAAGTATTCTCATCAGATACATTTTATAATGACGATAATGAAGATTGGAAAAAATGGGCTAATTTTGGATGCTTAGCTGTGGATATGGAGACTGCTGGTTTATATACAATTGCAGCTAAATATGATGTTAATGCTTTAACATTACTTACAGTTAGTGATCATTTTGTAACAGGTGAAGTTACAACAGCAGAAGAAAGACAAACAACTTTTAAAGGTATGATGGAAGTTGCGCTTGATACTTTAGCGAATTTATAGTATTTATTTTGAATATAATAGTATAGTAGAGAGTAAATTTTAGATATATTTAATAATATAAAAACAATATTAGTATTTAGTATAATTAAAAAATAAAATATAAAGGGGTATAGAGATATGAAAATCTTTATAGATACAGCAAATATAGAAGAAATAAGAAAGGCTAATGATTTAGGAGTGATTTGTGGAGTTACAACAAATCCATCATTAATAGCTAGAGAAGGTAGAGATTTAAAAGATGTTATAAATGAAATATGTTCAATTGTTGATGGGCCAATTAGTGCAGAGGTAATGAGCTTAAAAGCTGAAGAAATGATTGAAGAAGGAATTAAGCTTGCTGAAATGCATAAAAATATAGTTATAAAGATTCCAATGTGTGAAGAGGGATTAAAGGCAACTAAAGGATTATCAGCAAAAGGGATTAAGACAAATGTTACATTAATATTCTCACCGGTACAAGCTTTATTAGCTGCTAGGGCAGGAGCTACTTATGTAAGTCCATTTTTAGGTAGATTAGATGATATCGGAAATCCAGGAATAGATGTAATTAGACAAATAGCAGAAATATTCGAAATTCATGAAATTGAAACTGAAATTATATCAGCAAGTATAAGAAATCCAATAAATGTACTAGATGCAGCACTAGCAGGTTCACATATTGCGACAATTCCTTATAATGTTATAGTTCAAATGATGAAACATACTTTAACAGATATAGGAATTGAAAAATTTATAAGTGATTATGAGAAGGTATTTGGAGATAAAAAATGATTAAAGGGATTATTAAATTAATATGATAAAATGTAACTTATGGAACAGAAAAAGCTATTCCATAAGTTATTTTTTATATAATTAAAATATTAGCATAATAACTTTACAGGACAATGGAATTTGAAAAAGATGACCTCTATTAAATATAGAAATCATCTTTTAAATTAATCTACTCTTTTTTAAACTGTTCTTGATAAAGAGCACAGTTTAATTAATCATACATGCTTTTTATATATTATTTCACATATGAAGATTGAAGAAAGAATTGAGTATTTTTATAGTTATAAACTAATTTTGAAACATTAAAAGATACACCAGATGGCAAATATATTTGTTCTAATACAACCATTGCAGGATCTCCGGGTTCTAACTTTAATATAGCAGCAAGGTTATCATTTAATTTTTCTAAATGTAAGTACCTATCAGAAAAACCAGGGTTTAAATTTAAGGCTGTTTTTAGATATTCAAAAATAGAGCCTTTTGCGATTTCCTCAGTAAGGTATGGCACTATACTTTTCTTATAATAAGCTTCTTCATAACACATTATTTCATCATTTATATATCTTATTCTTTTAACAAGATAAGCCTCATCATTAACATCACATTCTATTAACTCTGCAATTTCTTCATCAGCACGTATAAGATCAAACTCTAAAACTTTTGATGTTATATTAAATTCTTTTAAAGAAGTAGTAAACCCTTGAGTCACATTTAAATCTATGTAACCACTACGATTTCTTCTTCTAACAAAGATTCCACTTCCTTGAAGTTGATATACAAGTCCTTTAGATACTAAAGATTCTATAGCCTTAACAATAGTACTTTTACTTACTCTATATTCAGAAGCAAGGGTTTCTACTGTAGGTAATTTAGTTCCTTGTGGAAGGTCATTACTATAAATATTATTTTCTATTTCATTTGCAATTATTTGATATTTTAGCATTTTTACTCCCTTTATTACATTAACATATTTATAAGTTAAGTATAGCATAAAGGAGATATGAAATAAATTTTAGAAAATGTTTTCAAAAAAATATTGACAAATTATACTGGTATAATTATAATTTAAACATACAATTTAATTGTAAGATGATAAAAGGTATTGATTAGGAGGAAAATATATGGCAAATTCAGTACGCGATTATGAAAAACTAGCAGTAGATATAATAAAAGCTGTTGGTGGAAAGAAAAATATTATAAAGGCATCAAGATGTGCAACAAGACTTAGATTAGTTTTAAAAGAAACAAGTAATGAGGCAAAAGAAAACGTTTCAGCGCTTACTGGAGTAATAACAGTTGTTGAAAATTCTGGACAATTCCAGGTTGTTATAGGAACTCATGTAGGAAAGGTTTTTGATAAAGTTGCTAGTGAACTTAACTTAGATAGCAATGCTATAGAAGAGGATGAACCAAAGGTAAGTATTTTAAGCAGAGTAATTGCAACAATGTCAGCAGTATTTGCACCATTTATATACATATTAGCAGCTGCCGGTATATTGCAAGGATGTCTAATAGTAATTAATATGGTTAATCCATCATTTTCAAGTACAGGTACTTATGAAGTATTAAGTTTCATGTCTTGGGCACCGTTTACATTCTTACCAATATTCATAGCGATTACAGCATCTAAACATTTTAAATGTAATATGTTTATTGCAGTAGCGTGTTGTGCAGCTTTAGTAAGTCCAACTTGGGCAGAAATAGCATCAAGAATAGCAGGCGGAGAAAGTATTAGATTTTTAGGAATTAGCTTAGCTGAAACAACTTATACATCGTCAGTTTTACCACCATTATTTTTAGTTTGGATATTATCTTATGTTGAAAGATTTGTAGATAAAAAATTACCAGAAGTAATTAAAGCATTATTTACTCCATTTATATGTATGGTTGTTATGGTTCCACTTACTATATTAGTTATAGGACCATTATCAGATTCATTAGCTACAGGAATAGCAAACGGATATAATGCTTTATATAATGTAGCACCAGCAGTTGCAGCAGCTGTTATCGGTGGATTATGGCAAATTGTAGTAATATTTGGAGTGCACTGGGGAGTTACACCAATGTGCTTAGCTAACTATGATTTATATGGCATGGATACATTCCAAGCATTTCAAACAATGGCAGTTGTAGCTCAAGCAGGTGCAGTTTTTGGAGTATTTATAAAGGCTAGAAATAAACAAACTAAAAATATAGCTTTATCAGCTGGTGTTACAGGAATATTTGGTATAACTGAACCAGCAATATATGGTGTAAACTTAAGATTTAAGAAACCGTTTATATGTGGATGTATTGCAGGAGCAATTGGAGCAGTAGTTGGATCATTCTTTAATATAGCTTATTATGCATATGCAGGTCTTCCAGGACTTTTAACTGTTGTAAATGCTATTACACCAGATAATTCAAAATCTATTGTAGGAATGTTACTAGGAGCAGCTATATCATTCTTTGGAGCAATTGTACTTGTTCAAATAGTTGGTATTGGTGAAAAAGAAACTGATAAAAATAAAGAAGATAAAAAGGAAAAAGTTGAAGATGGACAAACAGTTTTAAATATAGGAGTTAAGGAAATAAAAAGTCCTATATCTGGAAAAGTAATAGAATTAGAAAAAGTTAATGACCCGGTATTCTCTTCAGGAGTAATGGGAAAAGGTGTAGCAATTGAGCCAACTGATAATAAAGTATACGCTCCATTTAATGGTACAATAGAATTTATTGCGGATACTAAACATGCAATTGGCTTACTTTCAGAAGATGGTGTAGAAGTATTAATACATGTTGGTATGGACACTGTAAAGATGCAAGGTAGAGGATTTAATGTTAAGACATCAGTAAATTCTAAGGTAAAAGCAGGAGATTTATTATTAGAATTTGATAGAAGTGCCATAGAAAAAGAAGGGTATCCGTTAGTTACACCAGTTGTAATAACAAATTCTGATGAATATGAGGATAAGGCATTATGTATAAATGAAGAAGTTAAAAATGGAAAATCAATAATTAATCTAGAAAAATTAAGTATACAAACACAGTAAAAAATCAAGCAAAAATATACTAGATAAAGGAGAATAATTATGAATAAGTTACCAAATGACTTTTTATGGGGAGGAGCCTTTGCAGCTCATCAATTTGAAGGGGGATGGAATGCTGGAGGAAAAGGACCAAGCGTTGTTGATGTAATGACAGCAGGAGCTCATGGAGTACCAAGAAGAATAACTGACACAATAATGGAGGATACTTTTTATCCAAATCATGAAGCAATAGATTTTTATGGAAGATATAAAGAGGATATAGCATTACTTGCTGGAATGGGTATTAAGTGTTTAAGAACATCAATAGCATGGACAAGAATTTTCCCAAAAGGTGATGAATTAGAACCGAATGAAGAAGGATTAAAATTTTATGATGATGTATTTGATGAGTTATTAAAGTATGGAATAGAGCCAGTTATTACTTTATCTCATTTTGAATTACCATTACATTTAGCAAGAGAATATGGTGGGTTCAGAAATAGAAAGCTTGTAGACTTCTTTGAAAGATTTGCTGAAGTTTGCTTTAAAAGATATAAAGATAAAGTTAAGTATTGGATGACTTTTAATGAAATAAATAATCAAATGGATACAAATAATCCATTATTTTTGTGGACAAACTCTGGTGTAACATTAACTGAAGGAGAAGATCCAAGAGAAGTTTTATATAAAGTAGCTCATAATGAGTTATTAGCAAGTGCAAAGGCAGTTATAAAAGGAAGAGAAATTAATCCAGAATTTAAAATTGGATGTATGATATCTCATGTTCCTATATATCCATATTCTTGTAATCCAGAAGATATAATGGCAGCAGAAGAAGCTATGCGTGAAAGATTCTTCTTCCCAGATGTACATGTGCGTGGACATTATCCAAGATATGCTTTAAAGGAATTTGAAAGAAAAGGATATGATATTGGTATGGAAGAAGGGGATGCAGAAATTCTTAAAAAAGGAACTGTAGATTATATTGGATTTAGTTATTATATGTCAAATGCAGTAAAATCAGGTGTTTGTAATGACGGAGAAGTTTCAGTAAATGGATCACTAGAAAATTCTGTTGAAAATCCATATATAAAGGCAAGTGATTGGGGATGGCCAATAGATCCGATTGGATTAAGATATACTTTAAATAATCTTTATAATAGATATGAGTTACCTTTATTCATTGTTGAAAATGGATTTGGAGCTCATGATAAGGTAGAGGAAAATGGACAAATACATGATTCATACCGTATAGAATATTTAGCTAAACATATTGAGGAAATGGAAAAGGCAGTTAATTATGATGGTGTAGAGTTAATGGGATATACTCCATGGGGAATAATAGACTTGGTATCATTTACAACTGGAGAAATGAAAAAGAGATATGGAATGATTTATGTAGATCGTGATAATGAAGGTAATGGAAGTATGAAGAGATTGTGTAAGGATTCATATTACTGGTATAAAGATGTTATTGCCTCAAATGGATCAAAACTTAAATAGTTAAATATGGTATAAAGGGTAATGTAATTATTAATATAGGAAAGATAAGAGGAATCACTTTGATATATTTCAAAGTGGTTCCTCGCTTTATGCAATGATTTCTGAAGAGGGGAAATAATTATGAATGTATTTTTAGCAGAATTTATAGGAGTAGCAATTTTAATATTTATAGGATGTGGAGTTATACAAGGAAACTAATTAAAAGAATCAAGAACATATAAAATTGGATCAGTAGCAATAAATTTAGCGTGGGGATTTGCGGTTATACTAGCTATTTATACAGTAGGAGATATAAGTGGCGCACATTTAAATCCGGCGTGTACAATAGCTAAAACTTTGAATGGAAGTTTTGAATGGAGGCTAGTTCCATTTATAAGCTTTTTAATAATACTTTAAGAAATATAAAAAAAGTATTGACCTAAAGTTAACTTTACCCTGTAAGATAAATTTGTTGATATAATTCAATAATATGGAAGAATTAATTTCTTTAATTTTAGAAATAATTAATTTAGATGATAATGTATCAGGAGGTAAAGTATGAAAGGGAGTATCTTAAATAAAATAAATGAACCAAAGGATTTAAAAAATCTTAATCAAGAAGAATTAAATATATTAGCAGAAGAAGTAAGAGATGTATTAATAAAAAAAGTTAGTAAGACAGGTGGACATTTTGGACCTAACTTAGGAATGGTGGAAGCAACTATTGCATTACATTATGTTTTTAATTCACCAATAGATAAAATAGTCTATGATGTTTCACATCAATCATATCCACATAAAATTTTAACTGGAAGAAAAGAAAATTTCATTAATCCAGAAAAATTTGGAGAGATAACTGGATATACATCTCAACATGAAAGTGAGCATGATTTCTTTACTGTAGGCCATACTTCTACTTCAATTAGCTTAGCATGCGGATTAGCTAAAGCTAGAGATGTGAAGGGAGAAAAGGAAAATATTATAGCTGTAATTGGAGATGGATCTCTAAGTGGTGGAGAAGCTTATGAAGGTCTAAATAATGCAGCAGAATCAGGAAAAAATATAATAATAGTAGTAAATGATAATGATATGTCTATTGCAGAAAATCATGGGGGACTATATAAAAATTTAGCTGAACTTAGAGAAACTAATGGAGCTTCAGAAAATAACTTTTTTAAAGCTTTAGGATTTGAATATTACTATGTAGGTGAAGGAAATAATGTTGAAGCCTTGATAGAAACATTTAATAAAGTAAAAGATACAGAACATCCAGTTGTAGTTCATATTCATACTATTAAGGGTAAAGGATATGAAGAGGCAGAGAAAAACAAAGAAGCTTTTCATTGGGTAATGCCATTTGATTTAGAAAATAAAGAGTCAGATATAATTGAATTCCCAGAAAGCTATACTGATATTGCAGGAAAGTTTTTAGTTGAAAAGGCTAAAAAGGATAAAAAGATTGTGGCAATAACAGCAGCTACTCCAGCTCCAGCAGGATTAAATTATTTTAGACAAGAAGAAAGTCTTAAAGAGCAATATGTAGATGTTGGAATAGCAGAAGAACATGCAGTAGCATTTGCATCAGGAATAGCTTCACAAGGTGGAAAACCAGTATTATCAATTTTGAGTTCATTTGTTCAAAGAACATATGACCAATTATCACAAGATCTTGCAATAAATAATAATCCTGCACTTATTATGGTTTCTTGGGCTGGAATAACTGGAGGCGATGTTACTCACTTAGGAATATTTGATATACCGTTAATTTCTAATATACCTAATATAGTATATCTTGCTCCAACTAGTAAAGAAGAGTGTCTTGCTATGATAGAATGGGGAATAGAACAAAAGAATCATCCGGTAGCTATACGTGTACCAAACGGGAATGTTATTTCAACAGGAGTTAAGGTTAAAGCTGACTTCCATAATTTAAATGTTTATGAAAAAACTATAGATGGAAGTGAAGTTGCAATTATTGGTCTTGGTTCATTCTATGATTTAGGAAAAAGAGTTCAAGAAAAATTACAGAGTGAAACAGGAATAAAGGCCACATTAATAAACCCTAGATTTATTACAGGAGTTGATAAGGATTTATTAACAGATTTATTAGATAATCATAAACTAGTAGTTACATTAGAAGATGGAGTTCTTGATGGAGGATTCGGAGAAAAGATTTCAAGATTCTATGGAGATAAAAATATGAAGGTATTAAACTTTGGTGCTACAAAGGAATTTACTGATAGAGTATCATTAGAGGAATTATATGAACGTTATCATTTAACAGAGGATTTAATTGTTAATGATATTAAAACTGCGCTAAAATAATAGTAATTATAAATGTTACATTAGGGGAAGGTGTATCTATAATGACATATACAATTAAACAAGTTGCAGATAAAATGGGTGTTTCAGTACCAACATTACGTTATTATGATAAAGAAGGGTTATTGCCATTTATTGAAAAAAAGGAAAATGGTACTCGTATTTTTAAGGAGTCAGATTTAAGAACATTAGAGATAATATCTTGTATGAAAGCTTCAGGAATGCCAATAAAGGATATTAAGAGATATATGGATATGTGTCTAGAAGGTGATAATACATTAGAGGATAGATTAGATATATTTCTTAAAAGGAAAGATGTTGTTAAAGAACAAATGGAAGAACTTAATAAAATAATGAGTGTAATTGAACATAAAATTTCTTATTATGAAAAGGCCATTCAGGCTGGAACTGAAGAAGTTCATAAAGAAAAAAATATGAGTTTAAAATAATTTAGATAGAAATAGGTTGTAAAGTTTACTACCTATTTCTCTAAATATTAAAATTATTAGGACACAATGTTGTTCTTACAACTCTTAATCATAATTTTGAGCCAGAAGTACGTATTGGTATGAAACCATCACCGGTTATTATAGGAGAGAATGTGTGGATTGGAGCGAATGTAACAGTAGTTCCAGGAGTAACCATTGGTAATAATGCTATTATTGTCGCAGGAGCAGTAGTTACTAAGGATGTTGATTCTAATACTGTTGTAGGTGGAGTTCCAGCAAAATTAATTAAAATTATTAGAGAAGATTAAAATTAATTTATTTAAAAAAATAATAAAAATGAAAAATAAATATTATTAGAAGGTTTAGGAGGAAAATTTATGTTATTTGATTTTACTTATTATAACCCAACAAGAATACATTTTGGGAAGAATTCTTTAAGTAAATTAAAAGAAGAGTTGAAAAATTTTGGAGAAACGGTGCTTTTAATGTATGGAAAGAGTTCTATAAAGAAAATTGGATTATATGATGAAATAATTAAAATATTAAATGAGAGTGGAAAAAAAGTTGTAGAGCTTTCTGGAGTTATGTCAAACCCTACTTATAAGAAAGTATTAGAAGGTGGGGAGCTAGTACGTAACAATAAGGTAGACTTTATTTTAGCAGTTGGTGGAGGTTCAGTAATAGACTGTGCTAAGGCAATTTCAGTTTCTGCTTATTGTGAAGGAGATGCTTTTAAAAGATATTGGATGAATTTTGAACCAATTACAAATAAAATTATACCTGTAGGGTCAGTTTTAACAATGGTTGGTACAGGGTCAGAAATGAATGGTGGTTCTGTTATAACAAATGAAGAATTAAAGATTAAAAATGGGAGAGTTTATTCATCAGAGGTGTATCCAAAGTTCTCTATTTTAAATCCAGAGTATACATTCTCAGTTCCACAATATCAAATGATTAGTGGAATTTTTGATATTATATCTCATCTTATGGAGCAGTATTTTTCAGGAGATGATAATAATACAACTGATTATGTAATTGAAGGACTTCTTCGCTCTGTAATTGATAATGCAAGAGTTGCAATTAAGAATCCAGAAGATTATGAGGCGAGAAGTAATATTATGTGGAGTGCAACACTTGCACTTAATACCATGGCAGGACTTTCAAAGACTCAAGATTGGGAAGTTCACATGATCGAACACCAATTAGGTGCATATACAGATTGTGCTCATGGTATGGGATTAGCGGCAATTTCTATTCCATATTATCGTTATATTTACTCTTATGGATTAGATAAGTTTGTAAGATTTGCGAAGAATGTATGGAATGTATCAGAAGAAGGAAAGAACAAGGATGATATTGCAAAAGAAGGGCTTAATTGTTTAGAAGCGTTTATTAAAGAATGTGGAATGGTAACTTCACTTAGAGAACTTGGAGCAACTAAAGAGATGTTGCCACTTATTGCAAAATCCACTGTACTTGGTGGTGGATATAAAAAACTTAATGCTGAAGAAATTTTAACAATTTTAGAAGAATGTTATTAAAATAATAGCAGTCATTCATATTATGAATGGCTGCTAATTAACATTAAAAATGATAAATATTACTATGATTTATTTTAATCTAACATAGCTCTTTGATTTACAAACTGTACGAACATATCAACTGTATTTGGATCTTGGTGGTTAAAGAATAAACTATTTTTAGTATCTAACTCTTTTATTGTATTCATATCATCATCAGATAGCTTAAAGTCAAATATTGTGAAATTCTCTTGCATTCTATTTGGATTAACAGATTTGGCTAACGCAACAACACCTCTTTGAGTTAACCATCTTAGAATTACCTGAGCAACACTTTTTTGATATTTATCAGCTATTTTCTTTAAAACTGGATTATTGAACATATCGTTTCTTCCTTCGCCAAATGGAGCCCATGCTTCAATTTGAACGTTATTTTTAATCATATTTTCTTGTGCTTCAATTTGTTGATTAAATGGATTTGTTTCAACTTGATTTATTTGAGGTGTAATTTCATTAAAAGCACATATATCAGATAATCTATCAGGATAAAAATTACTTACACCAATTGCACGTAATTTCCCTTCTTTATATAAATCCTCTAGAGCGTGATAAGCTCCATAATAATCAGCAAATGGCTGATGTAGTAAAACTAAATCAAGATAATCTACTTTTAATTTTTTCATAGAATTAAGTACAGACTCTCTAGTTTTATCATATCCGTAGTTGCTAATCCATACTTTAGTTGTAATAAATAATTCCTCACGTGGAACTCCACATTTTTCTATTGCATTTCCAACAGCTTCTTCGTTGAAATAGCTTTGAGCAGTATCAATTAAACGATATCCTACTTTTATTGCATCAAGCACGCAAGCTTCACATTCCTCTTTTGTTACTTGATAAACCCCATATCCTAAAAGTGGCATCTTTACACCATTATTTAAAGTTACAAATTCCATAATAAACCCTCCTTGATTTATATCTAAATTAAATTTACAATATAATTGTATACCTCGGTAGTAACAACCGGGCAAGGGGGAATTAAAATTTTTTTTGGAGGATTTTTATGTATACTATGAAACAAGCATGTCAAGAGGTTGGTATGACTTATGAGACACTAAAATACTACTGCAACGAAGGGTTGGTTCCAAATGTAAAAAGAGATAAAAATAATTATAGAGTCTTTGATGAAAATGATATAGAGTGGATAAGAAATTTAACGTGTCTTAAAAAGTGTGGTATGAGTATTCAGGATATGAAAATTTATATTAAGTTATGTCTAGAAGGTGAATCTAGTATTCCTGAGCGTAAAATAATTCTTGATAAGCAAAAGGATGAACTGTTAGATAGAATTAATGAATTACAAGAATGTGTTGAGTATATAAATTGGAAACAACAGTTTTATGATGATGTGCTATCAGGAAAAACTAAGTATTATAGTAATTTGATAGAGGTGGAAGATTAATATTATTTCTATTAAAGCTTTTTATTGACATTAAAATTAAATAGTGTTACCATTTTGTTCATATAATGAACAGTTTGAATAAATTAAAAGCAAGGTGAATTAATTATGGTACTTCTTATAGATAGATGGATAGATATTTCTGAATACCTAAAAGAAAAAAAGTATGCATCAGTAGATGAACTTATGGAAAAGTTTCAATTATCTAGATCAACAGTAAGGAGAACGCTAATAGCAATGGAAGAAAAGAATTTGCTAAAAAGAGTTCGTGGTGGTGCTGAAATAGTTGATAATGAAGAAGAGTCTTTACCTACTGATTTTAGAGAGATTTTTAATGAAAAAAAAGAAGAAAAGATTAAAATTGCGCAAAAGGCAGCAGAGTTAATTAAGGATAATGATGTAATATTTATTGATTCAGGATCAACATGCTATTATATGATAGATAACATTAAAGCTAAGAATATTACTGTTGTAACTAATGGTATATTACATATACAAAAGCTTATGGCAATGGGTATAAACACTTATATTCTTGGAGGATATGCAAAACCTGAAAAGAATTTAATTATAGGAGAAGATATTGTAAAAAAGATATCTTCAATGAATTTTGATAAGGCATTTTTAGGAACTATGGGAATTGACTCAAGAAGTGGATTTACCACAATGATGTTAGAAGATGGAGAAGTGAAGAAGGCTGTAATAAAATCTTCTGATTTATGTTACATTCTTGCGGATACATCAAAATTCAATGTAAGAAAATTTTATACTTATGGAGATTTCTCACAAGCAACAATAATAACTAATTCAAAAGTAGAATTTGAAGATGAAAAAGCAAAAATAATATATTAGAAAAGTAGTTAAAAGCTGATTTATTCGGCTTTTTTTTATTTACAAAAAAATAAATAATGTTTATATAGTTGAGGATTATATTTCATTAAATGATATTTATAGAACAATAAAGTTCTAAAAATGAATAAAAATGAATTTTATGATTGACAAATGTTCATAAAATGAATAATATAAAGATAGAGTTAAACATTAAATAAAAATAATAAGTGGAAAATGGGAGGAATTATTTATGAGCAATATTAAATTTCCAGAAAATTTCTTATGGGGAGGAGCTACAGCTGCTAATCAATTTGAAGGTGGATATAGAGAAGATGGAAAGGGATTAAGTACATCTGATGTAATGACAGGGGGAACACATACTACTGCTAGAAGAATAACTCCTGAACTTGAGGTGGGAACATATTATCCAAGCCATGAAGCCATTGATTTTTATCATAGATATAAAGAGGATATAGCATTATTTGCAGAAATGGGTTTCAAGACTTTTAGATTATCTATAAATTGGACAAGAATATTTCCAAATGGGGATGAATTAGAACCAAATGAGGAAGGATTAAAATTTTATGATAAGGTATTTGCTGAATTAAAGAAATATAACATAGAGCCATTAGTAACAATATCTCATTATGAGACACCATTTGGTTTAACAAAGAAATATAATGGATGGTTAGGAAGAGAAACTATAGATTGTTATTTAAGATATTGTGAAACTATATTTAATAGATATAAAGATGTAGTTAAGTACTGGTTAACATTTAATGAAATAAATATTTTAACACATGGTCCTGCAGCAGCATTTTTAGGTGCTGGAGTAATGTTTGATGAAATTAGAGAATTAACATTTGGAGCAGCTGGTGAGCATCACTATCAAGAATGTTTCCAAGCATTACATCATCAATTTGTTGCAAGTGCTAAAGCGGTACAATTAGGACATTCAATTAATCCAGACTTTAAAATTGGATGTATGATTGCTTTTGGAAAATTATATCCGTACACTTGTAATCCAGAAGATGTTTTATTAGCTCAGCAACAAGAAGAGTTTAATAATTATCTTTGTGGAGACGTTCAAGTAAGAGGGGCATACTCAGGGTTTGCTAAACGTTTCTTTAGAGAAAATAATGTGGAAATTAAGATGGAGGAAGGAGACTTAGAAACTCTTAAAAAAGGAACAGTTGACTTCTACACATTTAGTTACTATATGACAAACTGTGTAAGTACTAATCCTGATATTGAAACTACAGGTGGAAATTTATCAATGGGGTTAAAAAATCCTTACTTAGAAGCAAGTGATTGGGGATGGCAAATTGACCCAGTAGGTCTAAGAACTGCTTTAAATGATATTTATAATAGATATCAAATTCCAATGATGGTTGTTGAAAATGGATTAGGTGCTGTTGATACAGTTGAAGAAGATGGTTCAATTAATGATGATTATAGAATTAACTATTTAAAAGCTCATATTGAACAAATGAAAGAAGCTATTGGTGATGGTATTGAATTATGGGGATATACTCCATGGGGATGCATCGATTTAGTAAGTGCTGGTACTGGTGAAATGAAAAAGAGATATGGATTCATTTATGTTGATAAACACAATGATGGTACTGGAACTTTAGATAGATCAAGAAAGAAGAGCTTCTATTGGTATAAAAAAGTTATTAGTTCTAATGGTGAAGAACTATAATATAAAATATTTATTATTATAAATAAAGAGTGTCTTGGAGATAAAATATAATTCTTTGGGACACTCTTTATTTAAATAATATTATTTATAAGCTAATTTAACTGGAAAAATTTTATTAAATAAAAATCTTACTATTGGAGATACAATAAGTAAATTTAAAGGTAAAGCCATTATAAAATTTCTTAATATGCATAATGGATATAATTTTAAAGCAGCAATAGTAAAGCCGGATGAAACTATAGCACCAAACATAGACATAAATAAAACCATTCCAACTACCATACAAGATGAAATTGCAATTATGATTTTAATTTGTTTAGTTTCTTTATTAGGTTTTACTATTTTAAAAGCTAATGGTTTAGCAAGTTTTCCAACGATAAATACATCTAATAAAAGTGCAACTATAAAACCAAGCCAAAAATCTTTTAATAAGTTATTTAATAAATTAGAATGAAAACCTTCGTTTAATATCATATTATAAATAGTCATACCTAAAACCATGCAAAAGCACATCATTAAAATTATTTAATGATGTGCTTTGAGCTATATATTATTAATTAAAAAGTTCTTAAAATCTTTTTCTACTTTTGAGAAATTCTTATCTTTTAGATGTACCAAGCATAAGGTGCTATAAATTTTTTCTTTTAAAAGAACAATAGAAATATTCTTTTTATCAAAGCACTCTACAGCTTTTCTCATTAAAGGAGAAATTCCCATTCCTGCTGAAACAAGTCCTATTATGTTTTCTATTCTGCTATTAAAACAAATTACATTAGGTTCAAATGAAGCTTTATTACATTCATTAACAAAGAAATCGTAAACTCCAGATTTTTTTCCTAAAGAAATAAAACTTTCATTTGATAATTCGGAAATAGAAACATATTTCCTTTTTGAAAGAGGATGTGATTTAGGAACAATTAGTACAAGTTCATCCTCAGCTAAAGGAGTAATATCTAAATTTGAATAATCTAATATATCACTTCTTAAAAATGCAAAATCTATTTTTTGAGATAATAATAGATTAAGTATTTCAGCATGCTCACCTTCATGAAAAGTTAATTGTAAGTCTGTAATTTTGGTTTTAAAATCGCCAATAAGATTAGCGATATTGTATTGGTTTATTACAGGAATATATCCAATAGATAATTTAGGACAAGAAGAAGTAAACTTATTTATATCAATTAATAATTCATTATAGTTAGCAACTATATTTAAAGCATACTTTTTTAGAGAAATTCCAGCATCAGTTAAATTAATATGTCTAGTACATCTTTCAAAAAGTACACAGTTAAGTTCTGTTTCTAATTTTTTTATATGTTTAGATAATGAAGATTGAGATATACATAATTCTTCAGCAGCTAAGGAAAAACTGTTATATTTTTCTACAGCTAAGAAGTATTTTAGACTTTCTATATTCATAAGTTAACCACCATAATTTCTTTAATATATCTATATTATATCATGATAATAATGTATTTATATAAGGATAGTTAGAAATTATTCCAAATTGGAATAAAAGCATATTAATTAAGGAATTGTTCCATCTTGGAATGTTAAATATAATTTCAATATATAGTAGTAGCTTTAAAAATACCTTGCTAAATATGATAAAAACAAAACGTAATTATAAAAATATAAATATAAGGTAAGATTATAAATAATAAATTTTTAAAGTTACTGCTAATTAATTGAGGTGAAAATATGAATTTAGTTATAAGAGTAATGGGAGCGACAGGTACTGTATATGCAGTCAGGTTGCTTGAATATTTAAAGGATATAGAAGAAATAAAAACTCATTTAATAATGAGTAAATGGGCAATTAATAATTTAGAGGTTGAAACAGATTATTTATTATGGAAGGGAAATAAGCATGAATAAGATTGAAATTAATGATTTAAGAAGTGCTATTGAATACTTAAAAAATGTTAAGGGTCAATTAGTGAAAAGTGATGTAGAAGTAGATCCACATGGGGAATTAGCAGGAGTTTATAGATATATTGGAGCTGGTGGAACTGTAAAAAGACCAACAAAAATAGGGCCGGCAATGATATTTAATAATATAAAAGGGCATAAGGATGCTAAAGTTATAATAGGGCTTCTGGCTAGTAGAGATAGAGTTGGAATGCTTCTAGATTGTGAACCTAAGAAGTTAGGATTTTTATTAAATGAAGCAGTAAAAAATCCAATAAACCCAATTATAATAGACAATGAAAATGCACCATGTCAAGAAGTTGTACATTATGCAACTGATGAAGGATTTGATATAAGAAAGATATTACCGGCACCTACAAATACAGAAGAGGATGCTGGACCATATATAACTTTAGGAATGTGTTATGCAAGAGATCCTGAAACTGGAGAAGGGGATGTTACAATTCATCGTTTATGTTTACAAGGAAAAGATGAATTATCAATGTTTTTCACCCCTGGAGTAAGACATTTAGATGCATTTAGAAAGAAAGCAGAGGAAAGTGGAAAGCCTCTACCGATATCTATTAGTATAGGGGTTGACCCAGCAATTGAAATAGCATCATGTTTTGAACCACCAACTACCCCAATTGGATTTAATGAACTATCTATAGCAGGAGCAATAAGAAAGAAGCCAGTTGAAATGGTTAAGTGTTTAACTGTTGATGAGTCTGCAATTGCCAGAGCAGAATATGTGATTGAAGGTGAGTTGGTTCCTAATAAACGTGTAAGAGAAGATATGAACACAAATACGGGAAAAGCAATGCCTGAATTCCCAGGATATACAGGTGAGGCTGCTAAGGAGTTACCTGTAATTAGAGTAAAAGCAATAACTCATAGAAAGAATCCAATAATGCAAACTTGCATAGGACCAAGTGAAGAGCATGTAAATATGGCTGGAATTCCAACAGAAGCAAGTATAATTCAAATGGTTGAAAAAGCAATGCCAGGTAGACTTTTAAATGTATACGCTCATCCAGCAGGGGGTGGAAAGTATATGGCTATACTTCAAATTAAGAAGAGCGTTCCTAGTGATCAAGGAAGAGAAAGACAAGCTGCATTATTAGCGTTATCAGCATTTTCAGAATTAAAGACTGTAATATTAGTTGATGAAGATGTAGATCCATTTGATAGTAATGATGTTTTATGGGCATTAAATACTAGGTATCAAGGAGATATTGATACAATATTTATTCCAGGAGTTAGGTGCCATCCATTAGATCCTTCACAAAGCCCTGAATATAGCTGGACTATTAGAGATAGAGGGATAGCTTGCAAAACTATATTTGATTGTACTGTACCTTATAAATTAAAGGATAAGTTTAAGAGAGCTAAATTTACTGAGGTTGATTTAGAGAAGTTTAAAATAGAAGAGTATAATTAAGAGTAATGAAGGGACATCAAAATAATTTTTGATGTCCTTATTAAATTACGAAGGTTGATTTGCCTCTTTAATAAGTTTTGCCATTGATTCAGGAGATTCTTTCATTCCTCTAGCTATCCATTCGTTAATCCAACCGAATAAACCATAGGCAAGCCATGAATTAAAATAAGCTTGCAAATTATCTTGCTCAGCCTTTGGACCACAAACAGCTTTGATATTGTCTAAAACTAAATGTGACAAATTAGATTTATATAGCAATGTGTAGACTTCACTATAGTTTTTATAAAGACCGAATAAGTTTTCTATCCAATCTGCATCTTCTCTTTTTTCAAGTTTAACTTTTAATTCCCACTCTTTAATAAGGTGTATAAGATATTGTTGAATTACATCTTCTTTATCAGCAAAATTTCTATAAAATGATGCTCTACTAACCATAGCTAATTTAGCGATGTCAGTTATTTTTATTTCTTCAAAAGCTGTGGTTTCCATTAGTTTTAAAAGCGCCTGAGTAATTTGTTTTTTTACATATGTAGCATTTTCGTTCATTTTCATCTGATACAAAACCCCTTAGATTGTCTCATTTTTTTAAAAATATGGTTTTAAAATAAAGTGTATGATACACTTGTCTCAAATTTGAGGATATAACTGTATCATAAAATTGTAAAGGGGGAAGGCTTAATATGAAAAAGTTTATAAAGATTATTTTAATTATGCTTTTAATTATTTTTTTATTAATATGTATTCTTTTAATGATGTTAAAATATTTGGCATCAAAGCCTATTAGTAGTGAGTATTTCAATAAAGTTATAACAAGTGGAGTATTGGAAAATAAATATACAGGTTATGGAGAATATACTGTTAATTCTCTAGAAGTTGATAGTAATGAAGAATTATTTAATAAATATAAGATATGGTATCCTGAAGAATTGGAGGAAAAAAGTGATAAGAAATATCCAGTTGTATTATTTGTAAATGGTACAGGTGTACCATATTCTAAATATGGAGCAACTTTTGAACATTTAGCTTCTTGGGGATTTATTGTTATAGGAAATGATGATGCAAGTACTGCAACTGGTGAATCTTCTTCTATTACTTTAAATTATATATTATCATTGAATAATAATAAGGAAAGTATATTTTATAATAAGTTAGATATAGAAAATGTAGGAATATCAGGACATTCTCAAGGAGGTGTAGGTGCAATAAATGCTGTCACTAATTTTGAAAATAGTAACATATTCACATCAATCTATACGGCAAGTACAACATCTTTAGAGTTAGCTAATGCACTTCAATGGGACTATGATGTAAGCAAGATAAGAATACCTTATTTTATGGTTGCAGGTACTGGTAAGATTGACTCAGAAACAATAGCTCCATTAGAATCTTTAATAAAAAATTATGAAAACTTAAATGAGGATATAAAAGCAATTATGGCAAGAAGAAAAAATGTTGATCATGGGGACATGCTAATTTATGCTGATAGTTATATGACTTCTTGGTTTAGATATACTTTAATGAATGATAAAGAAGCTAGTAAAGTTTTTTGTGGAGATTCATCAGAAATAGTGCAGAATACAGATATTTGGCAAGATGTGAGAATTAGAAATTTAGATTAAGAAAATATTAATTAGTGAATGGATATGAAGAAGAGTAGATTTACTTATAATACCAAGTATATCTACTTTTCCTGTTATTAGACTATTGATGTAAAAATATATATTTATTTAATAGGTTCATAGTTAATTTTAGCCTCTTCATCAGTTGATTCTATTTTAAAAATTACAGGACGAATACCGTCATTACATGAGCAAATAGCTACACCTTCTTTATCTATCCAATCCTCATAATAAAATTTATCACATCCATGAGATAGAGCAAAAACATATTGATACATAGATTTCCATGCTTCATCACACAATCCTTCTGGTTTTGAGTAATCACCATAAAATATATCGCCTACCTTATGCATAGGACATTTGCCAAGATTTTTACAACCATATTGTTTTGCTAAATCTTCATGAAATGTTGTTTTAAGAACTTCAATTTTACATTTTTTCATAAATTCCCATCTCCTTATATTATCTTTTACGAATATGAGTATATGTGTTATTTTATATTTAAACAAGTATGCACTTTTAGGTAAACTACATACCTTTTGGTTAGTATTAATTATATAAGAAGGTGATAAAATGAGTATGAAAGACTTTGAAAAGTCTGATTTAACGGATATTACATCTACTCCTTTTGGATATACACTTTCAATTATAGGTGGAAAGTGGAAGATGATTATAATGTTTTGGTTAGTAGAATATGAAGTATTACGATATGGTGAATTAAAAAGGTGTATAGGTCAAATAAGTGATAAAATATTAAACAATCAATTAAAGGAATTAGAAAGAGATGGGATTATTATTAGAAAAGAATATCCTCAAATTCCTCCAAAGGTTGAGTATAGACTTTCAAAACGTGGATTATCTTTAATGCCAATTTTAGAGGAAATGTGTAAATGGGGAGAAGAGAATAAGATATAAACAGAAGAAAATTATCATTTTGATAATTTAATATCAAAAAAATGATAATTATTTTATTAGAAAAAATAATGGTAATATTAATTTTTAAATAATAATGAAAAACTAATATATTTATATTAAATAAAACAGCTTTAATGTCAGAAAATATAAAAAAATACAATTATTTTAAAACATAGATTTGGAATGAAACTTGCTAGAGATAATCATATATAGATTATCTCTAGGAGGTTTATTTTATGTTATTAGAAAATGATATTTTAAATATATTAAGCAAGTATAATAATCAAAGAGAAAATATACTTTTTATATTAAAGGAAATCCAAAATAATGATAAAGATAAAGAAATTAAGGAAGAGTATTGCAAAATTATTAGCAGAGAAATGAATATTACTTTAGCTAAAATATACGAGATGATAACATTTTATTCTATGTTTAGTACTAGTAAGCAAGGGAAATATGTTATTGAGTTTTGTGGATCAGGTCCATGTTATGTAAGTAAATCTAAATATATAGTGGATTATTTGCAAGAAAAGCTAGGAATAAAAATAGGAGAAACAACAACTGATAATATGTTTACTTTAAAATCCAGTAGTTGTATGGGCTCATGTGATATTTCACCAGTAATAAAAATTGGAGACCAAGTATATGGAAATTTAACTAGGAAAAAAGTAGATGAAATAATAGAAGGATTATTAATATAGGGGGGCAATATTATGATAAGGGCAATTTTAGATGGATTTTATAAAATTAATCCTACTGATGTAAATGACTACATTAGTATTGGGGGATTTGAAGCTCTAAAAAAAGCCATAAATATGGAGCCATTAAGTATATGCGAGGAAATTAAAAATTCTAATTTAAGGGGAAGAGGTGGAGCTGCATATCCTACTGGGGTTAAGTGGGAGCAAGCTTATAATATAAAGGGCGATGAAAAATATATATTGTGTAACGGAGATGAAGGAGAGCCAGGAACATTTAAAGATAAATTAATATTTGAAAATTTACCATTAAGGTTAATTGAAGGAATGACAATTGCAGCGAGAGTACTAGGAGCAAAGGAAGGTATTATTTATATAAGAGGTGAATATGCAGCTATTCAGAAGGTTGTAAATGAAGCTATTTACAATGCAAAGAAAGAGGGATATTTAGGTGAAAATATATTAGGAACTACCTTTACTTTTAATATAAAAGTATTAACTGGAGCAGGTGCATATGTAGTAGGTGAAAACTCTGCATTAGCTGAATCAGCAGAAGGTAAAGTTGGTAGACCAAGAATGAAACCGCCTTATATAAAGGAGTGTGGACTATATGGAAAGCCTACATTAGTTAATAATGTAGAAACATTCACTACAATACCATATATAGTTTTAAAGGGTGCAAAAAGTTATAGGAGTTTAGGCAATGAAGCTAGCGGAGGTACAAAATTAATTAGTTTATGTGGAAATGTTAAAAGAAGAGGAGTATATGAAATACCATTTGGAATATCAATAAAAGATATAATTTATAAATTAGGAGAGGGAATATATTTAGATAATAAATTAAAGGCAGTTCATATAGGAGGATCTTCAGGTAGTATAATACCTAAAGAATTAATTGATACAGAATATTGTTATGATGCATTAAAAGGAATAAATGTATCAGTAGGTTCTGGTTCAATATTAGTTATAGATGATAGTGTAGATATGATTGAATATTTATTACATGTATATAAATTCTTTTTCCATGAATCCTGTGGAAAGTGTACTCCTTGCAGAGAAGGAAATAAACAAATAGTTAATATATTAGAAAAGCTAAATAACAAAAAGGGAACAATAGATGATATTAATACCTTAGAAAGATTATTAGATGTTATGAAAAATGCATCATTTTGTGGTTTAGGTAAAACTGCACCAACAGCATTAAATTCTGCTATTAAGTATTTTAAAGAAGATTTAATGAAAGGGATAGAGGTGAAGAGGTAATTATGGTCAATTTAACTATTAATGGAGAATTATATTGTTTTAATGAAGGAATGAGTATTTTAGAAGCAGCAAGAAGTGTGGATATATATATACCAACTTTATGTTTCTTAAAGAATATAAATAAAGATGCTAGCTGTAGAGTATGTTTGGTTGAGAATAAAGGAAGGTTGATACCTGCATGTGATACCACAATAAGTGAAGGTATGGAGATACTTACTAATAGCAGTAAAGTTAGAAATACTAGAAAGACTATTTTAGAGTTAATTGCTGCAGATCATGACTTTGATTGTGGACATTGTATAAAAAATAGTAATTGTGAGTTAAAAAAATTATGTGAAATATATAATATTAGAGAAAATACATTTGCATCAAAAACAAATTTTGATAAAAAAGATGAATCAAGTATAGCTATTATAAGAGATGAAAGTAAGTGTATAAAATGTGGAAGATGTGTGGCTGTATGTAGAAATAATCAAGGGGTAGATGTATTGTGCTATTCTAATAGAGCACAGGATTATAAAATAACAACAGAGTTTGATAAAGACTTAAATGATAGTTCATGTATTTTTTGTGGACAATGTAGCAAGGTTTGTCCAGTAGGAGCTATATATGAAAGAGAAAACTTAAATGATTTATATAGTGCTATTGATAATAAGAGTAAGCATGTTGTAGTTCAAATAGCACCTGCAGTAAGAGTTAGTATAGCAAATGAATTAGGAATTGAAGGATGCGACTTATCAGGAAAGATAGTAACTTTACTTAAGCTTATAGGTGTAGATAAAGTCTTTGATACTAATTTTGGGGCTGATTTAACAATAATGGAAGAGACAGAGGAGTTAATTAGAAGAATAAATAATAATGGTGTATTACCCTTAATGACTTCTTGTAGTCCGGGATGGATTAATTATGTTGAAAAACATAAACCAGAATTAATTCCTAATTTATCATCTTGCAAATCTCCACAACAAATGTTTGGAGCTATATTAAAGACTTATTATTCAAAGAAGGCAGATATAGATTATAAAAATATAGTTAGTGTATCTATAATGCCTTGTACTGCAAAAAAGTATGAGGCACATAGAGAAGAGTTTAGTAAATCAGGAGTTAGAGATGTTGATATTGTTATAACTACAAGAGAATTACTTAGATTAATAAAGGAAACAGGAATTAATTTTGACAATATTCCTTCTAGTGATTTTGATAATTTATTAGGCATATCAAGTGGAGCAGCCAATATTTTCGGAGCATCAGGAGGCGTAATGGAGGCAGCATTAAGGACTGCTTATGAGAAGATTACAGGATATGATTTGAAAGCATTAGATTTTTATGAAGTTAGAGGAACTAATGGGTTTAAAGAAGCTGCTATAGATTTGAATGGAAAAGAAATAAAGGTAGCTGTAGTTAATGGAATAAAAAATGTAGATATACTTTTAAATAAAATAAAGAATGGTGAAAACTATTGTTTTGTTGAAGTAATGTGCTGTCCAGGAGGATGTATTGGAGGTGGTGGACAACCATATAATATTGATGAAAGCAGTGAATTAATTAATAAAATGAAAAAAATATATAGTATAGATAAAAATAAAATTATTAGAAAATCACATGAAAATCCTAATATAATAAAAATTTATAATGAGTATTTAGGAGAACCAGGTTCAAATAAGGCTGAAGAATTATTGCATACTAAATATTTTAAACGATGACTTTAAAAGGAGTTTATATTATAGGCTCCTTTTAAATATTTTCATTACTTTTTTTAGTTCTAAATATTTTGTATTACTTAATTTTGATAAGTGATATATAATAATAGTAAAAGATTACAAAAATTGTATTGAGTAATAATTTTTATGAAAAGTAATGGGTATTAGAGGAGAAATATGGTATGCAAATGGATTTAAAATTAAATATATCTCAAAAACAAAAATTAATATTAACTCAAATAATGCAACAATCTATAAATGTTTTGCAAATGTCAGCATATGATTTACGAGAATATATAGAAAAAGAGTTTGAAGAAAATCCAATATTAGAAGCTGATTTTAATTTAATTGAAAGTAAGGATAATATTGATAATACACAATTATCTAAGTATTTAAATGATAGATATGATGAAGATTATAATTATCAACATAATAATGAAGATGAGGCATCTGTATTTAACTTTATTTCAGATAAAAAATCATTAAAAGACTATCTTTATGAGCAGCTAGGTGAAATAAAAAGTGATATAAAAATTAAGAAAGTAGTATCTTATATGATTGAATCATTAGATAGTAGAGGATATTTAGAAAATACATTAGAAGAAATTTGTAGTGATTTAGGAATAGATGGGGAGAAAGTGCAGAATGCATTAGAGATATTACAATCATTAGAACCATGTGGTATTGGGGCAAGGGATCTTAAAGAATGTTTATTAATACAATTAAAAAACAAAGGTATTTTAGATGAAATTATAAAGGAAATAGTACTAAAGTATTTAGAGTATATAGCAGATTGTAAATATAACTATATAGCTAAAGAATTAAAAATTACACCTAAAGAAGTACAAGCATATGGAGATATTATAAAAAGCTTAGAGCCAAAGCCATCAAGGGGATATTATACTGGTGAAGAGGTTAAATTTATAATACCAGATGCATACATAGTAAAAATAGGGGATAAGTATAATGTCATAATGAATAAGGATATTATACCTAATATTACAATAAATAATTTATACAAGCAGGAAATTTTAAATGGGAAAAACAAAAAAGAAGTAGAATACGTTAAAGAAAAAGTTAATGATGCTATCGGTTTAATAAATGATATAGAACAAAGAAATAATACTATATTAAAATTATTAGAGTGTATTGTTAAAAAGCAAAAAGCATATTTTGAAAATGGACAGGAATATTTAAAACCAATGACTCTGAGAGATTTAGCAGATGAGATGGCTCTGCATGAATCAACAGTAAGTAGGGCTATAAAAGATAAATATATATTAACATCAAGAGGAACTGTAAAAATTAAGGACTTATTTTGTAATGGAATTGTATCTTCTGGGATAAATGGTGAGGGAGTTTCAACTAATACTATTAAAAATAAGATAAAACAATTAATTCAGTTAGAAAATAAAAATAAGCCATTATCAGATCAAGCGATATGTGATTTATTAAATAAAGAACATATAGATATTTCGAGAAGGACTGTAGCAAAATATAGAGAAGAATTAGGTATAAAATCATCATCTAAAAGGAAAAGAGTCTAGATAAATTTCAATGAATATGTGAAATATTTAACTAAAAATAAGATTATGTAAATAATTTAATAATTAAAGTATTATAAAGCAGAGATTGTAAATAAATACAACCTCTGTTTTTTGATATAAAATACATGAAAAATTTTAAATTTAATTTGAAATTTTTATGGTAAAAAGTTTAAAAATAGTTTAAAATTGAATATATATAAAATTGTAAGTACAATATTTGAAGGAGTATATTATGGCAGAAAAAACAATTAAATATATAGAGATATTTGAATTTTATAGGGATAAAATATTAAATGGAGAAATGAAGTATAGTGAGAAATTACCTACTGAACAAGAAATAGGTGAAATGTTTTCAGTAAGTAGACATACTGTTAGACAATCTATATTAGAACTTGAAAAGCAAGGATATATTTATAGGGAAAAAAGTAAGGGGGCATTTGTTGAAAAATTAGATAAAGATAAAAGAAGTAATAGCAAAATGATTATGGTAATTACAACATATTTATCAGAATATATATTTCCGTTTCTAATTAAAGGAATAGATGAAGTATTAAGTGCAAATGGATATGATATTTTATTATTAAGCACTAATAATGATAAAGAAAAAGAGCGTGAGCAATTGAAAAAGCTATTAGAATATGATGTTGTTGGTGCAATAATTGAACCTACTGCAAGTGCATTAGGTAATACAAATCTAGAATATTACGAAGCAATAGCTAGAAATAATATTCCTTATTTAATGATTAATGCAGCTTATGATAAAAAAGAGCAATCTTATGTAGCTATAGATGATGAAAAAGGTGGATATACAATTTGCAAATATTTAATTGATTTAGGACATAAAAAAATAGCTGGATTATTTAAAGAAGATGACGTACAAGGTATTGAACGTAAAAATGGCTACTTAAAGGCATTAGAAGAAAATAATATTGAAATTGACAGTACAATTATTGGGAAGTTTAAGACTTTTGAAGAAGAGTTTTATATAGATGGATTTACTAGAAGTTTATTAAGTAAAGAAGATAAACCAACAGCTATATTCTGTTACAATGATAAAGTTGCTATGAATGTTGTTAAAGTAGCAAAAGAACTAGGGGTAAGAATTCCAGAGGATTTATCTGTTGTTGGATATGATAATGATGAAACTATATCAGCAGCATTGGATTGTGGAATAACAACAATTTCCCATCCTAAAGAAGAGCTTGGAAGAAAGGCAGCAGAAATGTTATTATCATTAATAAATGGTGAAAAAGAAAAAGTTTCATATGTATTTGAACCGGAAATAGCAATAAAAAATAGTGTTAAGAGAATATAAAATATAGAAGTGCTTATAAGAGAAAGGAAACCTCAGTATGAGCACTTTTTTATTAGAAATAAAATAATAATTTTAATGTTTAGGGGGAGAAAGATGTCTAATAAAAAAAATTACTTTGGAGAGGGTATTGTATTTACAATATCAGATTATTTTATATATTTTCTTATGGGAAGTATATATTTTTGGGGATTAAATATACCATTGATTATCTATTTAATTATTTCTTCTATAAATCCAAGTTTCAATAGTAAATTATTTTTATTTATAGCATTAATACCTATTTTTCCGGCTGGGAGTGCTTTATTAAGTGTTATGGGAAAATTATTTAGAGAGAAGAGTGTAAACATTACCAGAGATTTTTTTTGTTCCTATAAAACAAATTTTTCAATTTCTGCTAAAATTGGACTTTTACAAGTTTCCTTATTAGCAATATTTCATTTAGAAAAATTTTATATTTCTTTAAATGAAGGATTACTTTTTTTTAAGTATTTAATAGAAATATTCATTTTAATATGTATAATGATCAATTTTTATTTGCTTTCTATAATATCTAGGTTTTATGTAAGATTTTTCGATTTATATAAATTGTCTATATATTACTTAATAAGGAAGCCGCATATAGGTATTGTATTGATGATTATGATTTATTTACTGGGCATTGTAGCATATAAATTGTCATTTATATTAGCATTATTTTTTACAAGTATTTTAGGATATGTTGTTATAAGTATGATGAATAATATACTTACTATTCTTGAAGGTAGAATAAAGTAAGCAAATTTATTGAGGAGGGTACTATATTAATGATTAGATTAATTGTGATAGATGATGAGGCAATACATCGTAAGGGATTAAGTAATCTTATTAGAAAATTGAGGCCGAATTATGAAATTAATCAATTCAAAGATGGGAGCGACGCATTAAATTTTTTAAAAGAAAATGAAGTAGATATAATTATAACAGATATACGAATGCCATTATTAGATGGATTATCTTTTATAAGAGAATGTAATTATAAAAATATTAATACAAAAATAATAATTTTAAGCGCATATGCTGAGTTTGAGTATGCACAAAATGCTATTTCATTAGGTGTGTTTGACTATATTTTAAAGCCTGTAGATATAGAAAAGGTTATAAATATATTAAATAGAGTTGAAGAAAGTATAAAGAAGGATAAGAATAATAAAATTAAAGAAATAAATTTAATGTTAAGTTGTAAATTAAATGGAGATAAGAGTGGCATAATATCTGATATTTATATTGATTATATTAACAATAATTATATGCATGATATATCATTAGATGAAATAGCAGAAAAATTTCATTTTAATTCAAGTTATTTTAGCACTATTTTTAAGGAAAAGATGGGTATGAATTTTGTAAAGTATCTATTAAAGATAAGAATAGAGAAAGCATGTGAACTTTTAATTGGAACTGATAAAAAAGTATACGAAATAGCTCAATTAGTTGGATATAAGGATTGTAAGTATTTTAATAGAGTTTTTAAGAGGGAAATGTTAGTATCTCCTGAAGAATATAGAAGATTAAATTCTAGATAAGGAGCTAAATTATTATGAAAAAAGTATTTCAATTTAAAGAATTAAATAATATGAAACTAAAAAATCAATTATATATAACTTATGTATTTTTATTAATTAATTCTATTATAATAATTAGTTCTATTTATTATAAAACAAGCTATAATATTACGTTAAAAAATGTAGAAAAATCATCTTTAAGTTTGGTGAATAATAACAATTTGGTAATTGATATTAAACTTTATAATATATTAGAAAGCTCTGAGGCAATAACGTTAGATCATGATTTATTCAATATTGTAAGTAATTTAGAAAATAGAAGTAATTATGAATTATTAAGCGATGATAAATCAATTAACAATATTCTGTTTAAGTATTTTAACTTTTCTTATATATATTCCACACATATAATAACACCATATTATAATTTTGGTTCAGGTAAAATACCTATTAAAAATGACTTCTATAAAAATTCAATATTTTATGATATTGCAAATGATAATAATGGATCTCTTGTATGGATTCCTACCTATAAATTTTCTGAATTTTATAATTTTAATGAGTTAGAAAATATACGTCTGGACTATGAGTATTTATTTTCAGCTGTTAAGGTATTAAATAACTTAGATAGTGAAAATTTAAAGTTTAATAATGAGAATATTAATAAGGATAAAAATGTATTATTAATTAATCTTAAGCCTGATATATTTAATGATATCCTAAATAAGGATTTACAATATAATAATTCAAATTACTATATTATATCTAAGTCTGGAGAAATAGTTTATAGCAATAATAAAACGGAGTGGGGTAAAAAGTATAAAGCGGAGTGGATAAATGATATTGAGAATAATGATGGAATTATAAAAACTGAAATAGATAATGAAAAATACTTAGTATGTTATTCAAGGTTAAAATCTACAGGGTGGTTTTCAGCTATAGTTATTCCGGTTAGAACAATATTATCAGATTTTAATGATTTAGGAATATTTATTTTAATTTTATCTTTAATGATAGTAATTGCAGGATGTGTATTTGCTAATATAATTTCAAAAACTGTCACTAAACCAATTGGAAAGTTACTTGAATCTATAAAAGAAATGGGAAATGGTAACTTTTCTAATAAAACAGAAATAAAGGGAAGTTATGAAATAACAAATTTGATTACTAAATTCAATGAAATGGATGATAAAATAGCAAATTTAATAGATGAAAATTATTTAACCAAAATAAGAGAAAGAGAAGCAACCATAATGTCTTTAAATATTCAGCTTAATCCTCATTTTTTATATAATACGTTAAATGTTATTAATTGGATTGCAATAGAGAATGATCAGAATGAAATAAGTAAAATTATTGTATCATTATCAAGTATGTTACAATATACAGCCAATAATAATGAAGAGTGTTGTGAATTTGAGAGAGATTTTGAATGGTTAAAAAGGTATATTTATATCATGCAGATTCGTTTTGAGGATAGATTTGATGTAAAATATAATATTGATAGTAAGTTGATGAAGTATAAGGTACCTAAATTATTTTTACAACCATTTGTAGAAAACTCAATAATTCATGGGTTTGATTCAAGTGAATATAAAGGAGTTTTAGAGGTGAATGGATATATAGATAAAGATAAGGTATGTTTTTGTGTATATGATAATGGGAAAGGAATAGAGAAGGAAAAGATAGACTATATTATAAAAGAAAATAAAGAACGTATAGGAATAAGCAATGTTAATAATAGAATTAAGTTGATTTATGGTAAAAAATATGGGGTTAAAATATCTTCAGAATTAAACTGTGGAACATATATATATATTTATTTACCTTTAGTTAGAGAGGAATCAAAAGAAAATCCACTAATCTAAGAATATTAGAATTTATTAGTTTTGAAGGCTAATATATAATTTTATTTGTAAACAGTTACAAATAAGAGGGGGAAGATTTATGGGTATAAAAAAAATATTGTCTACGATTCTATTAATGACATTTGCTACTGGTATGTTAGTTGGATGTGGAGGAACATCATCAAATTCTCAGGGGAAAAGTAGCGAAGGTGAAGATGAAATAGTTACGCTAACATATACTACATGGGGAAGCACTAATGAATTAGAAGCTCAAAAAAAAGCTGTAGAGGAGTTTGAAAAAAATAATCCCAATATAAAAGTTAAGTTACAACATATACCAACAGACTATGATACTAAATTAGCCACTATGATTGCTGGAAATACAGCTCCAGATGTAGCTTTGATGTATAAGACTACTGCGTTATCATGGGCTGATGAAGGGAAAATATATGATATATCATCTATGATAGATAATGATGATGAGATAAGTGAAGATACGTATATAGATGGTTCATTTATTCATATAGACCCTGAAACTATAGTAGGAATTACACCATGTCAAGAAGTTTTTGGATTATATTACAATGTCGATGCGTTTGAAGAGGCAGGGATAGGATTGCCACCTACAAAATCAGAGGAAGCATGGTCTTGGGAAGAGTTTGTAGAAGTATGTCAGAAGCTTACTATAGATTATAATGGTAAAAATGCAACAGAAGAGGGATTTGATCCTGATAATATTAAACAATTTGGAATAAATATGCCAAGCTCAATATGGCAAACTTTTTTGAATTTAAATGAAGTAAAAATTATTAATGACGATGGAACACAGTCAAATTTAACAGATCCATTAGTTATTGATACAGTTCAAAAACTTGCTGATTTATCTGTAAAATATCATGTTGCTCCTTCACCATCACAATCAAAGACATTACCAGCACCAGCGGTAGCGCTTCAATCAAGAAAAATAGCAATGGATTGGGATGGTCAATGGGTTCAATTAGATTTAGCAAATGCAAATGTAAATTATGATGTAGGGGTACTTCCTAAAATGAAAACTAATACAAATACACTTTTTGGAGAAGTTATGTCAATCTTTAATACCACTAAACACCCTGAAGAAGCATGGAAATTCTTAAAATGGATGACATCTGGTGAGGGGACTAAGGATTTAATAAAAAGTGGATTATGGCTACCTACTGCTAAAAAATGGTATACAGATGAAGAGTTAATAAAAGAGTGGGTTATAAAACCAGGGCATTCAGATGGTTTCAGAGAAGCAATATTAGAGCAAGCTTTAAATAATAGTGTTCCTGATGTAGGATATTATTTGAAAAATTCGGTGAAAATTAATTCAATTATTGGACCAGCTCTAGATCAAGTTTGGAGTGGAGAAAAGACAGCTGAAGAAGCATTAACTGAAATAGAACCTAAAGTTACGCCGGAATTAAAAGGAGTATATAAATCAGAATAAAAAGAGAGGTTTGGCTTTGGTTTAGTTTATTAATTATATTACAGAAGTCAAACCAATAAACGGTATATAGGGGGAGAGTTAATGATTTGTACGGAAAGTAAGAAAAATATTAATATTAAGCCTAAAAATAAATTATCGGATAGAAGAAGGAAAGAGTTGATTACAGGATTAGTTTTTGCATCTCCGGTAATACTTGGATTTATTATTTTTGTTGTTGGACCAATGATAGCAAGTGGATATTTTAGTTTAACAGATTACAGTATAGCAAGTACTCCTAAATGGGTTGGATTTGATAATTATAAAAATTTATTAACTGGTGGAGATCCATTCTTTTATAAGTCGCTAATAGTTACAACTATATTTGTTATTTTTAGTGTGCCAATTCAACTTATTTTCTCATTGATGATAGCGATGCTTTTAAATAATGATGTGAAATTTAAGGGTGTATTTAGAACGATATTCTATTTGCCTACAATTGTTCCAGCTGCTGCATCATCAATGATTTGGATATGGTTAATGGATCCTGATTTAGGATTGTTTAATACTATTTTAAGATCTTTAGGTATGCCAACATCAAAGTGGATATTTGATGAAAAAACAGTATTACCATCATTAATAATAATGAGTTTATGGACAACTGGGAGTACAGTTATAATCTTTTTAGCAGGATTACAAGGAGTTCCAAAACAATTATATGAAGCTGTCGAAATTGATGGTGGAAATTCAATTCATAAGTTTATAAATGTAACAGTTCCTATGATAACACCTACTTTATTTTTTAATCTTGTAATGGGATTTATAAATGGATTTCAAACATTTACTCAGGCATATATAATGACCAATGGTGGCCCTAACAATTCAAGTTTATTTTATGCATTTTATTTATATAGAGAAGCGTTTAGTAATTTTAGAATGGGAAATGCAAGTGCTTTAGCATGGATATTATTAATAATAATAGCTGTTTTCACATTTATACTATTTAAATCATCGAATTGGGTCTATTATGAAGGAGGGAAATAAGTATGAAGAGTAAGAAGAAAAAAGTATCTAAAGTACTAATATATTTAGCATTAGCATTATTATCTGTTTTATGCTTACTTCCTTTTTATTGGATGATTCGAAGTTCACTTATGGATATGTCACAGATATTTGCTATGCCACCAATATGGATTCCAAACCCTATTAAATTTAGCAATTATAAAGAAGCTTTAAATATGATTCCATTTCTACAGTATTTTTTTAATACTGCCTTTATTGTTGTTTTATCAGTGGCTGGGACAGTAATTACAAGTTCATTATGTGCTTATAGTTTTTCTAGAATAAATTGGATTGGGAGAGACAAGGTTTTTGGAATATTACTAACAGCAATGATGATTCCCTTTGCAGTAACTCTTATACCAACATTTATTGGATGGCAAAAGCTTGGAATGGTAAATACGTATGCACCTTTAATAGTTCCAGCATGGTTTGGAGGAGGAGTTTTTAATGTATTTTTACTAAGACAGTTTTTTATGACTATTCCTAAAGAATTAGATGAATCAGTAATGGTAGATGGGGGAAATCATTTTACAATTTATTCAAAGATAATAATGCCATTAAGTAAACCATCATTGATTGTAGTTGGATTATTTGCGTTTATGGGAGCATGGAATGACTTTTTAGGACCTTTAGTATATCTAAATGATAGTGATAAATTTACACTTTCTCTTGGACTCATGCAGTTTCAAGGTATGTATACTGCGCAATGGCAATATATGATGGCAGCCTCAGCAGTTGTTATAATACCAAGTATAATAATTTTCTTTCTAGGACAAGATTATTTTATCGAGGGAATAGCAATGACTGGAATGAAGGGATAGGAGATGAAATTATAGTAATAGCGCTATAGTATAAATGCTTAAAGTGTTTATACTATAGCGCTATTTTATTAATAAGATTGTTATGTGATAATTTTATTAATAATTAAAAAAAAGCTTAAAAATGTACGATCAATATTTTCTATAATTTTCTAATAAAAACATTTACAAACATAGAAATATTTGCTAACATTAAATTGTACGGTACATAAATTGAGGGCAATTAAAATTGTATGTACTAATTGGGAAAAAGGGGAATTACAAAAAATGGATTGACCCCGGAGGCAGATACAAAAAATGGGAGGTATTAAGGTGTTAGAGAATTTAAAAGAAGAGGTTTTTAAGGCAAACTTAGATTTAGTAAAACATAATTTAGTTGTATTAACTTGGGGAAATGTAAGTGGAATAGATAGAGAAAAAGGACTTATAGTAATTAAACCAAGTGGAGTAAGCTACGATGAAATGAAAGCTAGTGATATGGTTGTAGTAGACTTAGAAGGAAATGTAGTAGAAGGTGATTTAAGACCATCTTCGGATACACCAACTCACATTGAATTATATAAAAAGTATCCCAACATAGGAGGAGTTGTTCACACTCACTCATCATTTGCAACATCTTGGGCACAAGCTAAAAGAGATATTCCTTCATATGGAACAACTCACGCAGATACATTCTATGGCCCAGTTCCATGTACAAGATCTTTAAATAATGAAGAAATTAAAAATGAATATGAAAAGAATACTGGTTTAGTAATTATTGAAACATTAACAGAAAGAAAAATTGAAGAGTTAAGTGTACCAGGAATAATTATTGCAAGTCATGGACCATTTGCATGGGGAGAAACTGCAAGTAAGGCTGTTTTAAATGCAGTAGTTTTAGAAGAAGTGGCTAAGATGGCAATAAGAACTGAAAATTTAAATAGTGAAATTACACCAATACCTTCAGAGTTACAAGATAAGCATTATTTTAGAAAACATGGAGCAAATGCTTATTATGGACAAGATTCAGTAAAAGTAAAAGAAGTAATGAAATAAGTGATAAGAATTAAAATAGTTTAAATATAAGATTCAAGGTATTAAAAGGTTTTTAGTATATATGTGAAATTGTAAGATATGAAATTTGGAGGGGAATAATGAGGGAAGTAGAAATAAAAAGCATCAATACAATAAGAATGTTATCAGTAGATCAAATTGAAAAAGCAAAATCAGGTCATCCAGGAATCTGTATGGGTGCAGCACCAATGACATATACATTGTTTAATAAGCATATGAACATTAATCCGGAAAATAGCAAATGGTTTAATAGAGATAGATTTATATTATCAGCTGGACATGGATCAGCGCTTTTGTATTCAATGTTACATTTAAGTGGATTTGATGTATCTATTGATGATTTAAAACAATTTAGACAATTAAATTCAAAAACTCCAGGTCATCCAGAAGTTGGACATACTCCAGGGGTAGAGGCTACAAGTGGTCCATTAGGACAAGGTATTGCTCAAGCTGTAGGTATGGCAATGGCTGAAAAACATTTAGCAGCTAAATATAATAAAGATGGATTAGATATAGTAGATCATTATACTTATGCAATAGTTGGTGATGGGGATTTAATGGAGGGGGTTGCTAATGAAGCAATATCTTTAGCTGGACACTTAGGCTTAGGGAAATTAGTTGTTCTATATGATTCAAATGATATTTGTTTAGATGGAAAACTTTCAACTTCATTCTCAGAAAATGTTATAGATAGAGTTAAAGGTATGAATTGGCATACTATTAGAGTTGAAGATGGAGATACAAATATTGAAGCAATTTCAGCTGCAATAGAAGAAGCTAAGAGTGTAACAGATAAGCCAACATTAATAGAGATTAAAACAACAATTGGATATGGCTCACCTAATAAGGGAGGAACAAATGGAGTCCATGGAGCACCTTTAGGATCTAATGAATATGAAGAAACTAAAGCAAATTTAAATTGGACTTATGATCCATTTACTGTTCCTAATGAGGTAAAAGAAGATTTTGCTAATAATCTTATATCAAGAGGAAAACAAAAGGAAAGTGAATGGAATGAGTTAGTTAATAAATATAAAGAAACTTATCCAGAAGAATATAATAGTTTAATATCTTCAATTAATGGAGAATTAAATATTAATTTTGAAGAAGTATTACCAAAGTATGAAATAGGTCAATCAGTTTCAACTCGTAATGCTTCAGGATTTACAATGAATGCCATTGCAAAAAGTTATGGTAATTTCTTTGGTGGTTCAGCAGACCTTGCACATTCAAATATGACCTACTTAAATGATCAAGGAGATTTTAGAAGAGATACTCCAGATGGAAAGAATATTTGGTTTGGAGTTAGAGAATTTGGAATGTCTTCAGCTGGTAATGGAATAATGCTACATGGTGGATTAAGAGCATTTGTTTCAACATTCTTTGTGTTTAGTGATTATTTAAAACCTGCAATAAGAATGTCTGCAATTGAAAAATTACCATTAGTATATGTATTAACTCATGATTCAATAGCTGTAGGAGAAGATGGGCCAACACATGAACCAATTGAACAATTAGCAGGACTTAGAGCTATACCTAATGTAAATGTAATAAGACCGGCAGATGCTCATGAAACAAATGCAGCTTGGCAAATAGCTTTAGAAAATAAAGAAACACCTTCAGTATTAGTATTATCAAGACAGAATATAAATGTAAATGCTGAATTTAATTGTGTAGATAATGTTAGAAAAGGTGCATATATAATTTCAGAAGCAGCACAAACTCCAGTAGCTCAAATAGTAGCAACTGGTTCAGAAGTAGATCTAGCAATAAATTCTCAAAAGGAATTAGAAAAACAAGGAATATATGTTGATGTTGTATCAATGCCATGTTTTAGATTATTTGATATACAAGATGAAGCTTATAAGAATAGCGTGTTAAAACCAGGAGTTAAAAAGTTAGCTGTAGAAATGGCTTCATCATATGGATGGCACAAATATGTTGATGAAGTATTATCCATAGATACATTTGGGGCATCAGGTAATGGTAATGAGGTAATGAATTTCTTTGGATTTAACAAAGAAACTGTAGTAGATAAAGTAAAAGAATTAATTTAAAGGGTTAATAATGGGTGTGTTCTTTGATGGAGTTTAATAGGTTATTAAACTCCATAGAGAAAAGAGGATGTAGGAGGATAATGAGTCATGAATAGTTTAAATGAAGTAAAAAAGACGCTAGAATCAGGAAAAGCTGTTCTAGGAATTGAGCTTGGCTCTACCAGAATAAAAGCAGTTCTTGTTGATCAAATGGGATCAGTTATTGAGACTGGAGGATTTGACTGGGAAAATAGCTTAATTGATGGGATTTGGACATATTCTTTAGATGAAGTTTGGACAGGTATTCAAGGGTGTTATAAAGACTTGGCAGAAAGAGTTAAGGAAAAATATGATGTAAGAATAAATAAATTATCAGCTATGGGAGTAAGTGCTATGATGCATGGATATCTTCCTTTTGATAAAGATGGAAGTCAATTAGCTGAATTTCGTACATGGAGAAATACCTTCACAGGACAGGCTGCTAATGAATTAACAGAACTATTCCAATATAATATTCCAGAAAGATGGAGTATTGCACATTTATATCACGCTATTTTAAATAAGGAAGAGCATGTGAAGGATATAGATTTTCTTACAACTTTAGCAGGCTATGTTCATTGGAAGCTTACAGGGAAAAAAGTAATGGGTATTGGAGAAGCAGCTGGAATGTTTCCAATTGATATAAATAACAAGAATTATAATAAAGATATGATAGGAAAATTTAATTCATTAATTGCTTCTAATAAATACTCATGGACACTAGAAGAAATTCTTCCAAAGGTTTTAGTTGCAGGACAAGAGGCTGGAACATTAACAGAGGAGGGGGCATTACTTTTAGATCCAACTGGAAAGCTGGAACCAGGAGCTAAACTTTGTCCTCCAGAAGGAGATGCAGGAACTGGAATGGTAGCTACTAATAGTATAGCTAAGAAAACAGGAAATGTATCAGCAGGGACTTCAGCATTTGCCATGGTAGTTCTTGAAAAAGAGTTATCTAAATTGCATAAAGAGTTAGATATGGTTACAACTCCAACAGGAGATTTAGTAGCAATGGCACATTCAAATAATTGCACATCAGATATTAATGCTTGGATGGAAATATTCAATCAATGTTTAGGAGCATTTGGAGTAAAGGTTACACCAGGTGAATTATACAAGACATTATTTGAAAAAGCTTTAGATGGTGATGATGACTGTGGTGATTTAATGTCTTACTGTTTCTATTCAGGTGAACATGGAATAGGGCTAACAGAAGGATGTCCTATGTTTTTACATCCAGCAAATTCAAAGTTTAATTTAGCTAATTTCATGAGAGTTCAATTATATACATGTTTTGGTGCAATGAAACTTGGAATGGATATTTTAACAAAAGAAGAAAATGTTAAAATTGATAAAATTCTTGGACATGGAGGCATATTTAAGACTAAGGGAGTTGCACAAAATATTTTATCAGCAGCTATAGGAGCACCTGTAGTTGTAATGGAAACTGCAGGAGAAGGTGGAGCATGGGGAATTGCATTGCTAGCACTATATCTTGATAAAAAGCAAGAAAATAATTCTTTAGAAGATTTTTTAAATAACACTATCTTTAGAGATGCAGAAGCAGTAACAGTAGAGCCAAATCAAAATATGATTATTGGATATGAAAAATTTATAAAAGATTATAAAAGTGGATTAACTATTGAGCATGAAGCAGTAAAGTATTTGAAAAATAAAGCTTAGGAGTCAAATATAAAGTATATTGAAAAATTAAATTAACATAGTATTAATAATTTTATTAGATATAACTATGGATTTATGGGGGAAAGAGAATTATGAAAATATTTATAGATACAGCTAACGTTGAACAAATTAAAAAGGCAAATGATATGGGATTAATTGATGGAGTTACAACAAATCCATCATTAGTTTCAAAAGAAAATAAAACAATGGCAGAAGTAATTCCAGAAATTTGTGAAATAGTAGATGGGCCAATAAGTGCAGAAGTTATGAGCTTAGATACTGAAGGAATGATTAGAGAAGCAAGAGAGTTAGCAAAAATAAGCAAAAATATAGTTGTTAAAATACCAATGACTTTAGAAGGGTTAAGTGCAGTTAGGGTTTTATCTCAAGAAGGAATAAAAACTAATGTTACCTTAATATTCAGTGTTCATCAAGGTATTTTAGCTGCTAAAGCTGGAGCAACTTATATTAGTCCTTTTGTTGGAAGATTAGATGATATTGGATTAGATGGAATGGATTTAATAAATGATTTAATCATAGCTAAAGAAAACTATGGTTTTGAAACAGAAATAATTGCTGCAAGTATAAGAACAAAGGAACATATTCTTCAATGCATATTATCAGGGGTAGATATTGCAACAATACCATATGCACAAATTGAAGATATGGCTAAACATCCATTAACTACAGCTGGAATTGAAAGATTTATAAGTGATTATAGTAAGGTTCAAAATAATTAATTTTCTTAGGGGAAAATATATAAAAGGGAGAGGTAAAGATGATTAATACAAGAAAATATAGTTTTTGGTTTGTAACAGGAAGTCAAGACTTATATGGAGAAGATACCTTAAAGCAAGTTGCTTTAGATTCTAAAGAAATGGTAAGTAAATTAAATGATGTTGAAGGAATTAAATATGAAATAATTTATAAGACAACAGTAAGAAATGCTAAGGAAATATATGATGTATGCTTAGCTGCTAACAATGATGAAAATTGTGCAGGTATCATAACTTGGATGCATACTTTTTCACCAGCTAAGATGTGGATAAGAGGACTATCAATATTAAATAAGCCACAATTACATTTCCATACACAATTTAATAGAGATATTCCATGGGATACAATGGATATGGATTTTATGAATTTAAATCAATCAGCTCATGGAGATAGAGAATTTGGATTTATAAATACAAGAATGGGTAACAATAGAAAAGTTGTTGTTGGATATTGGCAAGATCCAGAGGTTCATAAAGAAATAAATAAATGGATGAGCGTTGCTGCTGGATATGTTGAGGGAATGAATATTAAAATTGCTAGATTTGATGACAATATGAGAGATGTTGCTGTAACTGAAGGTGATAAAGTTGAAGCAGCATTAAAATTAGGGTGGACTTGTGACGCTTTTGGAATTGGAGACTTAGTAGAAGTAATTAATGAGGTTACTGATGAAGAAGTTGAAAACTTAATGAAAGTATATGAAGAAAAATATGAAATTTGTGAAGCAGGAAAAACAGAAGGTTCTGTAAGAAATTCTATTAAATATCAAGCAAAGGTAGAAATTGCCTTAAGAAGATTCTTAGAAAAAGGCGGATATACTGCATTCACAACTAACTTCCAAGTGCTTCATGGTATGGAACAATTACCAGGACTTGCAGTACAAAGACTTATGGAAGATGGATATGGATTTGGAGGAGAAGGTGACTGGAAAACTGCTGGTTTAGTTAGATTAATGAAAATTATGACTAACAATACTAGAACTTCTTTCATGGAAGATTATACTTATAACTTCGAACCAGAAAATGAAATGATTTTAGGAGCTCATATGCTTGAAGTTTGTCCAACAGTTGCAGCTAACAAACCTTTAATCGAAGTTAAGCATTTAGGAATTGGTGATAAGGCAGCTCCAGCAAGATTAATATTTAACGGACAAGCAGGTTCAGCAGTTTGTGCATCATTAATTGATTTAGGTGGAAGAATGAGATTAATAATAAATGAAGTAGAAGCTAAAGAAGTTGAAAAAGATCTTCCACAACTTCCAGTAGCAAGAGTATTATGGAGACCAGAACCATCATTAAAAGTAGGAGCAAAAGCTTGGATACTTGCTGGTGGAGCTCATCATACTTCATTTTCTTATGAATTAGACTCAGAGCAATTAACTGATTTAGCTAATATGTATGGAATTGAATCAGTTGTAATAGGTAAAGATACTAATATTAAAGAGTTTGAAAAAGAATTAAAATGGAATGATTTATATTGGAGATTAAATAGATAATTTTATTTAAGATAAGGGGTTAGAATTATGAGTAGATTAATAATTAACACACACAATAAAAAATCAAAAATAAGTAAAGAAATATATGGACACTTTTCAGAACATTTAGGAAGGTGTATATATGAAGGAATATATGTTGGCGAAGATTCCAAAATACCTAATGTAAATGGAATGAGAAGTGATGTTGTACAAGCATTAAAAGAAATTAAGATACCAGTATTACGTTGGCCAGGTGGATGCTTTGCTGATGAATATCATTGGATGGATGGAATAGGACCAAAAGAAAATCGTAAAAAGATGATAAACACACATTGGGGTGGAGTTGTAGAAGATAATAGTTTTGGTACACATGAATTTATGGAATTATGTAGACAATTAGAATGTGAGCCATATATTAATGGAAACCTTGGTAGTGGGACAGTTCAAGAAATGTCTGAATGGGTAGAATATTTAACTTTTGATGGTATTTCACCAATGGCAGAGTTAAGAAAACAAAATGGACATGAAGAACCATGGAAAGTTAAGTACTTTGGTGTAGGAAATGAAAACTGGGGTTGTGGCGGAAATATGACGCCAGAATTCTATGGAAACATGTATAGAAGATATCAAACTTACTGTAGAAACTATGGTGATAATAAGCTTTATAAAATTGCATGTGGACCAAATGTAGATGATTATAATTGGACTGAAGGAGTAATGAAAGTAGCGGCAAACTTTATGGATGCCTTAACGTTACATTACTATACTCATCCAGGTGGATGGGAAAACAAAGGGCCAGCAACAGGTTTTGATAAAGAGACATGGTATGTTAGTATGAATAAAACTCTAAAAATGGAAGAGTTAATTAATAAACATTTAGAAATAATGAATAAATATGATCCAGAAAAGAGAGTTGATTTAATTATTGATGAATGGGGTGGCTGGTATGATGTTGAGCCAGGAACTAATCCAGGATTCTTATATCAACAAAATACAATGAGGGATGCACTTATTGCAGGGATTAATTTAAATATATTTAATAAGCATAGTGATAGAGTTAAAATGGCAAACTTAGCTCAAGTAGTTAATGTACTTCAAGCTGTTATATTAACAGAAGGTGAAAAGATGATATTAACTCCAACTTATCATGTATTTAATATGTATAAAAACCATCAAGAAGCAACATTAGTTGAAAGTTATATAGAAACTAAAATGATTGGTGTTGATGAAAAAAATCAAGTTCCTAACTTACATGAATCAGTTTCTGTAGATGCCGAAGGTAGAATTAATATAACTATAAATAATTTATCTATTGATGAAGCATATGATATTGAAGGAATAATAGTTGATAGACCAATTAAATCTGTTACAGCTACTATTTTAACTAATAAAATGGATGCATATAATACATTTGATAATCCAGAAGTAGTTAAGCCAGAAGAGTTTAAAGATTTTGTTTTAACAGCACAAGGATTAAACTTTAATATTCCAGCTTGTAGTGTAATTAGCTTTATTATAGAGTAATTTATGGAAAATAGATTTTGTAAGAAGTGTTTATTAGATAAAGTAATGGGCGATGCCGAATATAAACATATGCAGGATTATATTAAAAATATAGATAATGATATTAAAACTCCAGAGGCGGATTATAAGATTAGGTTAGATACTTGTATGGAGTGCGATAATCTTGTAAATGGCATGTGCAAGTTATGTGGTTGTTTTGTTGAAATGAGAGCAGCTGTTAAGAAAAATTATTGTCCTAATATAAATAAAAAATGGGATAAGATTTAATGGCAAATTTTAATTGTTATAAAAGTAAATAATATTTATACAGAAGCTGAAGGCATATATCAATAAAAAATCACTTTGGATATATGCCTAATTTTATTTATACTTAGATATTTATTTAAATTTATTATAAAGATTAAAGGAGGGAGTCAATATTAACAGCAAGATTAAAAATTAATAAAATTTATAGGATATAAAGGGGGAAAGAGATTATGAAATCAAAAAAGGTAAGAAAGATATTGGCATTTTTAATGACAGGAGTTTTAATATCATCTTTTGGATTAGTTAGAATTACAACGGCTAAGGAAAAAATAGCCGCTAAAAACCGTGTTTCTGTACATGATCCTTCAATAGTTAAAGATGGAGATGAATATTATGTGTTTGGATCTCATATAGATGCAGCAAAATCTACAGATTTACAAAATTGGACTAGGTTCACTAATGGATATACAACACCGGGTAATATTATATTTGGGGATTTATCAGAAAACTTAGCTGGTTCATTTGCATGGGCTGGTGAAGATGATTCTGATAGTAAAGGTGGTTTTTCTGTTTGGGCACCAACTGTATTCTGGAATGATAACTATGTAAACGATGACGGAACTAAGGGTGCATATATGATGTATTATTGTACATCTTCTACTTATAAACGTTCTGCTATAGGTTATGCAGTATCTCAAAATATTGAGGGGCCATATACTTATGTTGATACTATTATGTACTCTGGATTTACTAAAAATGATGCATATGATTCAAATAGTACTAAAAATACTAAATATGTAAATACGCATATTGATGAATTAATTGAAGAGGGTGTTATAGAAGGATTAAATGATTCATGGTTTAATGCTGATGGTTCATATAATACAAGTTACGCACCAAATGCAATAGATCCAGAATTATTCTATGATGAAAATGGACAATTATGGATGACTTATGGATCTTGGTCAGGAGGAGTATATATATTAAAAATAGATGATACTACTGGACAACCTATATATCCAGGAGTTGATGCAGATCAAGATAGTCTTAATCTTACAGATAGATATTTTGGTAAAAGAATATCAGGAGGTTATACACAATCAGGGGAAGGAGCAGATGTAGTATATGATAAGGAAACAGGATACTATTATATGACTGTAACTTATGGTGGATTAGCTGCAGATGGTGGATATAATATGAGATTATTTAGATCAGAGAATCCAGATGGTCCATATTTAGATTCTGAAGGAAGAAATGCAGCATTACCAGGTAATGTTAGTAATACTAATTATGGAATTAAGTTAATTTCTAATTATAAATTTGATTGTCAGGATACGGCTCTAAAAGCAGCAGGTCATAACTCAGTTCTTTTAGAAGAAGATGGAGATAGATATTTAATTCATCATCAAAGATTTGATAATGGAACTGAATATCATGAGGTAAGAGTTCATCAAATGTTTGTAAATAAAGAAGGATGGCTAGTAGTTGCTCCTTATGAAAATAGTGGAGACGAAATTTCACAAACAGGATATTCAAAGGAAGAAATAGTTGGAAATTACCAATTTATTAATCATGGAACTGCCACTACAAGTGCTATAGCAAACACATTGAATATTAAATTAAATGAAGATTTTACAGTAAGTGGGGATATAACTGGTACTTGGACTATGGAGGAAGATACTTATTATATGACTATTACTACAAATGATGTAACTTATAGTGGAGTATTCTTTAAACAACAAGATGAATCATTAGAAGAGAATAAAGTTATGACATTTACTGCTATTGGGAATAATAATGAATCAGTTTGGGGAAGTAAGCTTGAATTAGATGATTTACAATCAGTTGAATATACAGGAAAGGATTTAGAAAAGAAAATTCCAAGTGTAACTAAATCTAACATAGAATTACCTACATCAGGTGCATATGATACAAAAATTGCTTGGAAATCAAGCAATGAAAATAGTATATCTAATGAAGGAGAAGTAAATCGTACAGGAGAAGATGAAACTGTTATTTTAACTGCAACGATAACTAAGGGTGAATCAGTTGTTACTAAAGAATTTACTATACTTGTTAAAGGGATTCTAAAGGAAGTTGGAGTAGAGCCAATTTATAAATATGATTTTGAAAGTTTAGAGAATCAAGCAGTTGCAAATACAGGTAGTAAGGTTGGTAATGCGACATTAGTTGGTACAGTATCAGTTGTGGAAGATGAAGAAAGAGGAAATGTATTAGAGGTTAAAAATGAAAAGGGTGCAGTTAAGGTTAATTACTTAGCATTACCTACAGATACATTTGATGGAATTAATGAAGAGGGATATACAGTAAGTATGTGGGTAAATGTAGATAAGAATGATCCAAATTATTTTGAGCATAGTGCATTATTTGAAGCAAGCATGACTAATGAAGATGGTACTCCTAATTATCCAATTACAAGAATAAGTGCTAACCTTTTTGGAAGAATAAATGCAAATGGAGCATGGTCAGATGCAACAGAAATATCTAAGCCATTAGAAGGAAATAAGTGGGAGTATGTAACTTATACTGTAAGTTCTACTGGAATAGTAGTTTATGTAGATGGTAACGAAGTTGCTAGACAAGATAAAGATATATCTGCTTGTTTTAATGATAATTTTTTAGCTTTAATGACAGATGTAAGAGTAGGTAGTGGGAATATATGGAGCGATATGGATATAGCAAATGCTAAATTTGATAATGTTTCAGTTTATAATGTTGCATTATCAGATAAGCAAGTAGAGGCTCTTTATAATGATGAAACAAAGGAAAATGAAGAGCAAGAAAATCCAGAAGAACCAGGAGATATAGTAAATCCAGAAAATCCGGGAAGTGGTCATACAGGAAATGTTGATTCTGGAAAGAAGCCAACTGTAAATAATAATTTAAATACATCAAAATTACCGCAAACAGGAGACATTAATGTATTATTTACATTAGCTTTAGCCGGAGCAAGTGTTACTATTGGGGGAATAAGCTTAAAAAAGAAAAAATTATAATATAGAGTAATTAATAGGGCTGTATCAAAAGTAATTTTGATATAGCCTTATTAATTAAAAAATAAATCTTATTAATAAATATTTATTTTAGTACCTAAAAGTTTTAGAGAATTAGTGTAACTATAGAATTTTGGTGCGTTTAGATATTCATCTTTATTAGAATTACTTTTAAATATAAATTGCGTGAAAGAATAATTATAGATTTCATTAAATAGTTTTATATTAATCCAATTTTCTCCGTTATTTAAAGAGGAAGTAGTATATAAATGATTATATTCCATCCACTGACAGTAAAGAATATCCTTATATTTAATTATATTTGGGAATAAGCTTGGTATTTTAGTGCTTAAAAATATATTGTTTTGAATAAAAGGAGTTTTATTTTCGAAAAACAAATTCATATATTTACAGTAAAATTGATTTTGATTTTTTTCAGAGTATACAATATGATATATATTTTTCGAATCCTTTAATAGTGATAAATAAACTTTTGATTTTTTTGAAAAAGTTAATTGAATAGGAATATCCCACTTTTCTTTATCAAAACTATAGTTAGCCACAAAAAGTTCTTCATATCCATCTATTAATTTAAAGTAATAAATCTTTAAATCGTTTTCATTTATTATTACTTCAAAATTATTTAAAAGTGTATAATTTAAAAAATCTATGTTGCTTTTTACCCAAATATTATTTTTTTTATAATAATGCACTAATGCTGAAAAATGAGACTTTTCTTTATCTATCTCATAGTAAATTATATGAACTTTATTATCAAGACGTTTAATAAAAGGAAATTTAATTTTGTATTTATTTGAATCGTATTTTAAAATTAATGTTTTCGATATAATTGAATCATTTATATGTAAATAATTGAGAAATTTATTTTTTTCAGTGAATAATCCATATATATTATCATTAGAATCTATATCAAAATAAATAGTTGATAGAGATGAAATATCTGATAAAATTTTTTTGTTTTTTTTTATTTCAAAATTAGAATTAACATAATTAATAGAAATTCCATTTTCTACAGAAATAGTATATAAATTATTAAATGAATTCCTAATTAATATTGAGGATTGTTTTATAAATGGCATAGTATCACTCCAGATATCTTTATATATTAAATATATATTTTCCTATTTATATTAATATGTTATTAATAATTAAATTTCAAAATTAATTTATTAAATATATGGAGAAATGCTTGTATAAAAAATAATTAATTTCAAAAAAAAATTATCAAAAGGAAACATATATAGCTATAAATCATAATATGAAGTAGAAAAAACAAATTTATTGTCTAATATTAATGATATAAATTAGGAGGAAAAAATAATGTCAAATAAAAGAAGGCGTATGGATAAAAGTTCAAATTGTCATAAAGAAATCAAATTTAAAAAGAATTGTGATTTAAATTGTTGTGACAATTTAATAGTTAAAGACTCAGATATTTATGAAGCTGAATGTGTTCCAGTAGTAACTGAAAAAATATTTGATAGCATAACTTTAGAAGATTTTAAATATAGAGTAGAAAATGAAGAATTTACTATAGTTTCTACAGACAGATGTCATTATGATGAAGGAGCACCTATATGTATAGATAAAATAGGAGTAACTTATGATTTTATAGGAATAGCAGAAGAGAAAAAGGAAGAATTAGTAAACTCTGAAAGTGTTATTTTTTCAGCAGAACCAGGAACAGGATATAATATTTACGATGAAGTTCTTTATAATGAATATGTAGGAACTTTTGTAACAAATAGATGCTGTGAAAAGGATAAGAGAAAGCAAGGAATAAAATCAAGAGTTTTGGAGAATAATGTAAAATTCTACGTTAGTAATTTACAAATTGTTTTAATTGGTACAATAGGAAATAAACCATTTAAAGCAATTTCAAGTAATGCGCCATATACAGGAGCTATATTTGATGGAGTTAGTTTGGATTTTTACGGAAGAATGACTTTACCAAAAGGGTATAAAAAAGCAACTATACATGAAGAGTATGATGGATGCTTAACTGCTGAATGTGCAACAACAAATTCTTTATATAGCAATGATAATGAAACATTTACAGCAGCTATAGAATTTTTATTAGTAGTTGAGAAAACTATGTATTCAACAGTAACTGAAAAGATGGCTGTTTTTACAATGAGTAATGCTGTTATATCTCATTCTGGAGAAGTAAATCATGTATGTTATAATGGTTGTCCAGAAGATTCTAGATATGATTATTCAAGAGAAGATTCTAGATATGATTACTCAGAAGAAGATTCTAGATATGATTACTCAGAAGAAGATTCTAGATATGATTGTTCAAAAGAAGATTCTAGATATGATTGCTCAAAAGAAGATTCTAGTTATGATTCATCAAAAGAAGATTCTAGATATGATTGTTCAGAAGAAGATTCTAGGAAATGCTCTAGTGAAATTTCTGATGAAAGTATTTGTAAAGATGAAATTGATAGAAGAGAAGATTGCTGTAGAGATTAATTATTAAAAAGAAAGAAAAGTTTAAATAATTAAAATTGTAGTAATTATTTTAATTTTTATAAAAATATTAGATAATTATATAGTTTTATTTAATAAATATTACTGGAAATTATGGTTTCCAGTAATATTTATTTATTACATATAATATTGGAATATATTCTTGATTTTATGTTAAATAATTTATATATTTATAAGTTATTTAAGTCGATAGGAGTTATAGATATTTGATCCAATTCTTTGTTTAAAATATCTATTTGCTCTAAAATCATAGAAATACTTTCATTTATTAAGGAGATATCGTTAGACAATTTAGAGGTTATAGTATTAATCTCTGAAATTATATCATCAGTATTTTGTAGTGATTTATTAATATCAGTATTAACTTTATTAATTGTTTGAGAAAATTCATTTTTTATATTATTTAAATTAACAGTATTTAAATCTACTATATTAGTTAATTTAGAAATTTTATTATTAATTGAATTTTTAAAATTGCTAAACTCAAGATCTATATTTGTTTCATTTAAATTTATAAGTTCTATAAATGGTGGATTATCTGAATAAAATGAATCAAAATTAATTATTGTATTTAATGTTGAATTTAATGATTTAACAATTAAGCTAGATTTTCTATTATTAGATAAAATAGATATTAATATAGGAGTAATATCTATTTTTATATATTTATTTATATCATAAGAATTAATTTTTATATTTGTATTTGAAGTTGATTTTGTTTTGGATATAAATTGTGGATTAATAAGCAGATCATTGTAAGATGTTAAATTTTCGCAGATTGATACAAGCATAGGCTTATTATTTATAAATTTTGAATCTTTTATATAGAGATTTAAAAATGCTGAATCAAATGAATTTAAATTAATATTACATAAATCAAAATTTAAAATTGTTAAGTATTCATTCTTTGTATTAAAGTTATTATAAGTTATTCCTACAAATAAATTATTATTTTTTAAATTAGTTTTTAGATTATATTTATTTATAGTGGTTCCTGCGGAACAAATAATTTTATTAGAATTTTTCAAAATTAATCACTCCTAGTTTAGTAGTGTTTATTTTAATATATTATGAAATTAATTTTTATTTTGTTCTTATGTATGTTAATAAAAAATAAAAATGGAGTCTGGTAAAGAATTAAATATTATTCATTACCTTGACTTCCATTTTTATTGTAAACCTTATATTAACTTATCATAATAGAATAATCTCGTACTTTTATATAAAGCTTCTTAAAAATTTAGCAGTGTTCTTCAACTGCCAAGGCTGTAATTTGTCCACTAACAGTTGTTCCTATTTGTGCTAAAGTTGCATTTGAGATTTCTAGTGTATAGGTACAACATTCACAGCATACACTACAGTCACAAATTTGAAATTCAAATGATTTTCCTGATAAAGCATTAATTAATGAGCTTGAAGTATAAGATCCACCTACATATTGAGAGCAACCATCAGAGCAACATTTCTTTACTCTAAAAGTTATGCTTGTTAATACATCTAATGGAGCGCTTATTAATGCGGTAATACGAAGTAATACCTTAGGATTTTTTAAGCATTTTGTATTTAATGTTACACTTGCTACTGAAAATGGATTTCTTATACTAGCTCCTGCTAAATCTAATATTGGTAGTGGACCTGCTGATCCGCATCCGCAGTTTAATACGGAATTTCCTGGTTTTTTTATTTCACATACAGAATTCATAAGATTACCTCCAATTTAATATCTAAGCAAAGCTTAGCAAGATTTTTCTACGGCTAAAGCAGAAATAGTACCACTAACTGTTGTTCCTGCTACTAATAAGCTTGCATTAGATATTTCTACAGAGTAAGTTGCGCATCCACAACATTCTCCGCAGTCGCAGAATTGGAAAGAAAAAGATTCACTATGCAAAACATCAATTGCATCACTATAGCTGTAGCTTCCACCTACATATTGAGAGCAACCATTAATGCATCTTACTAATCTAAATGTTATATTTGGGAAAACTCCTGCTGGAACATTGATTAATGCAGTAAAGTTAATTAATACTGTTGGACAGTGCATTCCTCTTGTATCAATAGATGTGCTTGCAACAGAATAAGGATTTACTATACTAGCACCAGTTAAGTCTAATACAGGTAAAGGACCAGCAGCACCACATCCGCAACTTAATATAGATTTTCCAGGTTTAGGACATGAACATTGTTCATTACAACCTTTTTTAGTCATACAGCTATTATTATTACTATTGTTTAACATAATTTTCCTCCAAAGTACATTATTTTTATAAGTGTTTATTAAAGAAATATATCTTTCTCAATTTTATAATATGTACTTATAGACAAATTGTGCTAAAACATAAATTATTTTTAGACATATTTATACAGGTTTTGATAAAGATTAAATATAAATTATTTAATTACATTAGTATAAAAAATTTTTACTATAATGATTTAAACTTAGAAAGTAAATCTACAAAAGGAAACTTAGCTACTTAAAAATCATAATATGAAGTAGAAAATCTTAAATTATTATCTTATTAATCTTATAAATTAAGGGAGGTAAGTAATGTCATATAAGAGAAAAGTTGTTTATTGCTATCCAAATTGTTATAAAAAAATTAGTTTTAAAGATAATTGTAATTTAAAAGATTCCTATAATTTAATATTTGAGGATGTAGATATTTATCAAGCTGAATGTATTAAAGTAATAAATGAAAAAATAATTGATTATATTACAGTAGAAGATTTTAAATATAGGGTTGAAGAAAAAGGAGAATTTAAAATAGTTAATTCATTTAATTATAAATATAATGAAGGTGATTCTATATCTATAGATAAAATAAGTATAAATTATGATTTTATAGGAATGATAGAGGTTGAAAAAAAAGAATTAGTGGATTTTGAAAAAGTAATTTTTTCAGCAAAATCAGGAACTGGATATAAGTGTTGCGAAGAAACTTTTTATGATAAATTCACAGCCAATGTTTATACTGCTAAATTTAATTCGAGGACAAATAAAAAGAATGAAGTAAAATCTAGAGTTTTAGAAAATGAAGCACAGTTTTATATATGTAATTTACAAGTAATATTATTTGGAACAATAGGAAAGCAAGAGTTTAAAGCCATTTCTAGCACTACACCGTATACAGGAATTATATTTGAAGATGTTGGATTAGATTTTTGTGGAAAAATATATTTGCCAGAAGAATATAAAAAAGTAACTATACATGAAGAATATGATGGATTTTTAAGAGCTGAATGTGCAATTGCAGATAGTGAATATGATTTTTCTAGTAACACATTCACAGCTTCAGTAGAATTTTTATTAGATGTTAAAAAAACTATATACTCAACAGTAAATGAAAAAATGGATATTTTTACTGTGCCTGATTTATATATATAATTAAGGTAATAGATTATATAGTTATATAAAAATACTTATAAAAAATAGAAAGTTAAAAAGTAATTATTACACATATATGTTAAATAGAATAATATAAAAATACCATCTATCAGAAAAAGGTAGATGGTATTTCTATTTAAATATAAAATTAAGAGATAATTTTATTAAATAAGTTTATATCTTTGTTAAAGACAATTAAAAAAATACGGGATACCATATAGCTATGCAATGCTACTCCTAAAAGAAGCATAAATAAAAATACTATTGGAAAGTAAAAAGTTGCAAATAATATAGATGCTCCAAATAAGGTAATAAGTAAGCTATAAGGAAGATTTTTTAATGAAATAACGAAACAATACTTAAAAGTATTTAAAATAGAACATTTAGTTTTTGTTAATATTGGGAATATATATGGAGTGACTAATAAAAAAATAAGTAAAGAAAAAAATATAAATGGTAATGCGAAGTATGATAGTGATAAACCACACTTTAGCCAAAAAACTAAGTTAACACCTAAAATTATAGATGTTATCAGAATGATTAACCATATTATTGTTGATTTTTTGAAATTTTCCTTAAATGATTTAAAGAATGTTTTTATTAAATTTCCTTCCTCATTATCAATAATTTTTAAATTAACAGAATATAAAGCTGTGGTTGCGGCTCCTATTGTTACTATAGGAATGCTACAAAATATCCATAAAATATTTAAAATAAACCAATCAGCAATTTTATTCATAATCTTAGAAAAGCCGCTATCTGAATTAAACATATTTCCCATAAAACCCCTCCTTATTTCCATATATATCTAATTTAATAATACAGTATGTAAATGATTAAATCAATGGTATTAAAAATATAGAAATAAAATTAACAGTTCCTTTCGGAAAGAAGAGAATGAATATTTATATTTCTATTAAAATGAATACTTATTATTTTTTAGAAGAATAATAGTATTATTGACTTAAATTTAACTAAGGAGGATATTATGAAGCATAAGAGAATATTAGCATTAACTTTATTATTTTTATTAATATGTAGTTGTAATGTTTTTGCAAGTAAGAGACCAGAACCTAATGCAATTTTTATGGGAGAGGTTGAAGAAGTTAAAAGAAATGAAAATGATAATACTTTAAACATAAAGGTTAAAGGATATCTTAAGGGACTTACAGTAAAAGATCAAGAATTAATAGCAGTTGTAGATAATGAAACATTAATAATTCCAAATGAATGTCCAAAGGAAGGTGAAGAAATAGACATTAAAAAGGTTGATCCTAAAGTATTTAAGGTAGAAAAAGGTGACGTGGTATTATTTATATTAAGCGAAGCTATGACAAAATCAAATCCGCCCCAAGCTTCAGCTAAAGCTATTCAAGTGACATATAAAAAATAAAATTCAGTTACTACATCTTATATAGATATACTTTATATAAGATGTAGTAATTTTTTTCTATAAAATAGTTAATATTTTATTGTTTATATAATTGTTAATTAGATTATGAAAAATAAATTTAAATAACAAAATAAAACTTTTTATAATATGATAAAATGTGAATATTAATTATGAGGATATAAAAAATGGCTAAGAATAAGAGAAAAAACAAATCATATAGATTTAAAAATTCTTATACAAGTAAAAATAATTCAAGTAAATATACAGATTATTCTAATGAAAATAATAGTTCAACATATAATAGAGAAGATTTTAGTGAAGAAGATATAGAGTCATTACTTTTATTAGAAATACAATTAAGAGGAACATTAATTGTTATATATGGACAGTTATTATTAATACAAGCTAATTTTCAAGGTAGAGAAGTTATTTATAACAAATATAAAGATAACAATGATATAGATAATAGTAATACGATGTTACAAGTTACTCCGGATAAGACTGTTTTAAAAGCTACGTATATTTTTTTCTTAATTAAACTTTTATTTATACAAATAGCATTTACTAGGTATAATACAGTTTATAATAAAAAACTTAATGGAGAATTTCCATATTCTTTAGAGCCTAATATATTAATAAATAATGCTAATTTATTAGATTTAATATCATGTATTTATTATATTAAAGCAGCAGAAGGGATACTAGCTAGAGATAATAATCAACCTGTATTTGGTATATGATAATAATAAAGAATATAAAGTTTAAAGGTTAGAATATTAAATGATAAATTATAATAAGAGTAATAATAAAGATAAAATACAGGAGGTTTTTGTTTATAAAAATTATAGATTTTAAGGTTTTATTAATTAAGATTAATGAAGCCTTTTATTATTTTAAGAGTAACTTAATTTATATAATTATACTAAAAAATAAATGATTAAATATGTAACATAATTAAGTATATTTACGTAATATATATTAAGATTTATCTTATCTATTGTGCAAAAAGAGAAGAATTTATCCTATTAATAGTTGGATTATAAGTTTTAATCTAGCAACTAACATTTAAGTTAAGTAATTGTAATATAATCTTATCTTCCGTATTACAATAAAAAGTTTTTATAAAAAATCTCATAGAAATTTTATAATTATCTATGAGATTTTTTGTTTTATAGATTATGTGAAATATTATTTTGAATTAGTTTAACGAATGTATCTGGAGTTACAATTCTAACTTTAGGATTTTTATTTAATTTAGTTATAACATCGTTAACATTATCCATTGTATTACTCCAAACATGAACATATACAAAGGTATAAGAGTTTGGATCTTTAATATTTGTATAGCCTAAATTAATTCTATCGTTAATATTAGAAAGTAACTGATTTCCATCTTCTATATTAGCCCAAAGTAAGTCTCGGCAAGAAATTATAGGTTTATCATTAGACCAAATTATTTTTCCTTTATAGGCATTGTTTATATCATAATTCAAATAAAGGAGGCCATCTATATTAGAATTACAAGTATATTTATCCCATAAATCTTTTTTATAAAAAGATTCATCATCAAGAATTAATACAATATGTTCATCAACATCTTTCATATATTTATTAAGTCGTTTAGTATAATTAATTAATTTTTCAGAAGGATATTTACTAGGATATATATAGCCATTACCTGAAGCAGCAACTATATAATTATCATTATATTTTGAGGAGCTTGCAGCTTCATAATATTTATTAAAAACTGTAGGAGCTAAATAATATAATGAAGGGCTTAAAGACCAGCCTAAATTAAAATTACCTCTATAAGGAGATCCAAACCAGTTTTTTGCATTAAAATTACTTCCGAGAAGCCATTGCTGATTATCGCCATCAGACATTATAAAAGTAACATAATGAAAACCATCTTCTTCAAGTAGTTTTTCATTAATGCTTTGGGTTTTAGGGGTTGAAGGATATGAGCTTAATACTGAAAGGTTATAAGACCAATCTGCAGCAATCATATCAATTCCAAAGCTAGAAGCAATTGAAACGTTAGTATGTTCATCAGGTCCCCAGCCTAATATTCGGCCACCATCATCCATAGAGCTAAAAATGCTTTCCCTAAAAGTACTATCATTTATATCATCTTCATAAAAAACTAATGATTTTGAAAGAATTGCATAGTCCCTTAATGATATGTATTTGTCGCTAGGTAATTCTATTACTGTGGAGTGATTTAAACCAGAATTCCAAAGGTTATTAAATGCCCAATACTTATCAGTGTCTCTGCAATCTTCAATCAAAGTTGTTATACCATGATTATTTAATATAGATTCTATGGATTCATCAATAGCGATAGAATTTTTTAAAGAGGCTAGAGTACAAGCGTTATTTATTGAATGTTCTTTTACATTACTGTATAAAACATATCCATCAACTTGGGACTTAAATTTATCTATAAGTTTCCAAGGGTCTTCAATTATTTTATATTTAACTTTATAATTCTTATTTAAATCTTTAAGCCATATTTTATAATCCGGTTCAGTAGAACTTAGAATATAAATTTGATCTTCAGATTTTGATGATATAAGACCTTGAAGAGTTGCTATCATTGTTTGTTCCGCTTTAGTCATATTATTATCAGATATAACATAAAGGAATTTAGGAATTATATCATTTTTAATATAAGAGTCATTAGTTTCTATAGAAATATTACAGCTACAATTTATTGAGTTAACAGTTTGGGTTGTAGAATTTATAGTATTAATCGAATTAGTTGTAGAGAGAGTAGGCTTACAACCTTTATATTTATTATAAAATTCACTTAGGAAATCATATCTTTTACCTATATAAAAACCTACAGAGTCTTTTTGGGAAATACCTGATAGTAATACTTGACGTCCAATAATGTCATGTAAGCTAACCTCATTACCATTTTTAATAATGTCATACATTATCATAAATGTTGTTGTTCTACCTACTCCAGCTTTGCAATGAAAATGAAACCAAGTATTTTCTGTAGTATTATTAACAACATCAATAAAATAATCAACCATATCTTTACTAGGAAGATTTCCATCTGTTACAGGAATTTTAATATAAGATATATTATTTGATTGAGCTAATGTAGATTCGTTTTTAACTGAAGTTGGTACAAGCGTTTTTTTATTATTATATAAAGTTAAGGGTTCATTTAATTTAATAGAAGATAAGTCTCTGTTCTCTTTTTCAATAATTTCATTTAAAGTAAGTCCAGCATTTGCACTATTATTTGAGTTGGCAAAGCTAATAGCAATATCATTAATAAATCCATGAGACTCTTCTCTTAAATCAATATCTATTATAGGGAGCTGAGTATCAATACTTTCAATTAATAAATGTAAATTAGCAGGAGTAAATTGACCACTTCCAGATATATTGAGTTGTTCTAAGCCTTTTATATTTACTGCTTTAAGAGCTGAAGCTTTTGATATATCAGTAGTTTTGCGAAAGTGACTTGGTAGTGAAGTGGAGTTATCTGAATCTTGAATAATATTAACATCAGATAGAGCATTGATTGGAAATGAAATTGTTGTTAATAAAATTATAGTAGTTAATAAAAAAATAAAGAAAAGTTTAATATTTTTTTTCATTAGTATATACCTCTTAATTATAGTATTTATTATTTATTATGGTAATCAATGAAAAGTGTATTTATTCATTTTAGTTAATATAAATATAAAAAGTTAGTATATGGATTTAGAGTTTAATGCTGTTTCTTTTAAAGAAGTTATGTAGAAAAATAGATAAATAAAAATTAGTTAAAATATAAAAAAAATACAATTTAAGTTATAATTAAATTATATAATAGAAAAAATCTTTAATACATGAGGAGCGTTATGTTGAAAGAAAGTATTTTAGTTGTTGAAGATGATGTTGATATAAATAATTTAATTAAAAAAAGTTTAGAGAAAAATAATTATGAAGTTGTACAAGCTTTTTCAGGAAGTGAAGCTGCTTTAAGAATGGATATGAAATCATTCGATGTTGTTTTATTAGATTTAATGCTACCTGGAATTAGTGGAGAAGAACTTATAAAAAATATTAGAGAAAAGAAAAATATGCCTATAATAGTCATCTCTGCAAAAAGTTCCTTAGAAGATAAGGTACATCTTTTAAATATTGGTGCAGATGACTATATAACAAAACCTTTCCAATGTGAAGAGATTATTGCAAGGGTAAATTCACAATTAAGAAGATATAAAAGTAATTCATTACAAGAAAAAGAATTTAAAATATATAAATTTAAAGAATTAATTTTAGATGAAGAAGCAAGAGAAGTAAGAGTTAAAGATAAAGTTTTATCTTTGACAGCATATGAATTTCAGATATTGAGTATATTAGTAAAAAATCCAGATAAGGTGTTTTCAAGGGAAATATTATATAGTAAAGTATGGAAAAATGGATATTATGGCGAGGATAATAGTGTAAATGTTCATATAAGCAATATTAGAAAGAAAATTAAAGAAGTAATACAAGAAGAATACATAAAAACTGTATGGGGAATTGGCTTTAAGATGAATAAAAATTAAAATCTTTAAACTTTCTTTAAACTTTCTTGAAGATTTATTTAAGCTATTTTTATATCATTAATATTGAAATAACAAAGTATAAAAATAATTAAAAATATCTGAAAGGAGAATAATGTGAGAGAAGTTATAAAAACTAATAATTTAGTAAAGAAATATGGAGAAAATATAGTACTAGATAATATTAGTATTACAGTTAATCAAGGTGAAATTTATGGACTGGTAGGAGATAATGGAGCTGGTAAAACAACACTTTTTAGAATATTAAGTGGTCAATCTAATATTAGTGATGGAAGCTTTGAATTATTAGGTGAAGCAAGTGAAAAAAATATAGTGAAAGTAAGAAAAAGAATAGGTACAATAATTGAAAATCCAAGTTTTTATCCTAAAATGACAATAGAAGAAAATTTAGAGTATTATAGACTTCAAAGAGGTATTCCAGGTAAAAAAAATATTGATAAAATATTAAAAGAAGTAGGATTATTAGAAGTTAAGAAAAAGAAATTCAATAATATTTCTTTAGGAATGAAACAAAGATTAGGACTTGCTCTTGCATTATTAGGAGAACCTGAACTTTTAATTTTAGATGAACCTATTAATGGGTTAGATCCAAGTGGAATTATTGAAATAAGAAATTTATTATTAAAGTTAAATAGAGAAAAGAATATAACGATAATTATATCAAGTCATATTCTATCAGAGTTATATAATATAGCAACATGTTATGGATTTTTAAGCAAAGGAAAGCTAGTAGAGGAACTAAGTTTAAAACAATTAAATGAAAGATGTAGAAGCTATTTGGAAATTAATGTTACAAACCCTAAAAAGTTCTCTGTACTTTTAGAAGAGAAATTAGGATATAAAAATTATAAAATTATGCCAGATGGATTAATTCATTTATTTGAAAAAGACCCAATTAATGAAGAAATAAGTAGATTAGCAGTAGAAAATGGTATAGGACTTAAAAGTATAAATGAAAAGAGTGCAAATTTAGAAAATTATTATTTATCTTTGATTGGGGGAGTTAAAAATGCTTAATTATTTTAGAAGTGAAATATATAGAAACTTACATTCAAAAGGAAATTATATGTTTATATTAGGGGTTATGTTGTTTGTTGTATTCTTAAATGTAATCTTATGGATGTTTGGTAATTTAGATTCAACTTTCCCTTATAATACTACTAAATATGCATTTAGTAGTTTATATGCAAATATGAAAATACCTATGGTTCTTTGTGTTTGCGTTGTAAACTTAATATTTGGTCAAGAATATAAAAATCATACTTTAAAAAATACAATTTCATTTGGGATATCAAGAAATGCCATATATTTATCTAAATTTTTAATTAGTTTAGTATATGCTTTAATAGTAGGAGTATTTGTGAGTTCTGCATTTATAATAAGTGCATATATGCTTCTTGAAAATAGTGGAATAGAGTATTTAACTATATTAATTAAAGCAATGATAGCATCTATACCATTATTATTAGTTGCTTTAACTATAGCAAATTGTTTTTATTTTATTACTGATAAGGAGATAAATGCTATTGGATATTGGGTTGCTATAATTGTAATAATACCAAGTTTATTATTAATGGCTGGACGTAGAAGTGAAATTTGTAAGGTAATAGCTAATTACATGCCATTAAATTTAATTAGTGATATTAGTTTTAATGAGGAAACTAATAAGTTGGTTTTAGGATTTATAACTCAAGGCGGAATTATAAAGTCAATTATTGTAGGGATTATATTTTGTTTAATATTCTATTTCTTAGGATTAGAAATGTTTAAGCGAAGAGAAATTAAGTAATAAGAGGGGGTGTGTAGAAAATGATATGTATACTTTTAATTTTATTAATACCTAGTGTGTATTTTTCTGCACGCTTTTTTTTACTTTATAAAAATATTAAGATTTCAACAAGAGAACTTAAAGAAATTTGTGAAAATATAGAGTTGAATAGAAGATTAACATATTTTTCGTATGATAAGAATTTTGAGAATCTCATTATGGTAATGAATGAATATTTGGAAGAAGCGCAACGTAATAAAATTAGATATATTAGGAGAGAAAGTAAAATAAGAGAGGAAATTGAAAATGTTTCACATGATTTAAGAACACCATTAACTTCTATATTAGGATATTTAGAACTTTTAAATGATGTAAATATAAGTAGTGAAGAGAAAGATGAATATTTATCTATTATAAAGAGAAGATCAAATGGGTTATATAAATTAGTTGAAGTATTTTATGATTTATCTAGATTAGAAGCTAATGAATATAAGTTTAATATGGAAAAAATAGATATAAATAAAGAGATAAGAGAACATATTCTTTTGTTTTATAATGATTTTGAAAATAAAAATATTAATGTTGAAATAAATTTATTAAATGAGGAAGTGTTTGTAGAAGCTGATAAAACTGCTTTAGAAAGAGTCTTTACTAATTTATTTCAAAACACAATTAAGTACTCTAGGGGAGAATTTAAAATTTCTTTGGAAAAAACAAAACATAATGTCAAAATTATTTTAATTAATAGTATTGACGAATTAACAGAAAGAGAAGTAGAAAATTTATTTGATAGATTTTATATGAAGGATACAGCAAGAAGTACCTCTAGCTCAGGGCTTGGACTAACAATAACAAAGTTATTAATAGAAAAGATGAACGGAGAAATCAGGGCTGAAATTATAAATGGATTTCTAATATTTACTATAGATTATCCAATTTTAATAGTTTAATTATAATATTTTAAAATAAATAGATAAAAAAACTTCAATTTATTTAGAATTGAAGTTTTTTATCTGTCTCTATTTTATTCCTAGTTTATTTTTAGCATCATCAACTAAATTTTTTAAATCTACTCTAGCATCATGTGCGCCTAATGTTAATGATTTTAAGCCTTTTATTACTTCATCTTTAGATAAAGTGGCATAATCTTTTGTTTTTTCTGCAAAAGTTCCAGTATAATCATCAACTGCAATAATAGCTTTATCAACAGCAGTTATTACTTCTTGATTATATTTATCAACTTCAGCATTTCCTTTTACAACATTATTCTCTAAATCACTCTTAAAAGCTTCTAAGTTTGTTTTTAACTGTTCATAAGAGCCATTATATGCAGTTATAAATTCATCATATGTATTATCATATGTAAAATTGTCTACATAAATATCATATGTCGTGTCAAGAGTATCATTGTTAAAGTAATGATTATATCTTTCTGTTAAGTAGTCATAATATTCTTGATTAGTAGGTGCATTATTCTTAGTAGAATCATTAGCTGTACTATTATTAGTACTATTATTAGTAGTATTATTACCACATCCAACTAATCCAAATAATAATAAAGATAATAGTAATAAAGATAGTACTTTAAATCTTTTTTTCATATAAAACATCTCCTTAAATTTTTTTTTGTATTTATAGTTTGCTTAAGATAACTATTTGTATTCATTTAAAATAAGTAAAGTTTTAATAAATATTTAAGAAGATAAACAATTGAATAATATTGCGCACCACATGGAAGCGAAAAATGAAATATTTATTTTCCGGTAATGGTGAAATTTTCACCTAGAATTTATATAATTGATTCCGTAAAGTTTGCTAAAGTTTTTAAACTCGCTATTGGCTCAAACAGTAAAAACTTTTTTACGCAACTTTACTCCATCAATTATTAAATTCTACGGCTTAATTTCAATGATACCTCCAAATAAATATTTCATTTTTTTCTTTTTACATGTGTTTGCTTATAACGCGCCACTTTATAGTTAATGTTTTGTGCTACAAATTTTTCTT